>NZ_BAAAFZ010000103.1:0-18918 GCF_039523795.1 Craurococcus roseus | reverse complement strand
GCGCGGACGCCGCCGGCGTCGGCCGCGTGCCCCGCCTCCACCGCGCCCTCCACGGCGCGCTGGAGCGCCGCGCCGAAGCCGCCGTTCGGCGCCGCCGCGGCCTCGGCGGAGCCCGCCGCCCGGTACGCCGCCGCGGCCTGGAGCGGGTTGGCGGCCCGGATCGCCGTCACCGGAGCGTCTCGATGATGCGCGTCAGCATGCCGCGCGTGACTTCCAGGACGGAGACGTTGGCGCTGTAGCTCCGCTGGGCTTCGCGCATGTCCATCATCTCGACCAGGCTGTTCACGTTGGGCCGCTTGACGTAGCCGCGCGCGTCGGCCGCCGGGTGCGCGGGGTCGTAGGTCTCCTCGAAGGCGCCCGGCGCGGTGCCGACGCGGGATACCTTCACGGTGGCCACTCCGCCGCCGCCCGCGCCGAGCCCGCGCTCCACGTGCGCGCCGAAGGTCACGGTCTTGCGGCGGTAGGGGTCGGCGCCGGGCGACGATCCGGTGCTGTCGCGGTTGGCGAGGTTCTCCGCCACGACGCGCAGGCGCGTGGACTGCGCTTGCAGGCCGGCGGCGGAAACGCGGAGCGCTCGGTCGAGGTCCATGTTTTTTGGTCCTCCTGTTTACGGGATTAGCCTTGGCGCCCGAGGGCGGTGCGGAACATGCCGAGGTAGCGGCGGTGCAGGGCGGCGGCGAGCGAGTGCGCCGAGTCCGTCTCCGCCACCTTCAGCGCTTCCCGGTCGAGCGACACGGCGTTGCCGTTGGGCGCGCTGTCCGGCGCCGAGCGGTCCGGCCGCGCGAGCATCGGGTCGTTCCGCGCGGTCAGGTGCCGCGGGTCGGTCGCGGCCATGGGCGCACCGCCGCCCCCCGCGCCGGCGAGGACGCTGGCGAAGGAGCGCACGTCGCGCGGCTGGTAGCCGGGCGTGTCGGCGTTGGCGACGTTGCCCGCGAGCACCCGCTGTCGCGCTTCCAGCCACGCCATCCGGCGCTCGGTGAGCCTGAGCAGGTCGGTGGTGGGCCGCGCCTCGGTGGTCATGCGGCGATCCTGCGCGGGACGGGTGAAGGCGCGGTTAACGGCGCTTGCCGCCTTTCCTTAACCCGCTGCGCCGCATGGTGCCGGGCGTCGCGCCTGCCGGCGGAAAACCCGCCCGGCCGGCCCGCGGCGGACCCGGCCCGTCGGTAGGAGACCACGGCGTGACCCTCGACCCTTCCCTCGTCCTCAAGGCGCTGGTGGCGCTCGGCGCCGTGGTGCTGCTCGCCTTCGCGGCGCTGCGGGCCCTCCGCGCCGTCGCGCCGGGCGCGGCCAAGCCCGGCGCCCGCCGCCGGCTCTCCGTCCATGAGGTGCTGCCGCTCGACCCGAAGCGGCGCCTCGTGCTGGTGCGCTGCGACGGCCGCGACCTGCTCCTGCTCACGGGCGGCGCGGGCGACGTCCCGCTCGGCTGGCTGCCGGCGGACGCCGCCCCAGGGGACGCGGCCTGATGCGCGCCCCTGCCCTCGCCCTCGCCATCCTCGCGGCCACCGCCGGCGCGGCCGCGGCGCAGAGCGTCAGCATTGACCTCGGCGCCACGGGCGGATCCGGCAACACCTCGCGCCTGGTGCAGCTCACCGCGCTGATCGGGCTGCTCGCCCTCGCGCCCTCGCTCCTGGTGATGGCGACGGCCTTCGCGCGCATCGTCATGGTGCTGTCGCTCCTGCGCTCGGCCATCGGCGCCCAGGGCATCCCGCCCAACCCGGTGCTGGTCGGGCTGGCGCTGTTCCTGACTTTTTTCGTGATGCAGCCGACACTGGAGCGGAGCTGGACGGAGGGGCTGGAGCCTATGATGGCCGGGCGGATGGGCGAAATGGACGGCCTCAAGGCGGCGGCCGAGCCCTTCCGCGCCTTCATGGCGGCGCAGGCGCGCGAGGCCGACGTTTCGCTGTTCCGCGACCTCGCTCGGGAGCTTCCGTCCGGGCAGGCGGACGCTGGACCCGTGCCGTGGCGCGTGCTCTTCCCCGCCTTCCTGGTGGGCGAGCTGAAGCGCGCCTTCGAGATCGGCTTCTTGGTGTTCCTGCCCTTCCTCGTGATCGATATGGTGGTCGCCAGCCTGCTCATGTCGCTCGGCATGATGATGCTGCCGCCCAACGCCGTGTCGCTGCCGCTGAAGCTGGTCTTCTTCGTGCTGGTGGACGGATGGCGGCTGGTGTCATCGGGATTGGTACAAGGCTTCGTGGATGCCGCGGGCGGCTGACCCAAAACCCTTTCCGCGGCCCGTGCGAAGGGCCGGCCTCCCGCGCCCTTCGCGATCGTGTCCCGAAACGGGCGGACAGGCGCCGCGCAGCGTGGCAAACAGGCGTCGCGGATGATGAACACGGACGACGGGCGACACTTGGCCCTGCCCCCGGCCGCCGAAGTCCGGGAGCGGAACGGTGGCGGACCGGGCTGGCGGGCCCTGGCGGGGACGGTGGCCGCCGCCATCGTCTGGACGGCGCGCGCGGACGGCTCCGTCGTGGCCGCGACCGGGTGGGAGGCCGCGACCGGGCTGCCGGACGCGGGCGTGCTCGGTCGCGGTTGGCTCGCCGCGGTCCACCCGGAGGACCGGGGGCGGGCCGAAGCGGCCTGGGCCGCGGCCGTCGACGGCGACGCGGCGGCGTGCGACCTCGAACTGCGCTTCCGCGACGCGGGCGGCCTGTGGCGCTGGCGGCACCTGCGCGGCACGCCGGTGCGCGACCCGACAACCGGCGCGGTCCGGGAATGGGTGGTGGTGGCGCAGGACGTCGAGGGCCGGATGCGGGCCGAGGCGGCGCTGGCCGCTGGCGAGGCGGCATGGCGGGCGCTGGTGGAGGCCACGCCGGGCTTGGTCTTCGTGGCCGACGCGGAGGGCGCCAACGTCTTCACCAACCGCCGCTTCCAAGACTACGCCGGCCTGCCGCCCGAAGCGCTGCTGGGCGACGGATGGCTCGCCACGCTCCACCCGGAGGACCGGGCGCGGGCCGCCGAGATCTGGGGCGCCAGCGTGCGCACCGGCGAACCCTACGAGGCCGAGTACAGATTCTTGCGCGCCGACGGCGAGGCGCGTTGGCACGTGGTCCGCGGCGCCCCCGAGCGCGACGCGGCCACGGGGCGGGTCGCGCGCTGGGTCGGCACCTGCACCGACGTGGACGACAGCCGCCGGGCGGACGAGGCGAACGCGCGCCTGGCCGCCATCGTCGCCTCCACCAGCGACGCGATCATCAGCTTCGACGCCGCGGACGGGCGCATCCTCACCTGGAACCGCGGCGCGGAGGCGCTGTTCGGCTACACCGCCGCCGAGGCCGTCGGCGGGCCGGCCGGCTTGCTGGTGCCCGCCGACCCGCCGGACGGCGAGCCGACGGGCGTGTTCCGCTTGGCCATGGAGGGCCGCCGCGTCCACGAGCACGAAACGGTGCGCGTGGCCAAGGACGGCGAACGCATCCCGGTTTCCGTCAGCGCCGCGCGCATGGTCGCCCCCGACGGGCGGGTCTTCGGCGTCTCCGCCATCTTCCGCGACCTCCGGCCGCGCCGGACGGCGGAGGCCGCGGCCCGCGCCGCCGAGGCCCGCGCCCGCTTGGCGCTGCGCGCGGGCGGGCTGGCATCCTGGGAGGTCGAGGCGGACACCGGCCGCATCCTGACCGACGAGGGCTTGGCCGAGATGTTCGGCCTGCCCGCCGCCGAGGCCGACGGCACCCTGGCGTCCTTCGTCGCCCGCATCCACCCAGAGGACCGGGGCCGGGTCATGGCCGAGTTCAAGCCCGCGGCCATGGCGGGCGGCGTCTACCGCGCCGAGTTCCGGGTCCTGGACGGCAACGGCGAGGAGCGCTGGCTCCTCGGCGCGGGCGAAGGCGTGCCGGGACCGGACGGGCGCGTGCGCGTGGTGGGCTACAACGCTGACATCACGGCCGCCAAACGGGCCGAAGCCGCGCTGGCGCGCAGCGAGGCGGCGCTGCGCACCGCGTTGGACGCCATCCCGCAGATGGTCTGGTCCACGCGACCGGACGGCTTCCACGACTACTACAACCGCCGTTGGTACGAATTCACGGGCGCGCCGCCGGCGCTAACCGAAGGCGAAGGCTGGAACCCGCAATTCCACCCCGACGACCGGGACCTCGCGTGGGAGCGGTGGCGGAGTTCGCTCGAAACCGGCAAGCCCTACGAGATCGAGTACCGGCTGCGGGCGGCCGACGGCTCCTACCGCTGGGTGCTCGGCCGCGCCTTGCCGGTCCACGACCCGCAAACCGGCCGGATCGTCCGCTGGTACGGCACCTGCACCGAGATCGACGAGCTGGTGGCCGCCCGCACGGCGCTAGCGGAGGCGCTCGAGGTCAAGGAGGCCCTGCTCCACGAGGTCAACCACCGCGTCAAGAACAGCCTGCAACTGGTTTCCAGCCTGCTCACCCTCCAGGCGTCCCGGGCGCCCGACCCGGGCCTGCGCGCCGCCTTGGGCGATGCGCGGGCGCGCATCGGCGTGGTCGCCCGCCTGCACCAGCGGCTCTACCAGGCGGGCATGCACGGGCGCGTCGAGCTGGTGGGATTCCTGGGCGAGTTCTGCGCCGACACGGCCGCCGCGCTCGGCGCCGACCGCGGAGAGCGCGTCCGCCTCGTCTTCGAGCCGCCGGCGGAAGGGCGGGAGCTGCTCCTGCCGATCGACCGCGCGGTGCCGCTGGTCCTGGTCGTGTCCGAACTGCTGACCAACGCGCTGAAGTACGCCTTCCCGCCGGGCCACGCCGGCGGGACCGTGCGCGTGGCGTTGCAGCCGCCGGGCGCCGGCGACGCGGCGCTGGCCGTGCTGGTCGAGGACGACGGGGTCGGCCTGCCGGACGGCTTCGATCCCGTCGCCGCGGGCAGCGTCGGCATGCGCGTGGTTTCCACGCTGGCGCGGCAATTGGGCGCGGAACTGCGAATCGGCAAAGGGGTTTCGGGCGCGGGCGCCGCGTTCGAGTTGCGGGTGCCGGGATCGAGGACATGACAGGACGCAGCATGATGAGAACGGCCACCGGAAGCGGTGCCGCCCCGATCGGCGGGTGGGCGACGCCTTCCCGGGCCCACTCGACCCCCGCCGACGCGGAGCGGGGGGAGGCGCGGTCGGCATCCCGCGCGTGCCGCATCCTGGTGGTCGAGGACGAAGGCTTGGTCGCGTTGGAGATCGAGACCTTCCTGACCGGCGCCGGGCACGAAGTGGTGGGAACGGCCCCTGACCGCGCCGGCGCGATGGCCCTGGCGCGCGCCGAGCGGCCTGATCTCGCCTTGGTGGACATGCGCTTGTCCGGCGGCGACAGCGGGCTCGACCTCGCCGCCGACTTTTCCGCGCTTGGCATCCCCGTGCTCTTCGTCACCGGGAATTGCCCGGCCGAGGAGGGCAGCGCGGTCGCCAGCGCGGTCGGCTGCTTGCACAAGCCCTTCGACGAGCGCCAGTTGCTGGCCGCGGTGGCGGTGGCGGAGCGGTTGACCCGGGGCGGCCCCGCCCCGGCGGGCCGCTTGCCGGGCGGGCTGCACATCTACCGGGCCTGAAGGCGGCGGCAGGCAGCCGCCCTCCCGGCGTCCGGCGCCGCCCGGCTCACCCGGCCAGGTGCGGCCGCCGCCGCCGCAGCAATCGCGCGGCGAGGCTGTCGGCGGGCCCCGCCAGCACGGACACCGCCCAGGCGAGGCCCGCGCACAGCACCACCGCCGGCCCGGTCGGCAGGTCGGCGTGGAAGGACAGGAGCAGCCCCGCCACGGAAGAACCGGCGGCGATGCCGCAAGCGGCGTAGGCCATGCCGCCCACCCCGCGCGCCCAATGGCGCGCCGCGATGGCCGGCAGCATCATGAGGCCGACCGCCATCAGGGTGCCGAGCGCCTGGAAAGCGGCCATCAGGTTGAGCACCACCAGCGCCAGGAAGCCGAGGTGCCACCTGGCGCCGTGCGCGCCCACGGCAGCGGCGAAGTCGGGGTCGAAGCACTCCAGGACCAAGGGGCGCCACGCCAGGGCCAGCGCGCCGAGCGTCAGGGTCGCGGTGCCGGCCATCAGCAGCAGCGCGGCGTCGTCCACGCCGAGCGCGCTGCCGAAGAGGAGCTGCGTCAGCTCCACCGCGCCGCCGCGCCAGGACACCAGCGCCACGCCCAGCGCCAGCGCGACGAGGTAGAGCGCTGCGAGCGCCGCGTCCTCCCGCCCGCCGGTCGCGCGCGACAGGGCCCCGGCGCCCACCGCCACGGCCAGGCCGGCCAGGAGCCCGCCGGCGGCCAGCGCCGGCACGGACAGGCCGGCCAGGAGGAAACCGCCCGCGACGCCGGGCAGGATGCCGTGCGCCATCACGTCCGCGGTGAGGCTCATCCGCCGCAGCATCAGGAACAGGCCCAGCACCGGCGCCGCCGTGGACACGGCGAGGCACCCGACCAGCGCGCGCCGCAGGAAGCCGAACTCGACGAACGGCCCGATCAGCAGGTCGTGCAAGCGCCGGCGCCCCCCTCCGGCGGAGCGGCGTGCGCGGCGCAGCGGACCGCCCGCACGCCGAACACATGCACCTCGGCCTCGCGCCGCATTCCGAGCTTGCGCATCACCGCGAGCGACGCCGCGTTCTCCGGCCGCGCCGGCGCGATGACGCGCCGCAAGCCGAGCGCCCCGAACGCCGCGCCCAACGCCGCCAAGCCGCCCTCGGTGGCGAGGCCCCTGCCCCGCACGCCGCTGTCCAGCATGTAGAGGAGTTCGGTTTCGCCGCCCAGTTCGGGCAAGGGCCGGAGCCCGAAGTGGCCGAGCAGCCGGCCGTCTCCCCGCGCCTCCACCGCCCAGGGGGCCGCGCCGGGCGGGGCGCCGGCCCAGACCGACACCGGCCGCTCGGCGTCCGCCCTCGCGCGCGCCGCCGCTTCGGCGCCGTCCGGGAGCATGGAGACGACCTCCGGCCTGGCGCGGATGGCGGCGTAGGCGTCGACGTCGGACGCCGCGAAGGGGCGCAGCACCAGCCGCGCCGTGGTGAGGGTCACGCCGCGGTCGCGGCGGCGGCGTCGATGGCGGCCCGCCCGCGCCCGCACTCGCCGGCGCCGGCGGCCCAGTCCTCGGCCATGGACCGCGCGCGCAGGAGGTTGGCGGCCGTCAGCACCTCCGCCGTCCGTCCCCAGCCGAGGCAATCCCGGGCGAGCAGGAGCGATTCGGGGAAGGCGTCCCGCACCAAGTCCATGTCGTGCAGCACCGCGATCACGGTGCGGCCTTCCCCGTGCCACCGGCGCACCATCGCAAGCAGGTCGGCCGCCGTGCGGGCGTCCACGGCGTTGAAGGGCTCGTCCAGCAGCACCACCGGCGCGTCCTGCAGCAGCAGCCGCGCGAAGAGCACGCGCTGGAACTGGCCGGAGGACACGCTGCCCACGGGCCGGCGCTCGAAGCCGCGGAGGCCCACCGCGTCCAGGGCCGCTTCGGCCCGCGCCCGCGCGGCCCGCGGGATGGCGCGGAACGGGCCCGCTTCCGCCCAAAGGCCGAACAGCACGGTGTCGAGGCAGGACAGCGGGAAGCCCCGGTCGATGGAGGATTGCTGCGGCAGCAAGGCGACGCGCCCCGCGCCCTCGATGCGGCCGGACTGGGCGGGGTGCAAGCCGGCAAGGGCCCGCAGCAAGGTGGACTTCCCGGCGCCGTTCGGCCCCACGACGGCGGTGAGGCTCCCCGGCGCGAACCGCCCGGACAGGTGGTGCACGGCAGGCCGCCGCCCGTGGCACACCGTGAGGTCCGCGAGGGTAATTCCGGCGGGGCTCACGGCGCCAGCATCGCCCAAGCGACTCCGGCCCAGACCAGCGCCGAAACCAGCGCCGCGAGCGCCAGCCGGGCGCCGGCACCGGAGCCGAGAGCCAGGGGATCGGTGAACCAAGGCCGCATGACGTTATTACATAACACACCGTCGCGCGGCGCAAGCGCACCTGTCGGGGAGCGCCTTCCGTGGGTCAGGCGCCGCCGCGGCGCTCGCGCCGGGCTTCCCGCCAGAGCAGTTGGACGATGCGCGGGCTGTCCACGAGGTAGCGCCGCGCCAAGCGCTTCGGGTCGCCCGCCAGCCGCCAAGCCCATTCCAGCCCCGCCCGTTGGACCGGCCGGGGCGCGCGGCGCTCGACCCCGGCGAGGAAGAGGAGGCTCGCGCCGATGCAGAGGCCGACGCCGGTGGCCTTCCCCCGTCGTACCAGGGCCTCGGCCACGATCTCCTGCCGCGGCGAGCCCACCGCGAGGAAGACGAAGCGGGCCGGGCGGGCCTCCACGAACCGCAGCGCCGCCTCCAGCGCCGCCGGGTCGCGGTCGAAGCCCATCGGCGGGTTGTGGTGGGCGAGGCGCGCCAAGCGGTAGCGGGCGGCAAGGGCGGCGGCGACCTCCTCCGAACCGCCGAGCACGGCCACCGCGTCGTCCGGCTTCACAACGCGGTCGAAGAGCGCCGCGGTGAGGTCGCTGCCCGTCACCACCGGCGGCGCGTGGAGGCCGAACAGGCCGGCCAGCCGCGCGACGACCCGGCTGTCGAGCAGCCGGAGCGCAGCCGCTTCGTACAACGGCCGGAGGTCCGGCCGGGACGAGAGGCGGATCAGGTGGTCGGCGTTGGGCGTGACGGCGTACGTGAAGGGCTCCGACGCCGGCCGCGCCGCCAGCCGCTCGACCACCTCGTCCGGCCGGAGCCCGGCGAAATCCACCCCGAGGAGGCGGACCGCCGCCGGGCCAGCGGCTAGGTCAGAGGGCAACCCGCAGGCGCACCTGGACCAGGTTGCGGTCGAACTCGAAGGCCCCCCCCGTCGCCTCAATGCGGCGGTTGTAAGCGTAGCTGCCGACGAGCGAGACGCTCCGGTTGATCAGCCACCGGCCGTTCAACTGGACGACGCCGTCCGTCGCGGTCGAGTCCGGCCGGTCGTACTCGCGCCTGTCCGCGCGGAGTTCGGCGCCCAGGATCACGTTGCGCAGGAATTCGTGGTCCACGCGGATGCCGCCGGTGGTCCGTATGTAGCTGACGGCGTCGAGGCGGATCGACTCCTCGATGGTGCGGGCGACGTTGAGGGTGACGGTGGTGAGTTGCGAGGGCGACCAACTCAGACGGCCGTCCAGGGCCGGCCCTTCCAAGGTCTTGAACTGCGCGCCGCTGTAGTTGCGCTGCTGCCAGCCGACGCCGATGCGGCCGGCCCAAACGCCGTCGAAGTCGTATTCGAAGCCAGCGAGCGCCACCCAACTGAAGCTGTCACGGTCCCTGACGGCGCTGTCGGTGTACGCGATGTCCTGCAACCGCAACTGGCCGGTGACGAAGCGCCCGGGCGCGAAGGCGTAGCTCGTGCCGAAGGCGCCGATCATCGTGTCGAAGCTGTTGGAGGAGGTGTTCCGCTGTCCTTCCCCGATCTCGACGTTCTCGAACCGGTAGGTCCGGTAGAGGCCCAAGGCCGTGAAGCCGAGGCGGTTCAACGTGGTGCTGCCCGACACCTGGAACTCGTCCGAGTCGTAGGGCACGGGCCGGAAGATGCCCGCTTGCTGCACGTCGAAGTTGTAAACGTCCAAGTGTTCACGATAGTGGCGGTATTGCGCCTGGACGCTCGTTCTTTGGTCGATATCGTAACGGCCGAAGCCGCCGATGTTCCAGTCGGTCCAGTCCAGGTCGGACTGCTTGAAGAACTGGCGCGCGTCGACGTTGGCCGACGCGCCGACGGCGTGGCGGGTCCAGTCGCTGCCGAGGACCACGCTGCCCGTCTCGGTCGCGTAGCCGTCGCCGACGACGTTGTTCTCACGGCCGAACACGTTGCTGTCGTAACCGGCGCCGGCTTCGAAGAAGCCGTCCAGCCTGAAGCCGCCCAACCGCACGCCCAACGGGTCGAAATCCGGGCGCTGGCGGGTTTCAACCGTGACGCCCCGCTGCACCTCCTGCGGCGTTTGCCGTCGGCCATCCCGCTGCTGCGGCTGCGCGTGCGCCCCGGTCGCCGGCAATCCCCCGGCCAGCACGGCCGCGGCAAGGCAGCCCCAAACCTTCTTCCCCATGGTCCACCCGCTGTCGCCCCAAGTCGTTTTGCTATCACGCGGTGGACAACGGCGGTCAATGCGCAACCCCCTCACCGCCCCTTTGCCGGTGGCCCTTTTCGCGGCGTGCTGCTCTGGCTGCCACAGAGCGCCTAGCCTTTTCCGCGCAACTCGAACCGCTTCACAACACCTTGCGGTTAGGCTACGCCGGTCTTGATGTAGTCTGGGGCCCAGAGGAGTTGCCGGCGGATTGAGCGGAGTTGCGCGACGAATGGGCTTGCAATTCATGGGTGGGGAAGGGCGTATACGCCTGGAATCCCGAGCGGCGGCAGCGCTCCTCCCCAGCGGATGGCCCGCCGCATCCCGCCGGGCCGCTGCCGCGCGCCTGTCCCGGGACCCCCCAGCGGCGGAAAGCGATCCAGGGGAGGTATCGCCCCGAGGTCCGAGAACCCGGAGCGGAGCCGAGAAATGGCCAAGATAGACACGTTGCTCCCGGGCGCGGGAACCGCCCGCGCCGAAGACGAAGCCGGCCCGCCCGTCGACGCGGTCGCCGCCGTTCCCCCCGCCGCCGCCCCGACCGCCCCGGTCCCTTTGGCCGCCTTCCGCGGCGGCCGGAGCGAGGTCGATCGGACCGCCGATCTGCTGGCCTTCGCCATCGCATCCGAGCGGGGCCTCGCGCCGACGCCGGACGGGGTGGAGCGCGCCCGCCGGGAAGCGGACGCGGCCCTGGGCGATTATTGCATCCGGCACCTCCACAACAACGTAGAGCAGATCAGGCAGGAGGCGGTCGCCGCCCACCTCGGCAGCCTGCGGCCGCCGCCAAGCTTCGCCGCGCTGGTCTTGGCCAACCTGGTCGCGCTCGCCGCCGCCGGCGCCCTGGGCGCTTGGTTGTGGACGCGTCCCGACATCCGGGCCACCGTCGCCGGCCTGTTGGGGGGCTGAACACATGTCAGGAACCCGCATGGCCGCCCACGCCGCCTTCGACACCGCCGCCGACACGCCGCTCCGCCGGGCGCTGAAGGCTTGCCGCAAGCAATTCCTGCTCGTCGGCGTCTTCAGCGGCGCGGTGAACCTGCTCCAGCTCACCACCTCCATCTACATGATGCAGGTGTTCGACCGGGTGCTGGCCACCCGCGTCCTCGACACCCTGCTGTACCTGTCGCTGATCGCCGGCGCCGCCGTCCTGGTCCTGGCGATGCTCGAAGCGGCGCGCGCGCAGATCATGCAGCGCATCGGCTCCTGGATCGAGAACCGGATCGCGCCCGAAGGCTTCGTGCGCGCCATCGAGAGCACGCTGCGCGGCCGGCCCTACCGGATGGAAGCGCTGCGCGACCTCGCGGTCTGCCGCGGCTTCCTCGGCTCGCCCGGCGCCCTGTCGCTCTACGACGTGCCTTGGGTGCCGGTCTACATCGCGGTGATCTTCGCGCTGCACCCGGTGATGGGCTGGATCGCCCTCGGGGGCGCGCTGATCCTGTTCTGCCTGACCCTGGCCACCGAATTCTTCACCTCCAAGCTGCTGCGGGCGGCCAACACCGCCGCCATGGCCTCGCAGCGACGGGCCGACGCCATCTCGCGCAATGCCGAGGTGATCGACAGCATGGGCATGCTGCCTTCCGTGATCGGCCGGTGGCGCGACGCCGTCGCCGCCCAAGCGGAGCCGCAGCAGCAGGCGGCGGACCGCGCCTCCGTCCTGGTCTCCGCCACCAAGTTCTTCCGCCTCGCGGTGCAGATCGCGATCCTGGGCGTCGGCGCCTACCTCGTGCTCCAGATGGAGCTCAGCTCCGGCGCCTCCATCGCCGGCTCCATCATCATGGGCCGGGCGCTGGCGCCGGTGGAGCAGATGATCGGCGGCTGGAAGCAGCTCGTGCAGGCACGCCAGTCGTTCCGGCGGTTGCAGGCCTTCCTGTCCCAGCCCCGCCTCCGCCCGCCCGGCCTGCCGCTGCCGGAGCCCGAGGGCCACCTCGGCGTGGAGCGCGTCTCCTACGCCTTCCCCGGCCACGGCGTCGCCATGATCAAGGGCGTCAACTTCGCCCTGAAGCCCGGCGAGAGCCTGGCCGTGATCGGCCCGTCGGCCGCCGGCAAGACCACGCTGATCCGCCTGCTGATCGGCACCCTGCCCGCCTCGGCCGGCCACGTCCGGCTCGACGGCGCCGACGTTTACCAGTGGATGCGCGAGGACTTCGGCCGCCACGTCGGCTACCTGCCGCAGGACGTGGAGCTGTTCGACGGCACCGTCTTCGCCAACATCGCCCGCATGGGCGAGGCGGCGCCCGAGGAGGTGTTCGAGGCGGCCCAGCTCGCCGGCTGCCACGAGATGATCCTCCGCCTGCCCAACGGTTACGAAACCGAGATCGGCGACGGCGGCCAGTACCTGTCCGGCGGCCAGCGCCAGCTCATCGGCCTTGCCCGAGCCATGTTCGGCCGGCCGAAGTTCGTGGTGTTGGACGAACCCAACAGCAACCTCGACGGCGACTCCGAAGCGCACCTGATCGGCGCCCTGGGACGCCTGAAGGCGAATGGCACCACCGTCGTGCTGGTTTCGCACCGGCCGACCCTGGTGCAGGGCGTGGACAAGGTGCTGCTGCTGAAGGACGGCGCCATGGAGATGTTCGGCCCGCGCGCCGAGGTCCTGAAGCGCCTGATGACCCAGACCCGCCCGGCCGAGGTGCCCCAGGTCCCCCGGCTCGAGAACACGGGAGCCGCCGCGCGATGAGCACCACCACCGAACTCGCCCCCACCTCCGGCCCCCGGCAGCTCACGGTCGCGCCCGGCCGCGCCCTGGCGAAGCGCCACGACTTCGGCGCGGCCCTGCCGCCCTTCCCGCCCAACGCGATGCTCGATGCCCCGGCGCCCCGGACCCGCTGGCCGGCGCTGTTCGGCCTCACGGTGTTCTCGGTCTTCGTTGTGGGCTTCGGCGCGTGGTCGGTCATGGCGCCGCTCGCCGAAGCGGCGATCGCGCCCGGCATCATCAAGGTCGAGGGCAACCGCCGCACCGTGCAGCACCTGGAAGGCGGCATCGTCCGCGAGATCCTGGTGCGCGACGGGGCCAAGGTGCAGGCCGGGCAGGTGCTGGTGCGGCTCGACGACATCCAATCGGACTCGACCGCCGAAGCGCAACGCGCCCAGCGCTGGGCGCTCATGGCCCAGGACGCCCGCCTCGTCGCCGAGATGGGCAAGCCGGGCGAGCCCATCGAGTTCCCGCCCGAACTGCTGGAAAGCCCCAGCCCGCGCGCGCGCGACGCGGTGCGCGGCCAGCGCGAGGTCTACGAGGCCCGCACCGCCAGCCTGAACAGCCAGCTCCAGGTGCTGCGCGCCCGGATCGAGCAGCAGCAGGCGGCGATCCGCGGCGCGCAGGGCCAGATGGTCGCCACACGCAACCAGCTCGTCCTGATCCGGCAGGAGGAGCGGATGCGGCAGGGCTTGGTGGCCCAGGGCCTCGCCCGCCTGCCGGACCTGCTCGCGCTGCAGCGCGCCATGGCCGGGCTGGAAGGCACCATCCAGGAGCTCACCGGGCAGATCGACCGCGCTAACGCCACCATCGGCGAAGCGGAGCGGCAGATCCAGCAGGCGCTCGACCAGCGCATCCAGGAGGTCTCGACCGAGCTGCGCGAGGTGCGGGGCAAGCTCGCCGAGACCGAGGAGCGCCTCCGCGCTTCCAGCGACGTCCAGACCCGGCGCGACATCCTGGCGCCGGAATCGGGCACGGTGGTGAACCTGAAGCTGTTCACGCTCGGCGCCGTGGTGCGGCCCGGCGACACGATCCTGGACATCGTTCCGGACAGCGACCGGCTGGTGGCGGAGGTGAACATCCAGCCCTCCGACATCGACGTGGTGTTCCCCGGGCTGAAATCCGAAGTCCGGCTCCCCGCCTTCAAGCAGCGCTTGGTGCCGTTCCTGCACGGCGAGGTGACCTGGGTCGCCGCCGACGTGACCACCAACGACCAGACGCGGCAGCAGTACTACCCCGCCCGCATCATGATCGACCGCGAGCAGATGGAAAAGCTGCCGAACGTGTTCCTCACCCCGGGCATGCCGGTCGAGGCGCACGTCCAGATCGGCGAGCGCAGCTTCTTCCGCTACATGACGCAGCCGATCCGCGACAGCTTCGCCCGCGCCTTCCGCGAACAGTAGGGCCGGAGCGGCGTTTATCCGTCGGCGCGGCGGGCGCGGGGGTGCTACCCTCGGCCCGCCAGTCCAGACAGATCGGAAAACCCCCTATGCCTGACGTCCGCACCATCTTCGCTGACGGCATACTCGACGCGAGCGTGACCCATGGCGTCGCCCGCTTGACGCTCGCCCAGACCGGGCCGGAGGGCAAGCCGGTGCCGGCCGGGCAGCTCATCATGCCGCTGTCGCAACTCCCGGCATTCACCAACGGCTTGGTCGGGCTGCTCAAGCAGCTCGAAGCCAAGATCAAGGAGGCGCAGGCACAGGCGTCGGGCGCCGCCGCCGCGCCCGGCACGCCGGGCAACGGGCCAGAAGCCGCCCCGGTGCCCGGCGGCGCCTTCCGCTTCAGTTGACGCCCTTTGGCCGCCTCGCCCGAGCCCCTTCGCCGTCCGGTGCCGCCGCTTTCCGTCGTCCTTTGCACGCACGCCCGGCCTGGCTACCTCCGCGCCTGCCTCGCCGGGTTGGCCGTGCAATCGCGCCGGGACTTCGAGGTGCTGGTGGTGGACAGCGCCTCGCCGCCCATGGAGGCGGCCGCCATTTCCCGCCTCGCCGCCGAGGCGGGGGCGCGGCTGCTGCGGGCCGACAAGCCGGGCCTGTCCCTGGCGCGGAACCTCGGGCTCGGGGCGTCGGCGGGGGGCTGGGTCGCTTTCCTCGATGACGACGCGGTGCCGGAGCCGGATTGGGCCGCCGCCCTGCTGGACCGCATCGCCCGCCTGCCGGGGCGCGCGGCGGCGCTGGGCGGGCGCATCCTGCCGGCCTGGGAAGCGCCGCTGCCCGGCTGGTGGCCGCCCTCGCTCCGGGGGGTGCTCACCATCATCGAGTGGGAAGGCTTCGGCGAGGCCGGCGTGGACCTCCCGGAAGGGGTCGAGATCTACGGCGCGAACATGGCCTTCGCCGCCGCCCCGCTCCGCGAGGTCGGCGGCTTCCCGGAAGGGCTCGGCCGGGTCGGCGGCCGGTTGCTGTCCGGCGAAGAGGTGGCGGTGGTGGAAAGCCTCCGCGCCCGCGGCTACCGCGCCTTCTACGACGGCGCTGCCGCGGTGCGGCACAGCATCCAGCGCGAGCGGCTGCGGCCGGGCTGGCTGTTGAGCCGCCTCCTGTGGCAGGGCGCCACCGACGCGCTGCGCGACCGCGCCGGGAAGCACGGCACCGGCCGCTTCCTCGGCGCCGCGGCGCGGTTGCTGGTGCAGGCTCCGCTCCTGCTCTGGCCCGCCACCTCCTCGGCACTGCTGCGGGCGCGGTGCGGCGCCGCCTACAACCTCGGCTACCTGCGCGGCCGCTTGGCCGGGGCCGCCTGACCGTGCGGCGGCGCTCCCTCCTGGCCACCCCGGCGGCGGCGGCGGTGCTTTCGCCCGGCTGCGCGGCGGCGCAGCAGCGCCCGGCGCGCGCGCCCGACGCCGCCCCCTCGCGCGAGCGCTTGGGCAACCTCCGGCTCGGCGCCAACGTCGAGCGCTGGTTCGCCGTCGCCAGCAACAACCGCCCGCGGCGACTCGGCCCCGCGTGGTGGCGCGGCTTCAAGGCGGCGGGCTTCGACCACGTCCGCATGTTCATCCCGGAGGTGGGCCAGACCGGCGACGGGATGGAGATCCCCGACCTGTTCCGCGGCGCGGTGGCCGACGCCACGGCGGCCGGCTTGCCGGTGCTGCTCGGCTTGGCGGACTTCATCAAGCACGACGAGCCTTGGGGCGAGCGCGAATGGCGGGCGCTGGCGGCGCGCGCCGCCCTGTTCGCCCGCGCCACCGACCCGTCGCGCGTCGTGTTCGCGCCCGTGAACGAGGCCGTGTTCCCGGACGCGGCGGCGTGGATGCCGATGCGCGACCGGCTGCTCGGCGTCCTCCGCCGCGCCGCGCCACGCCACACCCTGATGTGGGGCGGCCACGAGTGGGGGAGTTGGAGGTCGCTCATCCAGAACGAACCGCCGCCCGACTCCAACACGGTTGCCGAGGTCCACGACTACGAGGGCGGCGACGCCGGCGCCGTCGAGTGGCGCTTCGGCCAAGTGGCGGCGTGGCGCGAGCGGCACGGGCAGACCGTCCTGGTCACGGAATTGGGCGGCGCGGTGAAGCACCGCGAAGACCGGGCCGCCTGGGCGGCCGACCTGCGGCAAAGCCTGCCCGTGCTCCGGCGGCTGCGCATGCCCGTCGCCCTGTGGGCCTACACCTACGGCGGGCACTGGCGGTTGCAGCCCGAGGAAAGCCCCGCCCCGCACACCGAGTTCCGCGCCGCCCTCCGCGGCGGCGGCGGCTGATCAGCGCGCGGTCGGCCGCCCCGAAGGGTCCGCCCTCGCCCGCTGCGGCCCCGCCCGGTGCAGTATCCAGCGGTGCGCGGGCACCTCCACCCAGCGCCAAGCCAGCCAGCCGGCCGCGAGGTTGGCGGCGAAGCCCCCCGCCATCAGCAGGACACGGCCGGCCGGCCCCGGATCGGACACCCGCAGCACGCCCACCAAGGCGATTTCGATGAAGACCCAGCAGAGGTAAACGCCGAACGACGCTTCGCCGAGGCGCAGCAGCAGGTCCGGCTTCCGCGCCGCGGCGGCGCCAGGGCGCTGCCAGAGCGCCACGATGACCGCCGCCAGACCTACCACCGTCAGCGCGTCCAAGCGCAAGCCCAGCCCGAGCGGCACCGCCAGCGTGCAGGCGAGCACCGCCGCCCGCGGCAGCCGGCCCTCGGTCGCCAACCGGCCCAGGGCGAGGCCGAGGACGAACTCGAACCCGAAGCGCACCAACCCGAGGTGCAGGGTGTGGTTCAGCCCGTTCTCCCCCGCCCCGAGCCAGAACAAGCCCGCAACGGCCGTCGCCGACAGCGGGAACAGGGAAGCCGTCCGGGCCCGAAGCAGCAGCGCCAGCAGCACCGGGAACACGAGGTAGCCCGCCCACTCCACCGAAAGCGCCCAGGACGGGTAGTTCCACGCGTGCCGGTCGGTCGTCTCCCAGGCGTTCACCAGGAACAGTTGCAGCACGAACTCGACCGCGCCGAAGCGCTCCGGGTCGCGGATGGTCGCCCCGGCCGCCCGTGCGGCGACCACGATCGCCAGGAGCGCCAGTAGCGCCAGACCGTGCAGCGGCCAGATCTTGGCGAAGCGCCTGAGGAAGAAGCGCCCGATCCCGGCCGCGTCCGCCGGCGGGCGCGACCCGTAGCCGAGCCACAAGGCGAAGCCCGACAACAAGAAGAAGCCGTCCACCCCGAGGTAGCCGACGCCGAGGATCGGCCGCAGCCAAGGCAGTGCATCTGTCACCCGCAAGGTGAGATCGAGGTGGTACAACACAACCCAGCCGATCAACACCAAGCGCAGCCGGGTCAGGCCATCGTGCCGAAGCGCCGCCGCGGCAGCCCTTCCTGTCCGTTCCGGTGTGTTCACGACGCCCGCGGCCATGCCGCCTTCTGACACACACCCCTGATTTGTCCTATCCCCCCGCGCGTGTGAGAACGCCCGCCGATGGACACCGTCTTCTCGCCCGCCCTCCAGCGTTTCGTCGCCGCCTCCGGCGCGGCGGGGCTGCTCCTCGTCGCCCTGCTCGCGCCGGAGTACATGATGTACCTGCTGCCGGCGGCCGTCGTGGCGCTCGCGGCGCTCGTCTTCTACCAGTTCCCGATTCTGCTGGTCGCCGTCCTGGTCCTGACCTACGGCCTCGCGCTCGACATACAGATCGACATGATGGCGGCCCAGGGCCGCGGCGGGGGCAGCGCGGGCGCGGCGCTCGGGGGCGTCGTCAAGGTGGTGCCCTTCGCCC
Source organism: Craurococcus roseus (assembly GCF_039523795.1). Lineage (NCBI taxonomy): Bacteria > Pseudomonadati > Pseudomonadota > Alphaproteobacteria > Acetobacterales > Acetobacteraceae > Craurococcus > Craurococcus roseus. The sequence goes on along the minus strand of NZ_BAAAFZ010000103.1, from coordinate 1,119 downwards.
TCGCGGCCGTGCTGGTGCTGCGGTACGGCATCAGCGACGCCGTCAATTGGCCGTTCCTGACCTTCGTCGCCATCGCCGGCCTCAGCCTCGTCGTCCTGCCGATCGGCCGGGTCGCCGGCTTCGGCGACATGGCGCGCAGCTTCATCGGCTCCACCGCGCCCTTCGTGCTCGGCTTCGCCCTCGCCCCGCGCCGGATCTGGACGGCGTTGATCATCGGCGTCGCTCTGATACCGCCGATCAGCGCGGTCGCCAGCGTCTTCGCCGACGCCGTCGGCTTCTACCCGATGCTGAGCCAGTTCGGCCGCTTCCAGGGGATGCACTCGGCCCCCTTCCTGGCGGGCTTCTGCGTCACCGCGATCTTCGCCTGCACCTTGCAGTACCTGCGCGAGTTCAAGCTCCGCTGGCTGGCGCTCGGCGGCGTGAACCTCGCCATCATGCTCGCCACCCAGGCGCGGGCGCCGTTCATCGCGGTGTCGCTGTTCCTGTTCCTCGTCTTCGTGCTGGCCGGGCCGCGCATCCTGCCGCTGAAGCGCAAGGTGGATTTGGTGATGGGCGGCATGGTGCCGGCGCTGATCCTGCTCGGCCCGGCGCTGCTCTACGCCCTCCAGCGCTTCACGGGCGAGAGCGAGAACTTCTCCGGCCGCGACATCATCTGGCCGTACTTCACCGCCGCCATCGAGCACCGGCCGCTGTTCGGCTTCGGGCTCGGCGCCGGCAAGCTGATCGTCGACCCCGAAGACCCGACCATCAAGCTGCTGGGCAGCAACGCCGCGCACAACGAGTACCTCCGCCTCGCGGTGGACGCCGGCGTCGTCGGCTGCGCCGCCATCTTCCTGTCCATCATCCTCTGGATCTGGAACGGCACCCGGCGCGCCGGGCCGGCGGACCAGCTCGTGCTCCGCTGCGCCCTGGTGGCGGCGCTGCTGCACAGCGGCTTCGACAACACGCTCATCGCCAGCACCGCGGTGTCGCAGTTCTGCTTCTTCGCCGCCGCCATCGCGCGGGCACGGACCGAAGCGGACGCGCGGCGGCACCGGCGGCACCGCCCGGCGCCCGGCGCCCGCGCCCACGCCTACGGCTGACCCGGGCCGTGCCGCAGGCGACGACGGCCGCGCCCGG
>NZ_BAAAFZ010000102.1:0-5912 GCF_039523795.1 Craurococcus roseus | reverse complement strand
GGGGGCGGCGGCAGCGGCGCCACCGCCGCCCAGAGGTCGTCGGGAAGGGGCGGCTCGGCCATGCCGCCGAGAACGCAACAGGGCGGGTTTCGTTAGGCGCATTTAAGCGCGGGGGACCGGCACGATCCCGTCCGGGCCTTCCGGTTCATGAGCGCGAACCAGGCCGCCTTCCCGATCGCCGCCATTGCCCGCGCGCTGGGCGTCTCCGAGGCGGGCTACCACGCCTGGCGCCGCCGCCCGCCTTCGGCCCGCACCATGGCCGACGAGACGCTGCTGAAGCGGATCCGCACCGTCCACGCCGTCTCGCGCGGCACCTACGGCGCGCCGCGCGTCCACGCCGAACTGCGGGCCGAAGGGCAGCCGCTCGGCCGCAAGCGCGTCGCCAGGCTGATGCGCGGCGCCGGCTTCGCCGGTGTCAGCCGGCGCAGAGGAGCGCGCGCCACGCGGCGCGACGCGGAGGTCCGGCCGGCGCCGGACCTGGTGGAGCGCGACCTCACCGCCACCGCCCCGGACCGGCTCTGGGTGGCGGACATCACCTACGTGCCGACCTGGACGGGCTTCCTCTACCTGGCCGTGGTGCTGGACGCGTTCAGCCGCCGCGTCGTCGGCTGGGCCATGGCCAGCCACCTCGGGGCCGATCTGGTCCTGGCCGCGCTCGACATGGCCGTCGGCCGGCGCCGGCCCGACGGCGTCATCCACCATTCCGACCAAGGCAGCCAATACACCTCGGTGGCGTTCGGCAGGCGCTGCGCGGAAGCCGGTGTGCGGCCGTCCATGGGATCGGTCGGCGACGCCTACGACAACGGCATGGCCGAGAGCTTCTTCGCCACCCTGGAATGCGAGCTGCTGGACCGCCGCGGCTTCCGCTCTCAGGCCGAGGCCCGCATGGCGGTCTTCAGCTACATCGAGGGCTGGTACGACCCGAGCCGCAGGCACTCTGCCCTCGGCTACCTGTCGCCGGTCAGCTACGAGGAGCGGGCGAGGACGGAACCGTAGTCACCCAAGCATCCACCGCTTCACGGAAGCGGGGCAAGTCCAAGTCGAGTTGCCGGCGCTTCGCCCGTCAGAGAGTAAGGTCAGGACCGGTTCGCAAAGCCGGGGTGGCGGCTGGTGGCTGGCGGCCCGCCGTGGCGTCGTCCGTCCGACTTGCGGCCGGTCGCGCGGGACGGCACTCCTCTCCGCCGCATGTGCACCGTCGTGATCCTGCGCCGCCCGGGCCACGCTTGGCCCACCGTCATCGGCGCCAACCGCGACGAGAAGCTCCGCCGCGCCTGGGACCCGCCCGCCGCGTGGTGGCCCGACCGGCCCGATGTGGTGGGCGGGCGCGACCGCGAGGCGGGCGGCACCTGGATGGCGGTCAACGACGCGGGCGTAGTGGCCGCCGTGCTGAACCGTCCGGGCAGCCTCGGCCCGGCCCCAGGAAAGCGTTCCCGCGGCGAGTTGCCGCTCATCGCCTTGGAGCAAGGTACCGCTTCGGCCGCGGCCGCCACCATCGCCGCTCTGCCTGCCGCCGAGTGGCGCGCCTTCAACATGGTTGTCGCCGACCGCGAGGTCGCCTATTTCATCCGCGGCACGGGGGCCGGCAGGCCCGAGGCCTTGCCGCTCCCGGAGGGCGTCAGCATGGTCACGGCGCTTGATCCCAATGACCTGTCGAGCCCGCGCACCGCGCGCCACCTCCCACGCTTCCGCGCCGCAACGCCCCCCGATCCGGACCGGGGCGATTGGGCGAGCTGGGAAGCGCTGCTGGCGGACCACGTTTTCGGCGACACGGCCGGGCCGGCGGAGGTGCTCTGCATCCCGCCCACCTCCGACGGCTTCGGCACCGTGTGCTCCAGCCTGGTGGGCCTGCGACGCGACGGCGGGCGCGTTTGGCGCTTTGCTCCCGCCGCCCCGTGCCGCGTCGCCTTCGCGCCACTGCCCCTGGGCGGCTGACGGGCGCGGTGGGTCCGGCCTTCGTCGATCCGGCGCGTCCCGTCCCGGACGCCTTGACCCAGGGCGCGCGCGGGCTACTGCACGACGAGCGTCGCGCTCTGCCCTTGCACGACGCGCGTCACCTCCACGCGCGGCAGGCCCTCCTTGAGCAGATCCACAGCTCTTTCGTGGCATGCAACGGCGTTCTGCCGCGTGTCGAACAGCGTGGCGACGGCGGCGCGGCTGCCATCCCTGTCGCCCCGCACCATGTACACGGCCTTGAACCCCGGCCAGCGCGTGATCATGGGCAGCGTCCGCTGTTCCACGAAGGCCCGCGTGTCCTGCGTGCCCGGCACGTTGGCCAGCTCGCGGATGAGCACGTAAACCGACCCTTGGCGGCCCCCGCTGGCTTCGCGCGCCAAGTCGTCGGACACCTCTTGCGCGATGCAGGCGCCTGCGAATTCCTCGCCTCGTCCGGGGAAGAAATCCTGGTGGCGCATCACCCATTGGCGGGCGACCTCGGTGGAGCGGTGCGCCGCCTCCTGGTCGTCGAAGACGCTGACGCTGACCCCCGCGCCCTCCTCGTCCCAGAACGCGCAATAGGCCCTGAAGCCTTCCCGCTCCCGCAGGCGCGGCAAGAGGTCGTCCTGCACCGACCGGTGGATGGTTTCCTTGTCCGCCGAAAGCTTCGGGTAGCGACGCAGATTCACGTACATGCATTCCTCCCCTCGGACAGCGCCGCAGACCGAGCGGGTTGGCTCCCTCCGTCGCGGGCCAGCGGCGCCATGCTGCGCCTTCCGGCGGGCGTAGGCGAGGGTCCGCGGCCGCCCGGCTCCGCGCGCCCGCCCCGGTCGGCGGTCGTTGCCCCGGCGCGGCGATTGGCCGGAATCCCAGGCGCGGTTTTCGCGGCGGCGCGGCCCTCCTGTCCGACGCGTCCGGCCTTACGTTCGGTCCGGGCCGCCGCCGCCGTCGATCGCACGCGGCACCGTGCGCCCGAACCGGGGGAAAGGAGGACCGCGTGGCCGACCACGACCTTTCGGCGCTTTGGGAAGCGCATTGCCGGCACGAGTTCGAAACGCGCGACGCCAACGCCACGATGGGGACCATGGTGGACGAGCCCTACGTCAACCACGTGCCGACGATGACCGGCGGCGTCGGCCGCGACCAGCTCAAGCGCTTCTACAAGTACCACTTCATCGGCGCCAACCCGCCGGACATGGAGCTGCTGCCGGTCAGCCGGACGGTGGGCACGGACCAGCTCGTGGACGAGGTGGTGATCCGCTTCACCCACACCTCCGAGATCGATTGGATGCTGCCCGGCGTGGCGCCGACCGGCCGCGAGGTGGAAGTGCCGCTGGTCGCCATCGTCCGCTTCCGCGACGGCATGGTGGCGCACGAGCACATCTACTGGGACCAAGCCTCGGTGCTGGTGCAGATCGGCGCGCTGGAGCCGGGCCGCCTGCCGGTCGCGGGCGTCGAGACCGCGCGCAAGGTCATGGACAAGGCGCGGCCGAGCAATACGCTCATGGCGGCTTGGGCCGGCAGCGAGGGCAAGCCGCTCTGACGGCGCCTCTGCGGCGTTGGGCGGGACGCCGTGGAAAGTTGCCTCGGACGAGGGGCATTCTTCGGAAAACTATCGTGATTGGTTTTGCTGCGTCGCAGCATCACCTATAGGAACGGGTTGGGGGAGGAAACATCGAAAGGATCGAAACCGATGTCTTCCACGACCTTCCTGCTCGCCCTCGGCGCCCTCGTCGCCATCAAGATCGCAACCCGCCTCGGCGTGGACGCGGGCCGCTTCGGCGACCTTCCGCGGCCGTCCCAGATCGATTGAAGCCGCGCCGTGGGGCGGCGGTTCGGTGGGGACGTGTTCCCAGCCCGTCCGGTATCCTCCTAGGCTGCTCCCGGAGAACGGGAGGACAGTGCGATGCTCAGCTTGGCCGGGAAAGTGGCGGTGGTTACCGGCGCCGGGTCGGTCGGCCCCGGTTGGGGCAACGGCAAGGCGACGGCCGCGCTGCTCGCCCGCCAGGGCGCCGCGGTGTTCGCCATCGACGTCGAACCCGATGCCGTCGCCGAAACGCAGCGCCTGATCGCCGAGGCCGGCGACACCTGTGTCGCCCACCGTTGCGACATGCTCGATTCGGAGGACGTGGCCGCCGCCATGGCCGCCTGCCGCGACCGCTTCGGCCGCCTCGACCTGCTGGTGAACAACGTCGGCGGCTCGCACCCCGGCGGGCCGGTGGACATGCCGGAGGAGGTCTGGGACCGGCAGATCGACTTCAACCTCAAAACCGCCTTTCTCGGCTGCAAGCACGCGCTGCCGATCATGGAGGCGGGCGGGGCTGGCGGGGCGGTGGTCAACATCTCCTCCATCGCCGGGCTCAGGATGGGCGCGGCGCGCGTCCATTCCGCCTACAGCGCCAGCAAGGCGGGGATCATCGGCTTCTCCAAGTCCGTCGCCATGGCCTACGCGGCGCGCGGCATCCGCTGCAACACGGTGGTCCCGGGGCTGATGCACACGCCGCTGGTGGAACACCGCCTCGTCCGCCAGCTCGGCGCCAACGACGCGGAAGCGCTGATCGCCAAGCGCCACGCGTCCGTGCCGATGGGGCGCATGGGCAGCGGCTGGGACGTTGCCCATGCCGTGCTGTTCCTGCTGTCGGACGAGGCGAAGTACGTCACCGGCACGGAGATCGTGGTGGACGGCGGGCTTTCGGCGGCGGGCCCGGTGTGAGGGAACGGTGTGACCGGCGGGATCAGCCGGGCCGCCGGAGCAGCGAGAAGCAGTCGATGAAGCCCCCGTCGCCGACCCAGTCCACCGGCTCCTGCCGAAGCACTTCGAGGCCCTCCTTCAGCGCGTAGTGGGCCAGCAGCTCCTTCGACATGAAATTGCGCCATTGCGGCTGCGCCTGGAAGTCGCCGCCCGGGTGCGCAAGGGTGTTGGAGTGGTGCAGGAAGGCGTGGCCGCCGGGCCGCAGGACGCGGCGGGCTTCGCGCAGGTAGGCGCGCACCACGTCGCTGTCGAAGTGGACCACCGAGTCGAAGCAGAAGAGGAAGGTCGCCGAGGCGTCCGGCAGCGGCAGGGAGCGGCCGTCCGTCACGTGGTACGAACGGCGCGGGTCGTCGCCGAAGCGGCGCAGGCAGGCTTCCAGGTTGTTCGCGTGCAGGTCTACGAGGCGCAGGCGGCCCGCCAACGGCAGCAGCTTCGCCGCTGAGCGCCCCCGCCTGGCGCCGAGCTCGACCGTGAGGGTGCAGTCTATCCCCGACTCGCCGAGGCGCAGGAACGGCAGGATGAGCTTGCGCCATTGCCCGTCCATGTGCGGCTCGGCGTCGGCGAAGTAGGGCGCTTCGCTCCACCACCGGCCGACGGCCTCCACCGCCTCCTTCAACCCGATCGGGTCAGACGACGCCGCGCCGCCGACCGCCGTGCCTCTCCCTTTCACGACCTGGCTGTCATGGATGCCGCTCGTTCCAGCGCCACCAATCCCAGAACATCCAAGCGGCGTACGCCAACAACGCCATGGCCACGAAGGTCATGAAGCCTCCACCCCAGCCGAAGCAATCGGCCGGCAAGGGCGCCTGCGCCTGCCACCAAGCGCCCAGAGCCTCCCGGCATTCGCGCCGGCTCTCCAACGCGGACGACAGGGCCACGGACAGGGCGAACGCACACATCGCGGCCGACTCGGAAACCGCCATCCATGCCGGCCGGCAGCGTTGGAGCGCCCATCCCCGACCGTACCACCCTCGTGCCCACGGCTTTTTCTCCGTCCGCCCCGCGTCCAAGAACCCGTCCGTGCCAGTGCTTCGCAGCCACGCGCCGAGCCGGTTTTCGTCGCGCTTGCCGACGGCGTAACGCAGTATGAGCGACGCGAGCAGGGACAAGGCCGCGACATACAGCGGACCCGGCCCGTTTTGGAGGTCGAGCTTGCTCTGTTGAAAGGCTCACGCCGGATCGGCGAGGAGCATGAGGCTGTGGGTGACGACGCGCAGGACGAGTTCGC
>NZ_BAAAFZ010000101.1:17480-19193 GCF_039523795.1 Craurococcus roseus | reverse complement strand
CCCGCCGCGGCGCTCGCGGCCGCGGTGGCGCTGCTGTGGCGCGGGGGCGCGCTCGACGCCCTTTCGCTCGCCGCGGAGTACCGGGCGCGGGCCGGCGTCGTCCACGCGGCGGTGCTGCGCCACCTCGCCCTGTCCGCGGCGGCGCTCGGCCTCGCCGCCGCCGCGGCGCTGCCGCTCGGCTGGTGGGCCTTCCGCTCGGGGCGCGCCGAGGCGGCGGTAGGCGGGTTGCTCAACGGCGTGCAGGTGGTGCCGGCCTTGGCGCTGTTCGGGCTGTTGATACCGCTGTTGTCGGCTCTGCTCGGCGCCGCGCCGTGGCTGCGCGCGGCCGGGCTTGAGGCGATCGGGGCGGCGCCGGCGCTCCTCGCCGTGTCCGCCTACGCCGCCTTGCCGCTCTGGCGCGCGGTGGTCGCGGGGCTGGGCGCGGCGGACCCGGCAGCGGTGGCGGCGGCGCGCGCCATGGGCATGGGCGAAGCGCGCATCGCCGCGGAGGTGCGCGTGCCGCTCGGCCTGCCCGTGTTCGCGGGCGGGCTGCGCGTCGCGGCGGTGCAGTGCATCGGCTTGGCGACGCTCGGCGGGCTGGTGGGCGCGGGCGGGCTCGGGGCGGTGGTGTTCGAGGGCATGGCGCAGTTCGCGGCCGACCTGATCCTGCTCGGCGCCTTGCCGATCGTGGCGCTGGCGCTGCTCGCGGACGCGTTGCTGCGCGGGCTGGAAGCACGGGCGGGGAGACGGCGCGCGTGATCGCCTTCGAGGGCGTGTCGGTGGAGTTCGGCGGGGCGCGCGTGCTGCACGGCATCGACCTCCGCGTCCGCGCCGGGGCGCTCTGCGCGCTGGTCGGGCCGTCCGGCTCGGGCAAGTCCACGCTGCTGCGCCTGGTCAACCGCTTGGTCGAGCCGAGCGCGGGCGCCGTGCGCGTGCGCGGGGAGGACGTGGCGGCGCTGGAGCCCACGCGGCTGCGGCGCTCGATCGGCTACGCCATCCAGTCCGTCGGGCTGTTCCCGCACCGGACGGTGGCGCAGAACATCGGCACCGTGCCGCGCCTGCTCGGCTGGGAGCGGGCGCGGATCGCGGCGCGGGTGGAGGAGCTGCTGGCGCTGGTGCGGCTGGACGCCGGCCTGGCCGGGCGCTTCCCGGCGGAGCTGTCCGGCGGGCAGGCGCAGCGGGTGGGCCTCGCCCGCGCCTTGGCCGCCGACCCGGACATCCTGCTGATGGACGAGCCCTTCGGCGCCGTGGACCCCATCGCGCGGCGGGGGTTGCGGGCGGAGCTGCGCCGCATCCACGCCGGGACGGGCAAGACCGTGCTGCTCGTCACCCACGATCCGGGCGAGGCGCTGGAACTGGCGACCGACTTGGCGGTGCTGCGGGGCGGGCGGTTGGTCGCGTCCGGCACGGCGCTGGAGCTGACGGCCGCGCCGGTGGATGGCTTCGTGCGCGAGCTGATGGGCGGCGGCGACCTCGGACTCAGGCGCCTCGGCCTGCTGCCCGTGCGCGCGGCGGCGGACGCCGGGCCGCCGCCGGCCGGCGCGCCCGCCATCGAGGAGGGCGCCTCGCTCCTGGAAGCGCTGTCCCGCATGGTGGAGGCGCGCAGCGGCGTGCTAGCCGTGGTGCGCGGCGGCGCGCCGGCCGGTTCCGTGTCGCTGCGCGGGTTGGTGGAGCGCCCCCCGTGATCCTGCCGCACGCCGCCCGGCCGGAGGCGCTCGGGCTCGCGCTCGCCGC
>NZ_BAAAFZ010000101.1:0-17428 GCF_039523795.1 Craurococcus roseus | reverse complement strand
CGGCGCCGGTCGCGTCCGCCGTTTGGGGCGCGCTCGGCGGGGCGGGGCGGGCGTACCCCACAGTCCGCCTGCTCGAACTCGCCGCGTCGCACGCCGCGGTGGCGGTGCCTGGGGCGCTGCTCGGCGCGCTGGCGGGCTTCTCCCTCGGCTTGGCCGTCACCCGGCCGGCGGGGCGGGCGTTGCGGCCGCTCGCCGACGCGCTGGTCGCCGCGGCGCAGGCGGTGCCGCCCGTGGTGGTGGTGGCGCTCGCCTTTCCCGTGCTCGGCTTCGGCGCGGCGCCGACCCTGCTGGCCTTGCTGCTCTACGCGGTGATGCCGGTGCTGCGCGGCACGGTGGCGGCGCTGGAGGCGGTGCCGCCCGACGCCAAGGCCGCTGCGGTGGCGCTGGGCTTCGCGCCGTTGCGCGCGTTGCGCGAGGTGGAGTTGCCGCTGGCGGCGCCCGTGGTGCTGTCGGCGCTGCGCGTGGCCTTGGCGACCTCCATCGGCACGGCCGCGGTGGGCGCGCTGGCGGGCGCGGAGACGCTCGGCACGCCGATCGTGCTCGGGTTGCAGAACCAGAACCAGCTCCTCGTGCTGCAAGGCGCGGCGGCGACGGCGGCGCTGGCCTTCCTGGCCGACGGCGCGCTGCTGCTCCTCGGCGCGCGGGCGCTGCCTACGACCGGCGGCGTAGGGGACCGGCCCGGCTGACCCGCCCGGCGATGGACAGGCCGGCGAGGGCGGCACTACCTTGCCGGCTCCGCCAGCCCGCGCCGGGCGGCCCGGTCCCCTCCCTCCTGCGAAGAGAAGGCGCGATGCCCGACACACAAGCGGACCCTGGCGCCGAGGTGCCGCCGCCCGGCGAGGTCCGGGCCGTGCGGCCGGGCCTGTTGCGCGCGCGGATGCCGCTGCCCTTCCCGCCGAGCCACGTGAACATCTGGTTCCTGGAGCACGAGGGCGGTTGGATGGCGGTGGACGCCTCCGTGTCGAACCGCTTCACGCGGGAGTTGTGGGACAAGGTGCTGGCCTCGCCGGAGCTGGGCGGCAAGCCGCTCACCGGGCTCTTGGTGACGCACTTCCACCCGGACCACATCGGCCTCGCCGGCTGGCTGTGCGGGCGCTTCGGCGTGCTGCCGCACATGACGCGCATCGAGTGGCTGATGGCGCGGGCGCTCTGGTACGACTCCGGGCCGGACATGATGGCGCAGCAGGTGGCGCACTACACCCGCGCCGGCTGCCCGGCGGAGTACATCGTGTTCGTCGAGGGGCGGGGCGCGCTGTACCAGCGGGCGGTGGGGGAGCTGCCGCGCTCCTTCCACGCGCTGCGCGACGGGCGGCCGGTGCGGATCGGCGGCGCGGAGTGGACGGTGATGACCGGCGCCGGCCACGCGCCCGACATGGCGTGCCTGCACAGCGCGGAACGGAACGTGCTGATCTCGGCGGACCAGATCCTGCCGCGCATCTCGCCTTACATCGGCCTGCACCCGGGCGAGCCGGAGGCGGACCCGCTGGGCGACTTCCTGCAATCCAACGAGCGCTTCCGCGCCTTGCCGGAAGACGTGCTGGTGCTGCCCTCGCACGGCGAGCCCTTCCACGGCCTGCACCGGCGGCTGGATGCCCTGGCGGCGCACCACGCGGACCGGCTGGACATGCTGGCCGACGCCTGCAAGGAGCCGTTGACGGCCTTCGAAGCGGCCGGCGTGCTGTTCCCGCGCGCGACGCAGGAAATGGCGCAGATCGGCTTCACCGTGGGCGAGACGCTGGCGCACCTCCGCCGGCTGGAGCGGCAGGGGCGGCTGGAAGTGGCGCCCGGCGCGGGGGAGGCGGTGCGGTTCCAGGCCCGATGAGTTCGGAGGATTTCGACGTAGCGGTGGTCGGCGCCGGGGCGGCCGGCATCGCCGCGGCGCTGGCCTTGCGCGACGCCGGCTTGCGCTGCGTGGTGCTTGAAGCCTCGGGGCGCCTAGGCGGCCGGGCCTTCACCGACACCGAGTCGCTCGGCGCGCCCTTCGATCGGGGCGCCGCTTGGCTGCACGACGCCGACAACAACCCGTTGACGCCCATCGCGCTCCGGCAAGGCTTCACCTTGCACGAGGAGCCCGGGCGGCGCCGGCGCGACATACTGCTGATCGGCGACCGCCCGGCGACGCCGGAGGAGAAGGCCGCGCACGACGCCGCGGCGGAGGCCTGGGAGGCGGCGGCGGAGCGGCGCGCGGCGGAGGGCGGGCCGGACATCCCGCTCTCCGACGCGGTGCCCCGCGGCGGCTTCTGGGACGCGACGGTGGAGCACTGGTTCGGCGCCATCATCAGCGGCGTGGAGGCCCGGTGCGACAGCCTGCGCGACTACGTCGCCACTGCGCTCGTCGGGCGGAACCCGCAGGTGCGCGAGGGCTTGGGGACGCTGGTGGCGCGACAGGCGGAGGGCCTGGACGTGGCGCTGGGGACGCCGGTGAACGTCGTGCGGACCGGCGGGCCCGGCGGCGCCGTCGAGCTGGAAGGGCCGAGGGGGCGGGTGAGGGCGCGTGGGTGCGTCGTCACCGTCTCGACCGGCGTGCTGGCGGCGGGCGCCATCCGTTTCGACCCGGCCTTGCCGCCGGCGGTGCTCGACGCCGTCGCCCGGCTGCCGCAAGGCATGGTGACCAAGGTGGCGTTGCGCGCCGCCGGCGCGGACAGGCTGGACCTGCCGGATTTCGGGCGGCTCGGGCGGCGCGTGGAGCACGACCGGGACCGGCCCGCCTCCTGGATCTGCTGGCCGTTCGGGCGCGACCACGCGATCGCCTACATCGGCGGCGAAGCTTCTCGGGAGTTGGCGCGGGAGGGGCCGGGGGCGGCCGACGCCTTCGCCCGCGCCGAGCTCGCGCGCTTCTTCGGCCCGGCGCGGGTGGAGCGCGCCTTCCGGCCGGGCGCCGCCGTGACGCGCTGGGCGGAGGACCCGCTGTTCCGCGGCGCCTACAGCCACGCGCGGGTCGGGCACGCCGGCGCGCGGGCCGTGCTGCGCGACGCGGCGGTGGCCGACGGCAGGCTGCGCTTCGCGGGCGAAGCCTGCCATGAGCGCTACGCCGGCACGGTCGGCGGCGCTTGGGAGAGCGGCCTCCGCGCCGCGCGGGCGTTAGCGGAGGCGCTGGCCTCGGGAACAGGGCTGCACGCCGGTTCCAAGTCAGCCGCGCTGCCGGAGTCGAAGCGGTGAGCCGGAATGCCTGACCGTTTGGATTGGGGCCCAGGCTACACGTCGGCGGACTTGGACGACGCTCAAGCCAAGTGGGGCCTGCGCTTCCCTCCCGACCTCGTGGAAATGCTCTTGGAGCGCCGCCCGATCCTCTCGGGCGGCCGAGGGATGATCGATTGGGTACACACGGATGAAGCGGTCATCGAAGAGCGTCTGCAGTGGCCTTTCGAAGGCTTCTTGTTCGACGTCGAGCGCAACGGCCTGTGGTGGCCGGAATGGGGCGAACGGCCCGCTAAGCGTGAGGAGCGGCGCGAACTCCTCCAAGCGGAATTCTCAAAGGCGCCGAAGCTGGTGCCGATCCATTCGCACAGGTACTTGCCATCCGAGCCTTTCGAGAGCGGCAACCCGGTGTTCTCGGTGCATCAAAGCGATGTCATCCACTACGGGAGCGATCTCGCCGATTATTTCGATCGGGAAGCGCTTGGTTGGGGCTCGAAACCTTGGCCCACACGCATCAAGCGCATCCCGTTCTGGACAGTCGCCGTCGAGCGGAACGGCTGAGCAGCCGGCGCCGTGATCGGCGCGGCCGCCGGCCGGCGGCGTCAGGCCGCGCCGGCCTTCGCCTCCCGCCGGCGCGCGTGCAGGATGAACTCGGTGTAGCCGTTCGGCTGCTCGCGGCCTTTGAACACCAGGTCGCAGGCGGCCTTGAAGGCCGGGCCGTCGAAGCTCGGCGCCATCGGCTGGTAGAGCGGGTCGCCGGCGTTCTGGCGGTCCACCACGGCGGCCATGCGGCGCATGGTCTCCATCACTTGGTCTTCCGTGCAAACGCCGTGGCGCAGCCAGTTGGCGATGTGCTGGCTGCTGATGCGCAAGGTGGCGCGGTCCTCCATCAGCCCGACGTCGTTGATGTCGGGCACCTTGGAGCAGCCCACACCCTGGTCGATCCAGCGCACCACGTAGCCGAGGATGCCTTGGGCGTTGTTGTCCAGCTCCGAGCGCACGTCCTCGGGCGACCAATTGGTGTTGGCGGCGAGCGGCACCGTCAGCAGGTCGTCGAGCTTGGCGCGCTTGCCGCCGCGGGCGAGCTCGTCCTGCCGCGCGGCCACGTCCACCTCGTGGTAGTGCAGGGCGTGCAGCGTGGCGGCGGTGGGGGAGGGGACCCAGGCGGTGTTGGCGCCGGCCTTGGGGTGGCCGACCTTCTGCTCCAGCATGGCCGCCATCATGTCGGGCGCGGCCCACATGCCCTTGCCGATCTGCGCCCGGCCGCGCAGGCCGCAGGCGAGGCCCACGTCCACGTTGTTGTCCTCGTAGGCCTTGATCCAGGCGGCGCCCTTCATGTCGTTCTTGCGCACCACCGCGCCGGCTTCCATGTCGGTGTGGATCTCGTCGCCAGTGCGGTCGAGGAAGCCGGTGTTGATGAACACCACGCGGTCCTTGGCGGCGCGGATGCACTCGCGGAGGTTCACCGTGGTGCGGCGCTCCTCGTCCATGATGCCCATCTTGAGCGTGGCGCGCGGCAGGCCGAGCATGTCCTCCACACGGGCGAAGAGCTTGTCGGCCCAGGCGACCTCTTCCGGGCCGTGCATCTTGGGCTTGACGATGTAGACGCTGCCGGCGCGGCTGTTCAGGTGCTTGCCGCGCAGGTCGTGCAGCGCGATGGCGGCGGTGCAGGCGGCGTCGAGGATCGTCTCCGGCACCTCCCGGCCGTCGAGCGTCACCACATCCGTCATCATGTGGTGGCCGACGTTGCGCACCAGCATGAGCGAGCGGCCGTGCAGGGTGACGCCGCCGCCGGCCGGCGTCTGGTAGGTGCGGTCCGGGTGGAGGCGCCGCGTCTCGGTGCGGCCGCCCTTCTCGAAGCTCGCCTCCAGGTCGCCGCGCATCAGGCCGAGCCAGTTGCGGTAGACCAGGACCTTGTCCTCGGCGTCCACCGCGGCGACCGAGTCCTCGCAGTCCATGATGGTGGTGACGGCGCTCTCCATGACGAGGTCCGCCACGCCCGCCGGGTCGTCCTTGCCGATGGGGTGGGTCCGGTCGATGCGGAGTTCGGCGTGCAGGCCGTTGTTCACGAACAGCAGGGCGGAGGGCGCTTCGGCCTCGCCGTGGTAGCCGATGCACTGGCCCGGTCGCGCGAGGGCGACGGTGCGCTTGTCCTTGAGCGTCACCTGGAGCGCGCCGGCGACGATGGCGTAGCCGGCCGCCTCACCGTGCGAAACGCCGCCCGCGAGCGGGGCCATCCCGTCGAGTACGTCGCGGGCGCGGTCGATCACCTTGCGCCCGCGCGTCGGGTTGTAGCCGCGGCCGCGCTCGGCGCCGTCGGTCTCCGAGATGGCGTCCGTGCCGTAGAGCGCGTCGTAGAGGCTGCCCCAGCGGGCGTTGGCGGCGTTCAGTGCGTAACGCGCGTTGGACACCGGCACCACGAGCTGCGGCCCGGCCACCCGCGCGATCTCGGCGTCCACGCCGGTCGTGCCGACGTGGAAGTCCGGCCCTTCCGGCAGCAGGTAGCCGATTTCGCGCAGGAAGGCGGTGTATGCCTGGAGGTCCACCGGCTTGGCCGGGTGCTCGCGGTGCCAGGCGTCCAGCTTGGCCTGCAACTCGTCGCGCTTGCGCAGCAAGGCGGCGTTCTCGGGGGCGAGGTCGCGGACGATGGCGGCGAAGGAGGACCAGAAGCGCGCCGGTTCCACGCCGGTGCCGGGCAGGGCTTCGTTCTCCATGAAGGCGTGCAGCGCGCCCGCCACCTTGAGGCCCGCGACCTCGACCGTATCAGCCACCGCCATCTCCTGCCCTTTGCACGTCCCGGCGGGGCGTACTACGCGCAAGGCGCCCTCCGCGCAAAGGGGGGCGGCCCGTCACACCTCCAGGATGGAGGCGTGGGCGAGGTTGCTGAGGACGTCCATGCGCTCGCTGTGGAAGGGCTCGGACTGGCGGCAGTTCGACAAGAAGGCGAATGAAACGCCGGAGGTCGGGTCGGCCCAGCAATAGGAGGAGCCGACTCCGCCATGGCCGAAGGTGCGCGGGTGGGCGATGGCGCCCAGGCCGCGGATCTTCGGCGTTTCGCCGCGCGAGTGCGGGCCGAGGCCGCGGTGCATGGCGAGGCCCATGTACTCGTCCACCCGATCGCCGGTGAAGTCGCGGGTGACGAATTCCACCATGCGGGGGGAGAGCACGCGCGCCCCGCCTGGGCCGGGCATGGCGCCGCCGTTGGCGAGCATCTGGTAGAAGGCCGCCATGGCGCGGGCGCTGCCGTAGCCGCCGCCGCCGGGGATGCCGGCGCGGCGTCCCTCCGCGGTGTCCTCCGGCGTCCGGGGCGGGAAGCGGCGGGTGCCCTCCTCCGGCGGGTCGTAGATGCCGGCGGCGCGGCCGTGCTCCGGGTCCGGCAGGCCGACGAACAACTCGTCCCCCAGACCCAGCGGCGCGATGACGCGGCGGCGGACGAAGGCGCGGAAGTCCTCGCCGCCCGCCAGCGCCTCGATCAGCGCGGCCGCGGTCCAGTGCGCCGGGGCGGGGTGGTAGGCGACGCGCGAGCCGGGCGTCCACTCCAGGGTGAAGCCGCACACGGTCCGGCGGAGCAGGTCGTGGTCTTCCCAAGCCGCCTCCGGCACGACCGCGGAAGGGAAGCCGCCCTGGTGCGTCAGCAGTTGCAGCACGGTGATGTCGCCCTTGCCGTGCGCCTCGAAGCCGGGGAGGTGCTGGGCTACGGTGTCGCTGAAGCGGAGCAGCCCGTCCTCCGCCAGCATCCAGAGCGCGGCCGTGGTGAGGACCTTGGTGTTGGAATAGAGCAGGAACAGGCTGCGCGCGTCGGCCGGGGCGTCGGGCTCGACGCGCGCCCGGCCGAAGGAGCGGCACAGCGCCAGCTTGCCGTGCCGCGCCACCGCCACCTGGGCGCCGGGGTGGCGGCCTTCGGCGATGTGCCGCTCGATGGTCGCGCAGAGGCGGTCCAGCGGGCGCGGGTCGAGGCCGAGCGCCTCCGGGTTGGACTCGGGCAGCGGGAAGGCCACGGCTTGTCTCCTGTTCGCTTTCGCTACACGCCCGTCGTGTCGAGCCGCAGGATCGCCCGCGCCAGCGCCTGCGCGCGCGGCACCATGCTGCCGACCTCCAGGTACTCGTCCGGGCTGTGCGCCTTGCCGCCGATCGGGCCGACGGCGCAGAGCGTGGGGGCGCCGACCGCCGCGGTGAAGCCGGAATCGGCGCAGCCGCCGGAGAACTCGCCGCGGATGTCGAGGCCGCTGTCGGCCGCCGCCTCGCGGTAGCCCTCGAACAGGCGCGCGCTGGCCGGGTTCTGCGTCAACGGCAAGAACTCGCCCCGGATGGTGAGCTTGGCGCGCGTGCCGGGCACGAAGGAGCGGCCGACGATCTCGTGGATGCGGCCCATCGCCTCGTCGCGGTCGGGGCGCTCGACGTAGCGGAGGTCGATCTGACCCGTGGCGTAGGGCGCCACGGTGTTCACGCTCTGACCGCCGCTGACCAAGCCGACGTTGAGGGTGATGCCGCGCTTGAGGTCGGTGATGGCGTGCAGCGCCTGGACCTTGCGCGCCAACTCCTCGATGGCGCTGACGCCGGCTTCGAAGTTGCCGCCGGAGTGGGCCGCCTTGCCCTCGATCTCAAAGAACGAGAACACGCCGCCCTTGCGGCCGGTGACGATGCCGCCTGAGGGCCGGCCGGGCTCGGAGTTGAACACCGCCCGCGCCTCGCGCGCCACGGACTCGATCACCTCGCGGCCCTCGGGGGAGCCGATCTCTTCGTCGCCGGTGAACAGGCCGAGCAGCGGCGCCGGCGCGCCGCCGAAGCGCTTGAAGGCGGCCAGGACGAACATGTTCATCACCAGCCCGGCCTTCATGTCGGCGACGCCGGGGCCGTAGGCGCGGCCGTTCTCCACGCGGAAGGGGCGGCGCTCCGGCTCGCCCTTGGGGAACACGGTGTCGCGGTGGCCCATCAGCACCACGGAGCGGCGCGCGTTGCCGCCGCGCCCGGTCGCGGCATCGCCGCCCTCGACGCGCGCCTTGAGGCAGTCGCCGTACTGCTCGCGCGGCACCGTCTCGACCGGGATGCCGCTGCCTTCCAGGAAGCGCCGCACCTGCGCGCCCACGGCGTCCACGCCGGCCTTGTCGTAGCTGCCGCCGTCCGTGTCCACCATCTCGCGCAGGGCGTCGAGCATGGCGTCCCGCTGCGAACCGAGCCACTCGACGATCAACGCCTCGGCGTAGCCGCCACCACCCGACATGCGATCCTACTCCACCTTTCCGATGCGCTGGACGGCGCGCGCCAAGCGCGCGCTGTCGTTGCGAAAGAACGCCGCGAAGGCTTCGCCGTCGCGGTGGTCGAGCGTGTTGCCCGACGCCGACACCGCGCGGCGCAACTCGGGGTCGGCCGCGGCCGCCGCCATAGCGGCGCGCAACGCCTCGCGCACCGGCGCCGGCGTAGCGGCGGGGGCGAAGACGCCGGTCCAGATGTAGTACTCGGCTTCCGGGAAGCCGCGCTCGATCAAGGTCGGCACCTCGGGGAATTCGGGCAGCCGCTTGGCACCCCAGCATGCCAGCGGGCGCAGCTTGCCGTCGCGGATGTGCGGCGCCGCCGGGCCGGGGCCGCTGGACAAGGCCTGCACCTGCCCGGCGAGCAGCGCCGTCAACGCCGGGCCGCCGCCCTGGAACGGCACGTGCAGCATGTCGAGGCCAGCCGCCGTGGCCAGCATGGCCATCGGCACGTGCAGCGCCGAGTAGTTGCCGGCGGAGGAGTAGCTGATGGAGCCCGGACGCGCTTTCGCGGCGGCGACGAACTCCTCCAGCGTGCGCCAGGGCGACAACGCGGGCACCACCAGCACCGTCGGGTCCGCGGTGAACAGGGCGATTGGGGCCAACTGGTCCAGCTCGTAGGCCGGCGCCCGTCCGAACAGCCGCGCCGCCTCGGGCAGCACGGCGAGCGACGAGAGCGCCATCAGCAGCGTGTAGCCGTCCGGCGCCGCGCGGGCGACGGAGGCGTTGCCGAGTTCGCCCGATGCGCCGGGGCGGTTCACCACCGGCACGGGCTGGCGCCAGTGCCGCTCCAGCGCCGCCGCCACCGGGCGGGCCACCACGTCGGCCTGCCCGCCCGGCGGGAAGGCGACGACCATCGACACGGCGCGCGAGGGGAAATCGCCGCCTTGCGCGAGGGCGGCCGGCGTGGCGAAGGGCAGCGCGGAGGCGGCCAGCAGCGAGCGGCGCCTCATGCCACCGGGTTCTCCAGCACGCCGATGCCCGGCACCTCGACCCGCACCACGTCGCCGCTCTTGAGGAAGCGCGGCGGGTCGAAGCCGATGCCCACGCCGGCCGGGGTGCCGGTGGCGATGATGTCGCCCGGCTCCAGGCTGATGCCGGCGCTGATGGTCTCGATGAGCGTGGGTATGTCGAAGATGAGGTCGGATACCGGCGCGTCCTGCCGCTTCTCGCCGTTGACGTGCGTGGTGAGCCGCAGCGCGCCGGGGTCCGGCACCTCGTCGGCGGTGAGGATGGCCGGTCCCATCGGGCAGAAGCCGTCGATGCCCTTGCCGAGTATCCACTGCCGGTGCTTGTGCTGGAGCGTGCGCGCGGTGACGTCGTTGACGACCGTGTAGCCGAACACGTGCCCCAGCGCGTCCGCCTTGCGGATGCCGCGCCCGCCGCGGCCGATCACCACGGCCAGTTCGCCCTCGTAGTCCACGGAGTTCGTCGGGTCGAGGTGGGCCGGGATCGGCTCGCCCGGGCCGATGACGCTGGTGGGCGGCTTGCTGAACACCACCGGCGCTTCCGGCACCACCTCCTTGGCCGTGGCGTCGAAGCCGGAGCCGGCGAACTCCTTGGCGTGCTCGTGGTAGTTCTTGCCGACGCAGAAGATGTTCTTGGCCGGGCGCGGCAGGGGGGCGCAGAGCACCGCGTCCTCCACCGCCGGCGCGTGCGCGGCCACGGCGCGGGCGCGCTCCAGCAGGGCGGGCTCGGCGGCGATCAAGGCGAGGAGGCCGCCTTCCAGCAGCCGGTCCGCGGCGGCGAGGTCCACGATGCCGCCGTCCTCCCGCAGCGCGCCGGCGCGCTGCTCGAGTCTCCCCGTACGCCTGAAGGTCACCAACCGCATCGTTCCACCCAGCTCCGTTCCCGGCCGGCAGAAAGCCGGATCAAGCCGCGTTCGGCAAGGCCGTTGGGGAGTCGGGCACGGCGGCGGCCCGCTCGATGGCCCGCGCCCCGCGCAGCGCCACGTCGTCGCGGTGCAGCGCCGCCGCGACCTGCACGGCGCGCGGCATCCCTTCCGCGTCGAGCCCGACCGGCACGCTCACCGCCGGCTGGCGGGTCAGGTTGAAGGCGGAGGTCCAGGGCGCCCAGTCGCGCCACAGCGCCTCGCGCGGGCTGATGGTGGGCTGGTCGGCGGCGAAGGCGGCCGTCGGGGTCGCGGCGGTGAGCAGGAGGTCGTGGCGCTGGTGGAAGCGGGCCATGACGTGCGCCGCCTCGATCCGGAGCGCTTCCGCGCCGAGGAAATCGACCGCGCTCATCCCGCCCTCGCGCTCAGCCACGTCCATGAGGCCGGCGTCGAGCATCTCGCGCCGCTCGGGCGGAACGGTGGCCACCAAGCGCGCCAGCGCCACGCCCCAAACGCGGGCGAAGATGGCGCGGGTGTCGGGCAGGCCCGGGTCGGCCTCTTCCACGACGGCGCCCGCCTCCTCCAGCATGCGCGCCGCGCCGGCGAGCGCCGCCTCGCCTTCGGCGTCCAGCGGCGGGTCGAAGCCGAGGCGGCGCACCACGGCGACGCGCAGCCCGGACACGCCCTCCTCGATGCCGGCGCGCCAGTCGCGCGGCTCGTCCGTCAGGCAGAACGGGTCGCGGATGTCCGGCTGCGCCATGGCGGAGAGCATCAGCGCCGCGTCGCGCACCGTGCGCGCCATCGGCCCGGCGCAGGCCACGCCGGAGAAGGCGCCGTGCGGCCATTGCGGCACCCGGCCGTAGGAGGGCTTCACGCCCACCAGCCCGCAAAAGGCCGCGGGGATGCGGATGGAGCCGCCGGCGTCCGTGCCTAGGTGCAACGGCCCGAAGCACGCCGCCCCCGCCGCGCCGGCGCCGGAGGAGGAGCCGCCCGGCGTGCGCTCGCGGTTCCACGGGTTGCGCGTGATGCCGTGCAGCGGGCAGTCGCCTGGCGACTTCCAGCCGAACTCCGTGGTGGTGGTCTTGCCGATGATGACGGCGCCGGCGGCCTTGAGGCCCAGCACCGCCGGCGCGTCCTCCGTGGCCGGCTCGGCTGAGGTGGTGCGGCTGCCGCGCCGGGTCGGGAAGCCGGCCATGTTGAGCAGGTCCTTCACCGTCGCCGGCACGCCGTCGAGCGGCCCCATCGGGCGCCCGGCCGTCCACCGGGCCTCGCTCTCCCCGGCCGCCACCACGGCGCGTGGGTTCATGGCGGCGAAGGCGTTCACCCAAGGGTTCATCTCCGCCACCCGGTGCAACACCGCCTGCAACGCTTCGACGGGCGACAGCGCGCGCCGGGCGTAAAGGGCGAGCAGCGTCTCGGCGGTCATCAGCGCGGGGTCGGTGGGGACGGTCATGCGGGGCCTCGACGGGGAGGGGCGCAGGATGGCCCGGCTGCGGCGGCGGCGGAAGGAGAAGGGGGCGCCCCCGCCCCGGCGCTTCCGGCCGGTGGGCAGGAACGCGGCCCGCAGCGACCGCGCGAGAACGCCGCCGGCCCGCTCCGAATCGTGCAGCGACGGGGTGGCTGCTGCCCGGTGCCGGGTTGGCAGGTATGCGGAGATCGCTTGGCGCGCCCTGCTCTCCGGGCGCCAGGATTGCGACTCTGCGGCGCGGGCGCGACCGCGCCGGTGGCCTTGGAGGCGCCCGCATGTACGGCATCAGGGAAGCGACGCGCGAAGATTGCGACGCCATCGGTGAAGTCCACGTCGCCGCGTGGCGGGAGACCTATGCCGGCCTCCTGCCGGACGCGACCCTCGCCGGGTTGTCGCCGCAGCGGCGGGCCGACATGTGGCGGCGCTGGTGCGACGCCCGCGATCCGGACCGCCTGCTCCTCGTCGCCGAGGACGACGCAGGGCTTTCCGCCTTCGCCGCCTGCCGCCGGCCCGCGCCCTCCGAGCCGATCGGCGCTGAGGGCGAGGTCACGGCGATCTACGTCCTGCGCCGGGCGCAGCGCCGGGGCATCGGCCGCGAGCTCATGGGGCGGCTGTTCGCCTTCATGGCCGGGCGCGGGATGGCGTCTGCCGGGTTGTGGGTGCTGCGGGAGAACGAGGGCGCCCGCGCCTTCTACCACGGACTCGGCGCCGCCGAAGGCGTGGAACGCTCGGAAGAAGCGGACGGCCACCGCCACGTCGAGCTGGCCTGCGTCTGGCGCCCTTTGACGGCTTGACCGCCGACCGGTGACGATGCCCCGCGACCGCTCGCCGGACGATCCCCGGCGCGGCGATGTTCCGCGGAGGAGGGAACGCCATGCTGCTCGACCACCGGACCTACACCTGCCGCCCCGGCACCATCCGCAAGCAGCTCGCGCTCTACCAGGAGCACGGCTGGGCGGCGCAGACCGAGCACCTGGGCATGCTGCCGCTCGCCTACCTCGTCACCGAGACCGGCGACGTGAACGTCTACGTCCACATCTGGGTTTACGAGGACGCGGCCGACCGCGCGAAGCGCCGCGCCGCCATGCAGGCCGACCCGCGCTGGGCCGCGTTCCTGGAGAAGAGCGCGGAGGCCGGCTACCTCATCAAGCAGGAGAACAGCCTGATGACGCCGGTGGCCTTCGCGCCCGCGCCGGCGCGCGCCGGCAAAGGCGGGGCGTGAAGCGCTGACGGCCCGCGGCAGCAGCCGGCGCTTCGGCGGCGGGGCCTGCGGATGAGCGGTGGCGCCGCGCTCCCGGACGGCTTCGAAACGGCCCGCCTCGCGCTGAGGCTGATCGCGGAAGCCGACGCCGGACCGATCTTCGAGGGCTACGCGCGGGACGCGGAGGTCGCGCGCTTCCTCGTCTGGCGGCCGCACCGGAGCCGGGCCGACACCGACGCCTACATCGCCCGGTGCCTCGCCAAGCGGCCGGACGAAGCGCGGACCTACGTGCTGGCGGGCCGGGAGGACGGCGCCGTGCGCGGCGCCTTCGACCTGCGGCGGGACGACGCGAACCGGATGGGCTTCGGCTACGTGCTGGCGCGGCGCTGGTGGGGGCGGGGCCTCATGCCGGAAGCGCTCGCCGCTGTGGCGGACTGGGCGCTCGCCCAACCGGGCGTGTTCCGCATCAGCGCCCTGTGCGACGTGGAGAACCGGGCCTCGGCCCGGGTCATGGAGAAGGCGGGGCTGGCCCGCGAAGGGCTGCTGCGGCGGCGCATCCTCTGCCCGAACCTCGCGGACGAGCCGCGCGACTGCTTCCTCTACGCCCGCGTCCGGTGAGCGGCGGCGCCGGCGCCCGCCGTCAGGACGCGGTGATGTTCGCCTCCCGCGCCACGCCGGTCCAGAGCTTGGCGAAGTCGGCGATGTAGCGCGCGTACTCGGCGCCGAGCAGCGGCTGCTCCGGCGGGTAGCTCGCCAGTTCGTCGAAGCGCTGCCGCAGGTCGGGGCGGCTCAGGATCTTCGGGATCTCCGCCGTGATCCGCTCCGCGATCGGCGCCGGCAGGCCGCGCGGGCCGGACAGGCCGATCCACACGCCGGCGGTCATCCGCGGGTAGCCCAGCTCCTCGAAGCTCGGCACCTCGGGCAGCGCCGGCATCCGCCGCGCCGTGGTGACGGCGAGCGCGCGCAGGGTGCCGTCGCGCAGCATGCCCATGTTGGTGGTGAGCGGGTCGATCAGGCTCTCGATCGCCCCCGCCATCAGGTCCTGCAACCCCGGGGCGCTGCCACGGTAAGGCACGTGGTCGAGCCGCGGCGCGCGCGCGTCCTTGGCCAGCACCTCGCCCAGCAGGTGGCCGGAGGAGCCGACGCCGGAGGAGCCGTAGCGCACGCTGCCGCGCCGCGCCGCCGCCAGCAGGTCGTCGAGGGTCCGGAACGGCGACTTGGCGGTGACGAGCCAAGCGCTCGGCGTGTCCACCAGCATCCCCAGGTGGGTGAAGTCGGCCACCGGGTCGTAGGGGAGCTGCGGGTAGATGCCCGGCGCGAAGCCGTGCGGCGAGGCGTGGCTGATGACCAGCGTGTAGCCGTCGGGCGGGCTCTTGGCGACGATGTCCGCGCCGATGGTGCCGCCGGCGCCGGCGCGGTTGTCGATCACCACTGATTGCCCGAGCGCCGAGCCCAGCGCCGGGGCGACCAGCCGGCCGATGGTGTCGGCTAGGCCACCGGGCGGGAAGGTGGCGACCAGACGGATGCTCTGCCGCGTCGGCCACGGCCCGGACTGGGCGCGGGCCGCGATGGCGGGCGCGGCGAGGAGGGCGGCGGAGAGGCCGAGCAGGCGGCGGCGGTTCATGCGGTGCGCTCCCGTTGTGCGTCGTCGCGCCCGGGCCTGCCTGCGGTTTGGTCAACGCTTGGCCGCGGCAAGCCCGATCGCGCTGGTGGCGGGAGGGCTCGCAAGCGGTGTGCCAAGGGCCGGAGCGCTGGTTTCCGGCCCGCTCGCCGTTGCGCTGCGGCGATGGCCCCGGCGCGGACCGCCGGGGCGCTCCGGCCTCAAGCCGAGGCGAAGGTCCCGGTCAAGCTCTCGAACAAAGGCAGCCCGTCCGTTCCGTCGATGGCCGG
Organism: Craurococcus roseus; assembly: GCF_039523795.1. NCBI lineage: Bacteria > Pseudomonadati > Pseudomonadota > Alphaproteobacteria > Acetobacterales > Acetobacteraceae > Craurococcus > Craurococcus roseus. Next base: position 2,651 of record NZ_BAAAFZ010000101.1, on the reverse strand, counting down.
GTCCACCTGGTTCTCCGGGTGCGGCATGAGGCCGAGCACGCGCCCGTTGGGCGAGAGCACGCCGGCTATGCCGCGCGCGCTGCCGTTGCGGTTGGCCGCCTCCGTCGCCTCGCCCGCTGGGGTGGCGTAGCGGAGGGCTACCAGGTTCTCGCCCTCCAGCCGGTCCAGCGTTCCCTCGTCGGCGAAGTAGTTGCCGTCGCCGTGGGCCATGGTGGCGCGGAAGGTGTCGCCCGGCCGGAAGCGGTTGGTGAAGGGCGTGTCGGCCCGCTCCACGCGCATCCAGCAGTCCATGGACAGGAAGCGGAGCGAGGCGTTGCGGAGCAGCGCGCCGGGCAGCATCCCGGCCTCGCACAGGATCTGGAAGCCGTTGCACACGCCGAGCACGTGCCCGCCGCGCGCCGCGAAGTCCTTGACCGCGCGCATGATCGGCGAGTGCGCCGCCATGGCGCCGCAGCGGAGGTAGTCGCCGTAGGAGAAGCCGCCGGGCAGCACCACGAGGTCGAGGCCCTCGGGCAAGGCTGCCTCGCCGTGCCAAAGCATCAGCGGCTTGCCGCCGCCGCCCGAAGCGCGCGCGAGGGCGAGCGCCATGTCGCGCTCGCGGTTGATGCCGGGGAAGACGACGACGGCGGCGCGCATCCTGTCACCAGCCTCCCGAAAGCTCACGGACCCAATGGATGCCGCCGAGCAGGACGATGGTCGCCAGCGCGGCGATGGCCGCCGCCGTGACCCAGCGGTTCGCCGCGCGCTTCTGGGTCGCCAGCCAGCCGGGGCGCGGGGCCTTCGGCGCCGGTTTGGCCGCGGACGCCATGCGCTCCTCGCGCCAGCGCAGCCCCATGAAGACCAGCACGGTGAGCACCGCCATGAGCAGCAGCGACATCTTCGCCACGTCAGGCGGCCCTCACCGGACGGCGCTCACGGGGCGATCTCCACCCGGTAGCTCTCGATCACTGAATTGGCGAGCAGGCGCCGCGCCATGTCCTCCGCGGCGGCCTTGGCGGCGTTCGGATCGGTCTCCGCCAGCTCCAGCTCGATCACCTTGCCGGCCCGCACCTCGCCCACGCCGCCGAAGCCGAGCGAGTCGAGGGCGTGGCCGATGGCCTTGCCTTGCGGGTCGAGCACGCCGGCCTTGGGCATCACCGTGACGCGCACCTTCATGGGGATGGCGCCTTCCGGCCGAATCGGCTGCCGTGGCGGCCGTAGATGTAGCAGCCGAAGGCGCCCAGCACCGCGAGCAGCAAGGGCACGGTCTCCTGCGGGAACAGGCCGAACACCGACATCAGCGCGAAGAAGCCGACGACCGCGCAGAACACCACGGCCGCCTCCACCGCGCCGCCGATCATCGCGTTGGGGCTCGCGGTCATTGCATCAGCTCAGGGCCCTTGAGGTCGCGGACGCCGGCTTCGGGCAGGATGCCGAGGCGCCGCGCCACCTCCTGGTAGCCCTCCTCGACGTTGCCGAGGTCGCGGCGGAAGCGGTCCTTGTCCATCTTCTCGCCGGTCTTGGTGTCCCACAAGCGGCAGTTGTCCGGGCTGATCTCGTCGGCGAGGACGATCCGCACCTCGTCGTTCTCCCACAGCCGGCCGAACTCCAGCTTGAAGTCCACGAGCTGGATGCCGACGCCGAGGAACAGGCCGGAAAGGAAGTCGTTCACCCGGAGCGCCAGGGCGACCATGTCGTCCAGGTCCTGCGTCGAGGCCCAGCCGAACGCTGTGATGTGCTCCTCGCAGACCAGCGGGTCGTTCAGCCCGTCGTTCTTGTAGTAGTACTCGATGATCGAGCGCGGCAGCCGCGTGCCTTCCTGGATGCCGAGGCGCGTGGACAGGCTGCCGGCGGCGATGTTGCGCACCACGAGCTCGAGCGGGACGATCTCCACCTCGCGGATGAGCTGCTCGCGCATGTTGAGGCGGCGGATGAAGTGGGTGGGCACGCCGATCTCGTTGAGGCGCGTCATCAGGTACTCGCTGATGCGGTTGTTCAGCACGCCCTTGCCGGTGATGGTGCCCTTCTTCTGCGCGTTGAAGGCGGTGGCGTCGTCCTTGAAGTACTGGACGAGGGTGCCGGGCTCCGGGCCTTCGAACAGTATCTTGGCTTTGCCCTCGTAGAGCTGTCGGCGTCGCGCCATCGGGTGGGGAGTCCTCGGGGTGTCGGGGCGGCCAAGGGGGCCCCTCCGTTTCGCGGCGCGGTATAGCAGGGGGGGCGGGGGAGGGCCACCGGGCCGGGTCCGGATGGCGGGCTTATCTTGCGGTAAAGCAACGGCCTTGCCCGGTGGTGGCGACGGTGCGATGAACACCCGGATCAATAGCGAAGCGAGCGGCCAGGGGCGTCGACCTTGGCGGGCTCCTGACGACGGGTGATGAACGAAAAGCTTCGCAGGTGGCTGGAGGGCTTGTGCCAGGCGCAGCCCGACGGGACTTGGCTGGTGGAGGCGCCAGTGGTCGAAGCCGTGCCGGCGCCCGTCTTCGTGCTGCCCGACAGGGCGGCCAAGGAAGCTTACCTCTCGAGCGCTGTCCGGTTGGCCCGTACCTACTTGATGTCCGACTTCATTCTCACAGTCGGGTCCTTGCCGGCCATGGCTTGGTTGTCCCTCTCCTTTGAGCTCGACCTGCTCTGTTGAAACCCTGGCCTGCCCTGGGGCGCTTGGGTCGGCTTTC
>NZ_BAAAFZ010000100.1:0-2664 GCF_039523795.1 Craurococcus roseus | reverse complement strand
GGTGCGGCGGGCGCCGAGGGCGCCGTCGCGGCGCGCGGCGAGGTCGGCGGTTTCGCGGCGGGCGGCCGAGCCGGGCTCGCCGTGCCGGACGGGCGGTTTTGGTTGGCCGCCGCGCCGGCTTGCGCGGGCTTGGGCGATTGAGGCGCCGCCGCCGGGGCGGCGGATGGACGCGGCGGGGCGGCGTTCTGCCCGCCGAGGCTCGACTGCGCCGCAACCGGCGGGGCGAGCAGGATCAGGAGCAGGAACGGCGCGAGCGGGAGGGGATTGATCACGAGAATGGGATGCCAAGGGGGAGGGCGTCGGGTCAAGCGAAACACGGCCGGCGCCGATTCACAGGGACAGCATCTGCCCGCCGCCCACCGCGGCCAGGAAGGTGGCGACGCCGGCCACCTCCACCCCGGGCGCGAGCGGCCAGCCGGCGAGGTCCTCGGCCTTGAGTCCGGCGTCGCAGGCTATGCGGCGCAGGCCGAGTTCGGACGCCGCCGCCAGCAGCGTACCGATGCCGGCTACGCCGCGCGTTTCCAGCGCCGCTTCGCGCGGGTCGGCGAGCAGGGGGCAGGGCTCGAGGAACAGGCGGCAGCCGGCGTTGGTGGCGAAGAGCACGGTGTCGCGCCCGAGCGCCGCGGCGCCGGTGGCGAGCACCAGGGCGTAATGGGCGCGTTCGTGTTCGCCGGAGAGGAGCAGGACGCCGAGGGCGGGGCGGGCCATCAAGCGTGGCCCCGTAGGTCGCGAATGGTCGCCGCCTCGCCGCACAGGGCGCAGCCCGGGTCTCGGTGGAGGCGCACGGTGCGGAAGCGCGCGTCCAGCGCGTCCCACAGCAGCAGGCGCCCGGACATGCCCTCGCCTATGCCGAGCACCTCCTTCAACACCTCGGTGGCCTGTAGCGTGCCCATGACGCCCGTGACGGCGCCGAGCACGCCGGCCTCCGAACAGGACGGCACGAGGCCGGGCGGCGGTGGCTCCGGGTGCAGGCAGCGGTGGCAGGGGTGCGGCGGGCCGAGATGCGCCTTGTAGGTGCTGAGCTGCCCTTCGAAGCGCAGCACCGCCGCCGAGACGAGGGGGCGGCCGAACAGGTGGCAGGCGTCGCCAAGCAGAAAGCGCGTCCCGAAATTGTCGGTGCCGTCGCAGACGATGTCGTAGCGCGGGATCAGGTCGCGCGCTGCGGCGGCGTCCATGCGGAGCGCGTGGGTTTCGGCACTGACCTCCGGGTTGAGCCCCGCGAGGGTCTCGGCCGCGCTCTCCGCCTTGTTGCGGCCGATTCGCGCGGTGCTGTGGACCACCTGCCGCTGGAGGTTGGACAGCTCCAGCTGGTCGTGGTCCACGAGGCCGATCGTGCCGACGCCGGCCGCGGCGAGGTAGAGCGCGAGCGGCGCCCCGAGCCCGCCGGCGCCCACCACTAGCACCCGCGCGGCGCGCAACCGCGCCTGGCCCTCCGCTCCCACCTCGGCGAGGAGGATGTGGCGCGAGTAGCGGTGCAACTCGGCGTCGGTGAAATCAAGGTCCATTCCGGGGATATGGGGCGAGGACGCGCGCGAGAGAACGTCGCAGAAGAACGTTGCGATATCGCTCCATATCGACGGCTAGCAGAACGACCTTGGAACGGTGGCCCAGCTAGGCGGGAAAACAGCGCGCGCTTGGCTCGCGTCGGACGACGCCGAACCAGGGCTGCTTCTGCGCTGGAGGCGGGGTCGCTGTCGAAGGACGCCGGAGGAGGCATTGTGGACGTCCTGCCCTCCGGCATCATCATCCAAATTACCGACGGAACGCGCTTGGTTCGCATGGGAGAACTCGACCGCTGGGTGGTGCAGGATGTCCCCATCGCCTTGCTGCGGCGAATCGAGAGCAGCCTTCTGGTCGTGCCCGCTGCGCATCTTGCGAGGTTGCGTGACCAAGGATTCGACGTCAGCGGCCTCATCCGGCAGCAAGCGCGGCTGGCATACGCCGTGATTGAAGCTGTCGACACCGACCGTGAGGCGGTTTTCGAGGGTGTCGAAGCCGTCGGTCACATGCTGGGCACTCCAGCGCAGCACTGCGCAGCGCAGAAACTCCTTGAAGCTGTCATGGCTTTGCCCTTCGTCAAAGCCTCGGGTGGCGCGCATCCGACTGGCGTATCATGCCAGCAGCAAAGGCGATCTTGCCCGCACCAGGGCGCTCACCGACGCTGCGTTGCCGAGCAGCCCGGCCTCCACCGACTTGATCGAGGGCGAATGCGGCATCCTTTTTGAACATACGTGCGGCCTGCTTGGCGAGCTTCGCCTCGGACTGTCGAGACATCATTGAAGCGCGGGAGCGGCGAGTGCGGCCTTCGCCGTCCCGGGCGCAACCAAATATGTGGACAGCACGTGCTCTCTCCTTCGAAGGCGTGCGGAAGCCCTGCGTTGTGGCTGGTAGCGGCGCTACCCCGTCCCCGTGCTCCCGAACCCTCCCACGCCGCGCGCGCCTTCCGGCAGCCCTTCGACTTTGCGCCATGCCGCGCGGGTCACCGGCGCGAGCACGGCTTGGACGATCCTCATGCCGCGCTCCACGATGAAGGGCCCGGCGCCGGCGTTCAGGACGATGACCTGGAGCCCGCCGACGTTGCATGACTATGAAAACGGCTTTGATAGCGAGTTGCTCTGTTGAAACCCTGGCCTGCCCTGGGGCGCTTGGGTCGGCTTTCGGCAC
>NZ_BAAAFZ010000099.1:11818-14462 GCF_039523795.1 Craurococcus roseus | reverse complement strand
GGCCGGACCCCCGCCACCGCGGTCGCGCGGAGCCGGCTGCGGAGGTCGGGCAGCGCCACCGGCCAGCGCGCCGGCGGCTCGCGCCCGGCGAGCAGCAAAGGCTGCCGGCGTTCGGCGCAGATGTTGATGAGGTGCAGCAGCGCCCTTTCCTCTGCGGCGCAATCGGCGTCGTCCACCGCGAGGCCCGTCCCCGGGACGCCGGCCGCCGGCACCTCCGGCAGGCCGCGCAGGCGCACCCCGTCCAGCACCGGCCAGCCGCGCCGGGCGGCGAGGCCGCGGAGCATGTGCGTCTTGCCGGTGGCGGCCGGGCCGGCCAGGGCGAGGCGGCCGCCGGGCCACCCTTCCGGCCTTTGGAGCCAGGCCAGCGCTTCGCGGTTGGAGGCGTCCTCCAGCAGGTCCGCCGGGTCGAAGGACTCGGCGTGGGGGAGCGGCAGCGGCAATTGCCGCGGCGGGTAGGAGGGCGCGGCGCTCACCGGCCGGTCCGCGGCGGGTCGAGGTAGAGCGGGCTTTCCAGGTAGCGGCGCAGCCAGAAGCGGGACACGACGCCGAGGGTGGCGGCGAGCGGCACCGCGAGCAGCACGCCCAGGAAGCCGAAGGCCACGCCGCCCGCGAACAGCGCGAAGATCACCCAGACCGCGTGCAGCTCCACCCGCTCGCCCAGCAGGCGCGGGTAGATGATGTACCCCTCCACGATCTGCCCGGCGACGTAGACGCCGAGCACGGTGAGCACGCCGCTCCAGGTGCCGAACTGCGCCAGCGCCAGCAGCACGGAGGCGATGAGGCCGACCGTGGAGCCGACGTAGGGGATGAAGGTCAGGATGCCCGACACCAGCCCGACGGTGACGCCGAGCTCCAGCCCCACCGCGGACAGCGCCGTCGCGTAGTAGACGGCGAGCAGAGCGCAGCAGAGCAACTGCCCGCGCAGCCAGGCCGAGAGCACCCGGTCGGTCTCGCGCGCGAGCTGCCGCAGGGTGGCGGCCGAGCGCCGCGGCAGCCAGGCGTCCATCCGCACCACCATCCGCGGCCAGTCGCGCAGCAGGTAGAAGGCGACGACGGGGGTGACGGTGACGATGGTGAAGACGTTGAACAGCGCCACGCCGCCGCCCACCAGCCGCGCCAGCGCGGCGCCGAGGAAGGACACGATGGCGCCCACCTGCCCCACGGCGAGGTCTTGCAGCCGCTGGTCCACGATCTCCGGCCCCAGGCGCTCGGCCAGCGCCGCGAGGGCTTCGCGCACCGTTTGCCCGATGCCCACCACGTAGCTCGGCAGGCGTTGCAGCAGGACCGTGACCTGCGCCAGCAGCAGCGGGTAGAGCAGCAGCACGCAGAGCAGCGCCGCCAGCGCCAGCGCCAGCACCAGCAGCAGCGCCGCGGCGCCGCGCGGCACGCCGATCCAGGCGAGGCGCGTCGCCACCGGGTCGAGGAAGTAGGCGATCACCGCGGCCAGCACGAAGGGCGTCAGGATCGCCGAGAACAGCCACAGCGAGCCGGCCAGCACGAAGGCGACGCCCGCGGCCAGCAGCAGCCGCTGGCGGGGCGTTGCGAGGCGCGGCGGTTGCGGCGGCGGCCGTGCCGGGGCAGGCGCGGGCGCGACGGCGAGCCGCCGTTCCTCCGCCGGGGGCGGCCGGAGCGGCCCGGGGGGCGCCGCGGGCGGCTTGTTCAAGCAGCGCCCTCCCCGCCGCCGCGGCGGCGGTGCTCGTCGCGGTGCCGGCGCAGGGCGGCGGCGACGTACACCGCGCCGGAGGCCAGCGTGGTGCCGGCCACGGTCCATACCATCGCCGACAGCAGCGCGTCCGCGCGCAGATCGAAGCCCGCGAGCAGCAGCGCCACGCCGGCGAGCACGATCTGCAAGGCGGTGTTGAGCTTGGACAGCATCATCGGCCGGATCTTCGGTGCCTCGCCCAGCACCCAGAGCACCAGCACGCCGCCCACGATCACCAGGTCGCGGAACACCACGAGGATCGCCAGCCAGTCCGGCAGCACGCCGATGGCGGCGAGCGTGATGTAGACGCACACCAGCAGCAGCTTGTCCGCCATCGGGTCGAGTATGGCGCCGAGCGCGGAGCGGGCGTTCCGCACCCGCGCCAGCCAACCGTCCACCGCGTCCGACACGCCTGCGCCGACGAACATCCAGAACGCGATGTCGAGCCGACCCTTCAGGATCAGCCACACGGTCACGGGCACGGCGCAGAGCCGGGCCACGGTGATGATGTTGGGCAGCGTGACGAGCGCGTCGCTCCGCGCCGGGGCGGCCGGGTCGCGGCGGCCGGGAGGTTCGCCCGCCGTCGTCACGCGAGGTCCTCCTCCGCCAATGGGGCGCCGGCCGGCGTCACCCCCCTCCGGCAAGGCCTACCCGCCAGGTCTCGCCCGCGGGCGCCGCCCCCCCGCGGACGGGCGCCAGGGCGATGCCGAGCGCGGCCAGCTCGTCCGCCGCGGCCGGCGCCGGCGCGCGGAGCCCGATGCGCAGCCGCGCCGCGTCCACGGCGATGCCGACGATGTCCACGGACGCCACCGGCGCGGCGCCCGTCAGGCGCCGGCGCAATTCCAGCCACTCGCCGAGGGAGCGGTAGGTGGCGACCGCCTCCACCCAATTCGACGCCGGCGGCCCTTGCGGGGCCGCCACGGAGGGCAGCGAGCCCGGCGT
>NZ_BAAAFZ010000099.1:0-11801 GCF_039523795.1 Craurococcus roseus | reverse complement strand
GCCGCCGGGGGTGGCGCCCGCGATGGCGCCGCCGCGGCTGCCGAGGGCGGAGCGGACGCGGCCCGGGTCGAAGTTCACCGTGATGCGCCCGGTGTAGCGGGTGGGGCTGGTGCGCTCCTGCTCGATGACGATGGAGGAGACCATGCCCTCGATGCGGCTGTCCGACAGGTTGCCGGCGGGGGCGCCGGCCTCCGCCGCCAGCTTCTCCCAGGCGAGGCGGCGGCCGGAGGCGAGCGCCTTCTCGCGCGCCAGCACGCCGTTCTCGGCGGTGGCCTCCGCCGGGATGCCGCGCTGGGTCAGGTTGGGGGCGCCCGCCGACATGGCGGTCTGGTCGGGGGCGGCGAATTGCGCGAGGGCCGGCGGCGCCGCGAGGGCCGCCGGCACCAGCAGCGCCGCCGCTGTTGCGACGGCCCGGCGCGCGTGGTTGAGTCCGGGCTTCGCCGCCAGTACGGCGCGCGTGTCGCTGCTGCGCAGCATCGGCGTGTGAACCCCCGCTCCATCGCCGGCCGGTGTCGGCCGCGCGGCCCGTGAGCCTACCGCACCGGAGGCCGTCCTGACCAGTTCCCCGCCATCCAGCCTGACCTACCGCGACGCCGGTGTGGACATCGAGGCCGGCGACGCGCTGGTGGAGGCGATCAAGCCGCTGGCGCGGAGCACCGGCCGTGCCGGGGTGGTGGGGGGCTTGGGCGGCTTCGGGGCGGTGTTCGACCCCAAGGCGGCGGGGTTCAAGGACCCGGTGCTGGTGTCCTCCACGGACGGCGTCGGCACCAAGCTCCGGCTCGCCATCGAGGCCGGGCGGCACGACACGGTGGGCATCGACCTGGTCGCCATGTGCGTCAACGACCTGGTGGTGCAGGGGGCGGAGCCGCTGTTCTTCCTCGACTACTTCGCCACCGGGCGGCTCAAGGTGGAGCAGGCGCGGGCGGTGATCGGCGGCATCGCCGAGGGCTGCCGGCGGGCAGGCTGCGCGCTGGTGGGCGGCGAGACGGCGGAGATGCCGGGCATGTACGCCGCCGGGGACTACGACCTCGCCGGCTTCGCGGTGGGCGCGGCCGAGCGCGGGACGCTGCTGCCGCGGGGCGATGCGGGACCGGGGGACGTCCTGCTCGGCCTCGCCAGCTCCGGCGTGCATTCCAACGGCTTCTCCCTCGCTCGCCGCGTGGTGGAGGCGGGCGGGCTCCGGCTCGGCGACGCGGCGCCGTTCGACAGGGGCCGGACCTTGGCCGAGGCGCTGCTGGAGCCGACGCGGATCTACGTCAAGCCGCTGCTGGCGCTGCACCAGGCCGGGCTGCTGAAGGCCGCGGCGCACGTCACCGGCGGCGGCCTGCCGGGCAACGTGCCGCGCGCGCTGCCGGGAGGCGTTGAGGCGGTGCTCGACGCCGGCGCCTGGCCGGTGCCGCCCGTGTTCGGCTGGCTGGCGCGGGAGGGCGGGATCGCCGCGGATGAGATGCTGCGTGTGTTCAACTGCGGGGTAGGCATGGTGCTCGTGGTCGCACCCGAGGCCGCCGAACGGGCCGCGGAAGCCCTGGCTGCCGCGGGCGAGACCGTGTTCCGCGTCGGCTGGCTTGACGCGCGGCCGGGCGCCCCCGCCGCTCTGCGGATCGAGGGGCTGCCGGAGGCTTGGCCGGCAAGATGACATCGCTGGCCCGCCACTCGGCTTTTGTTGACCAACAACGGGCTCCCATCTGTGTTGCTCCTATAAAAGATTGTTTCATATCCGGGGATTTGGCACTCTCTCTACATGGCCAAGCGCTTCGTTCCTGTATTCGTCGCAGCCACAATGGCGACCTGCGTGTCGGTCTGGTTGGTCGCCGATCATTCTTCGAAAGGGTGGAAGGAAGAGAAGGCCGCACGTGAACGCGAATATCTTGTCCAAGACTCTAAACGTCGAAACACTTGGTGGACCGGACGTTGGCCGCCGCCGGACACACCGGTACGCATCGAGAGCCCGTTCGGCCGCTTCACGGTCCCGCTAGCGAATATCGGGGGTCGTGACGAATTCCTGCTCGGGCCGCAACGCTTCGGCCCCTCCGATCCGCTGCCGGATGGCAGCTATCGCTGGGACTCTTTTTCCTTAGCGTTCTGGATGCCCGACGGAGCGGGAGTTTTGACGGACCCAGGCCACCTTCTGGAGCACCGGATGGTCGATCCGGTCGACCTTGGGCGGCGCCGTGCGCCCCTGCGGCCTCGAGAGACCGGCCGCCCCGACCCGTCGCCGGACCGCTACGTCGTCGTGGTGGGCCAGTTCTGCCCAAACGACGGATCGCTGCCGCTGCTACCGCGGCGGCAGCAAGGCGCCACGCTCGTGTTGACCGGCTACGGCTACGGCGCACTCGACATGTACGGATGCCACACCGACAAGCCACCTCCGGGCTGGCTGTCCGTTCCGATTGAGACAGTCGGCCGATCGGGGATGTTCTGCACCCCCGCTTGGGACGTGTGCTTCGGCTGAATCGACCTTGTAGCTGATGGCGTGCGGGCTTTGGCCTATCTGCCCCGCGACGCGGTGGAACAAGTTCCGATGATTGCTGACCGCCTGCATACCCTGCTCGAGGGTTGGAGATCCCCGCATTGATCGATGCTGCCGGTTTTGCGGTTGCCGTTCGCAAACAATCGCTCGGCCGTTTGCGGATCGTTTGTCATCGTAAGCGGTAACCGAGCAGGGCCATTGGCATGAGGTGCAGTCCCCAGGCGGCGGAGCGACGGTGATGGCGAGCGCCCGAAAGCGCACCGCCATCCTGATCTCCGGCCGCGGCTCCAACATGGCGGCGTTGCTGGAAGCCGCAGCGGCGCCGGACTACCCGGCCTCCGTGGCGCTGGTGCTCTCCAACCGCGCCGACGCCGCTGGGCTGGCGCGCGCCGCGGCCGCCGGGGTGCCGACCGCGGTGGTGGAGAGCCGGCTGTTCCGCGGCGACCGCGAAGGCTTCGAGCGGGCGGTGGAGGCGGAGCTGGCGCGGGCCGGTGTGGAACTGGTGGCGCTCGCGGGCTTCATGCGGGTGCTCACCCCCGGCTTCGTCGGGCGCTGGGAGGGGCGGCTGGTCAACGTCCACCCCTCTTTGCTGCCCGCCTTCCCCGGCCTCGACACCCACGCGCGGGCGCTGGCCGCGGGCGTGCGGCTGCACGGCTGCACCGTGCATCTGGTCAGCGCCGGGGTGGACGAGGGGCCGATCATCGCCCAGGCGGCGGTGCCGGTGCTGGAGGGCGACACCGCCGAGGCGCTCGCGGCGCGCGTGCTGGAGCAGGAGCACGCGCTGTACCCGGCGGCGCTGGCTTGGCTCGCCGCCGGGCGGGTGCGGGTGGAGGCGGGCGGGCGGCGGGCGCGCGTCGAGGGCGCGGCGGAACCGCCGCCGGGCCGTGGGGCGCTGCTCAACCCGTGGCCGCGGTAGGCCGGCCCTTGCCGGCGGTCCTGCCCGTCAATAAACCCCCGCCCTGAAACAACGCAGCGGACGGGAGACGATGGCCGTGGCCGACCAGGGGGACCAATACGACTTCGCCTCGGACGAGGCGAAGGAGATGGTGGCGGACCGCGAGCGCAGTTGGAACAGCTTCACCAGCGCCGTTGTCTGGGGCGTGGGCATCACCGTGGTCCTGCTGCTGGCGCTGCTCCTGTTCGTGGCCTGACGGGGCCGGGGACGGTCCCCGGCCGCGCCCGCCCGTTCAGCCGGTGATCTCGATGCCGGCGAAGAAGAAGGCGATCTCGGTGGCGGCGTTCTCGGCGCTGTCGGAGCCGTGGACGCTGTTGGCCTCGATGCTCTCGGCGAACTCCTTGCGGATCGTGCCCGGGTCGGCGTTGGCCGGGTTGGTGGCGCCCATCACCTCGCGGTTCTTCGCCACGGCGTTTTCGCCTTCGAGCACCTGCGCCACCACCGGGCCGCTGGTCATGAAGGAGACGAGGTCCTTGTAGAAGGGCCGCTCCTTGTGGACGCCGTAGAAGGCGCCGGCCTGGGCCTCGGTCAGCCGCAGCCGCTTCTGCGCCACGATGCGCAGCCCCGCTTCCTCGAACTTGGCGTTGATGCGGCCGGTGAGGTTCCGGCGCGTCGCGTCCGGCTTGATGATGGAAAGGGTGCGCTCGGCGGCCATGGAGGGTCCTTCGGGTCGGTTTGCGGTGCGGCGCCCGATAGGCGACGGGCGGGGACGGGGCAAGCCCTGGCGCGTTGCGCCGGGGAGGCGACAACGGGAGACGACGCGACATGGTCGACCAGGCGAAGGACGGTGGCGAAGCGCCGCGGGACACCTACATGCCGAAACCGCCTTCCAAGGAGGAGGTGGACCAGGTGAGCCGGGAGCAGGGAATGATTTCGGACGAATGGACGGGCGAGCCGCCGGCGGACGGCGGTGAAGCGCCGAACGGGAAGGGCTGACGGCCCGAACCGGGCCGGGCGGGGTCGCCGTTCGCCTTGCTTCCTTACTGCCTTGCCATCTTACTGCGGTACTACCTTACTTCCTTACCCATCCGTGCTGGCGTTTGCCGGACGAATCCGGCCGCTATGCCCCGGGGGCCGTTAGGCCCGCATTTGTGGGACGGGTCATGCGCAGCCCCGGCGAAGGGTTTCGACCTCGGTTTCCGCGCTCGCCCAAGTTCTGGGGACGCCGCGGGCGCAACTGGGGATATCGACAGGGCATCGTAGCGCGTTCGTTGCCGGAATGCGAGCGCGTTCCCGGCGGAGCGGTGGGAACGGGGGTCGGAGGTGGATTCCTCCCAACTCCGGGCCGGCTCCTTCCACTCACCCGGATGTTCCTTGCCGTCGCACGGAAACGGACGGCACGTCGCGCGAGCGGCACGACGAGTGGGGGAAGCCATGAACGATACGCATTCAGGCGCGTGCTTCTGCGGCGCGGTCGAGGTCCGCGCGACCGGGCAGCCCGTCGCCATGGGGTATTGCCACTGCCGATCTTGTCGTTCCTGGTCCGGGGGACCGGTGAACGCCTTCACCCTCTGGACGCCGGAGGCCGTAGAAGTGGTCAAGGGCGCGGAGAACGTGGCGACCTACAACAAGACGGAGATGAGCCATCGCAAGTTCTGCCGGCTTTGCGGCGGGCACCTGATGGCGGCGCATCCCCCGTTGAACATGGTGGACGTCTTCGCCGCGACCATCCCGGGGCTGGCCTTCACGCCGGGCGTGCACGTCAACTACGCCGAGACTGTGCTGCCGATGCGCGACGGGCTGCCGAAGCTGAAGGATTTCCCGGCGGAGTTCGGCGGCTCCGGGGAAACCGTGCCGGAGTGAGGCCGCCCGGGTCCGCGCCGGCCGCGCCGCGCGCGCCAGGGCGGCGGGACGGTCAATCGGACCGGGAAGCCCGCGCCGCCTTCATGGCGGCCACCAGACGGTCCTCCTCCTGCGGCGGGGGTGGCGGGTCCGAGGCGCCGGCGCGGCGGGTGAGGGAGACCGTGCGCATCAGTTGGCGCAGGTAGTTCCGGCAGTTCGGGCAGATGCGCAGGTGCGCCCACACGGCGAACCGCTCGCGCCGCGGCATGGCCCCTTCTAGGTACTCGGTCGCGTTCTCCGCGACCTCTTGGCAGGTCGGCATCGATCCCGTCCTCGGCGGTCGTTTTTGCATGTCCGGCGACGGGCCGCTCCGTTACGCCCGTTTCCCGAAGGTGGAGCGCTTTGGGAGCGCTTCGGGTTCGACCAGCGCCGCGGCCGCGTCCCGCAGCCGGACGCGGGCCCGGTGGAGCAGCACCCGCATGTTGGCCTCCGAGATGCCGAGCGCGGCGCAGATCGCCGCGGGCTCCTGGCATTCCACGTCGCGGAGCAGCACCACGGCGCGCTGGGCGGGCGGCAGGGCGTCCAGCGCCTCGCCGACGCGGGACAGGAGCTGGCGGTCGCCCGCCTCGCGCTCGGGCGTCAGGGCGGACCACGCGCCGAACCGCTCGGCCCAGTGGCCGTCGGGCATGAAGCGCTCCGGCTCCAGCGCCGGGCCTTCCGCTTCGGCGCGGGCCATGTCGGCGAAGCTCACCACGCGGCCGTCGCGGGCGGCGCGCGTCCTCGCCTTGTTGACGACGATGCCGGCGATCCAGGCGCCGAGTGGCGCTTCCCCGGAGTAGTTGCCGAGGCTCGTGACCACCACGACCCAGGCGTCCTGCACCGCCTCCTCCGCGCGGGCGCGGGCGCCGGTGAAGACGGTGGCGAGCCGCACAAGGCGCATGTGGTGCCGGCGCACCAGCGCGCGGAAGGCCGCTTCGTCGCCGGCGCGGAGGCCGGGCAGCAACGCGGCGTCTTCGTCCGGAGCCACGGGCCGCCCTCCCTCCGCGCCGACCGGTTGGTTGCCGCCGGTCCGGAAAAAAACACGTCCGGCCGTGTAACGCCAGCCGCGGCGGCGGGAATGGACGGTGTCGAAGGCGCGGCGGCAGCGGCCGGAGCGCCGGGGACGCGACACGATCACCGGGCCGCCCGGAGCGGGCCCGGCGACAATGGAGGACCACGATGCGCAAGACCCTGATCGCCTTGACGCTAGCCTTCGCCGCCGCCGGCGGCGCCCCCGTCCTGGCGCAAGGCACCGCGCCGGCGCTGCCGATGCAGATCGGCCAGCGCGTCCAGCTCGGCCCCATGATGGGCGAGCGGATCGTGCGCGAGGTGATGGTCAGCCAGGGCGGCGGCGGCCTCACCGTGGTCTACGACGCGCCGGCCGGCCAGCCGGAATCGAAGCGCGTGCTGCGGCTGGAGAACGTGAACGGGATGCTGGAGGTGATCTACGACACGGCGATGCCGAGCACGATGGCGCTGGGTTCCGGCGGCACGCCGCGGCTCGTGCAGGGCGGCGGCGGCATGTACTCCGTCGAGTACGGCAACCGCTGACGCATCCGGCGCGGCGCCCGCGCGCCGCGCCTCCCCCGTTGACCCGGAGTCCCGCCGACATGGACACCGCCGCCCGCTTCCCCTCCGCCGACCGCGTCCTCAAGCTGCTGGCCTGGCCGGCCGCGATCTGGATCGCCTGCGAGCTGCTCTGGTACGAGCAATACAAGCTGACCGGCAACGAGGGCTCGGTCTACCTGTTCACCATCCTCTCCGACTGGCTCGGCACGCCGGGCGGCGAGAAGCCGTTCCGCTTGTTCGTGGCGGTCATGGAGATCGCCGCCTCGGTGCTGGTGCTGATCCCGCGCACGCAGGCCTTCGGCGCGCTGTTCGCGCTCGGCATCATGTCCGGCGCCATCTTCTTCCACACCGTCAGCCCGCTCGGCATCGACCCCTACGGCGACGGCGGCACGCTGTTCAAGGAAGCCTGCTTCACCTGGGCGATGGCGGCCTTCATCTGCTTCGCGCGGCGGGACGAGTTGCTGGCGCTCGGCCGGCGCCTCCTCCGCGGCACGGGGGCTGTCGCCGCCTGACATCCGCCCCACATGGGGCGGCGGGCGAGGCCCGCCGCCTCCCCGTGCCCCAGCGCAGGCCGCCGCCGATGCCCCTTGCCGCCGACGCCCTGCCGCCCGCGCGCCCGCCGCGCGACCTGCGCCTCGACATCGTGCGCGGCTGGATGCAGGTTTCGATCTTCGTGTCGCACATCGCGGGTACGGCCTTCGCCTGGGGCATCCACGCGGCCTGGGGGCTGTCGGACAGCTCCGAGCAGTTCGTGCTGCTGTCCGGCTTCACCCTCGGCTCGGTGTTCGCGCTGAAGGCGGCGCGGGGCGGCTTCGGCGCGGCGCGGTCCGACATGGCGCGACGGACGCTGCGGCTCTACGCCACGCACCTCACCGTGTTCTTCATGTTTGCCGCGCTCGTGCTCTGGGCGGAGATGTGCGTGCCGTTGCCGGGCGGGGTGGAGCGGCTGGGCTGGTCCTTCCTCGTGGAACGGCTCTGGCTGGCGCTGCCCGCCGCCTTCGCAATGCTCTACCAGCCGGCCTTCATGGGCATTCTGCCGGTGTTCGTATGGTCGATGCTGCTGCTGCCGGCGTTCATGTGGGCGGCGGCGCGGGCCGGCGGCTGGGCGCTGGCCCCTGCCGTGGCGGCTTACGTTGCCGTGCAGCTCGGGTTGCTGGAAACGCCATCGGTCGGCGGCACGGGCATCGCGTTCGAGCCTTTCGCCTGGGCGGCGCTGTTCCTCGGCGGCGCGCTGGCCGGGCGTCGGGCGCTGCTGGCCGGGGAAGGCGTGCAGCCCCGCCGGTGGCTCGTGGCGGGCGCGGCGGCGGTGGTGGCCGCGGGGTTCTGGGCGCGGCTCGTCGGGTACGGCGTCCTCCCCGGCCCGGAGGACCCGGTGGCGGTGGCGATGCACAAGGAGGCCCTGGCGCCGGCACGGCTGCTGCATGCGCTCGCGCTGGCCTACCTCGTCGCCGCGCTGGTGCCACGGGAGGCGGCTTGGATGCGGTTGTGGCCGGCGCAGGCGCTGGCCGCGATCGGGCGGCACAGCCTGCGGGTGTTCTGCGTCGGGCTGTTCCTGGCCTGGGGCGCCTCGACGGCGTTGGCCCGCTGGCCGGAGGACGCGGCGTGGCTGGACCCGCTCTTGGTGCTGGGCGGCGCTGGCGCGCTCGCGGCGGTGGCTTGGGCTTCGGACGGCTGGCGGCGCTGGTGGCCTCAGCGCGTCGGGCGCGGCGGCGTCGCCGAGTAGTCGTAGAAGCCGCGGCCCGACTTGCGGCCGAGCCAGCCGGCCTCGACGTGCTTGGCGAGCAGCGGGCAGGGGCGGTACTTCGGGTCGCCGAGGCCTTCGTGCAGCACGCGCATCACGCTCAGCAGCGTGTCGAGGCCCACGAAATCCGCCAGTTCCAGCGGCCCCATCGGGTGGTTGGCGCCGAGCTTCATGCCGGCGTCGATTGAGGCGACGTCGCCCACGCCCTCCATCAAGGCGTAGATGGCCTCGTTGATCATGGGGCAGAGGATGCGGTTGACGACGAAGCCGGGGTAGTCGGCCGCCTCCACCACCGTCTTGCCCATGCGCTCCGCCAGCGCGCGCACGCGGGCGACGGCCTCCTCCTCGGAGGCCAAGCCGCGAATCACCTCCACCAGCTTCATCATCGGCACGGGGTTGAAGAAGTGCATCCCGAGGAAGCGGCCCGGCCGGTCGGTGGACGCGGCCAGCCGGGTGACGGGGATGGAGGAGGTGTTGGTGGCGAGGATCGCGTCCGGTCGCAGCTTCGGGCAGAGCGCGGCGTAGATCTTCTGCTTGACCTGCTCGTTCTCGGTCGCGGCCTCGATGACGATGTCGCAGTCGCCGAAGCGGGAATTGTCGGTGGCGGTGGCGATGCGCTTCAGCGCCGCGTCGCGGTCGGCGGCCTGGACGCCGCCCTTCTGCACCTGCCGGTCCAGGTTCTTGCCGATGGTGGCCAGCGCCTTCTCCAGCGCCGGCGCGTGGACGTCCATCAGCACCACGTCCAGGCCCGAGAGCGCCGCCACGTGGGCGATGCCGTTGCCCATCAGGCCGGCGCCGATGACGCCGAGCTTGTCGATTCCCGCCATCGCCCCGCCCCCCGCACGCTACTTCTTGTCGAGTTCGGTGGAGAACTCAGGCATCACCTTGAACAGGTCGCCGACCAAGCCGTAGTCGGCCACCTGGAAGATCGGCGCCTCCTCGTCCTTGTTGATGGCGACGATGACCTTGCTGTCCTTCATGCCGGCGAGGTGCTGGATGGCGCCCGAGATGCCCACCGCGATGTAGAGGTCCGGCGCCACGATCTTGCCGGTCTGCCCGACCTGGTGGTCGTTGGGCGCGTAGCCGGCGTCCACCGCGGCGCGGGACGCGCCCACCGCCGCGCCGAGCTTGTCCGCCACCGTTTCGACCAAGTGGAAGTTCTCGGCGGAGCCCATGGCGCGGCCGCCGGAGATGACGACGCGCGCGGCGGTCAGCTCCGGCCGCTCGCTCTTGGCGATCTCGGCGCCGACGAAGGAGGAGACGCCGGGGTCCTCGGCCGGCTGCGCGTCTTCGACGGGGGCGTTGCCGCCCTCGGCGGGCACCGGGTCGAATGAGGCTGCCCGGACCGTCAGCACCTTCTTCTCGTCCGAGGTCTTCACCGTCGCCAGAGCGTTGCCGGCGTAGATGTAGCGGCGGAAGGTGTCCGGTCCCTCGACCCCGGCGATCTCGCTGATCACCTGCACGTCGAGCAGCGCGGCGACGCGCGGCATGACGTTCTTGCCGCCGGCGCTCGCCGGGGCGAGCAGGTGCGTGTAGTTCGGCGCCAGCGACACCAGCAGCGCCGCGGTGGGCTCCGCCAAGCCGTGCTCGTAGGCGGGGCCGGCGGCCTTCAGCACCTTGGACGCGCCGGGCAGCTTGGCCGCGGCCTCGGCGCCCTCGGCGCCCAGGACGAGGACGTGGACGTCCTTGTCGATCTGGCCGGCGGCGGCGACGGTGCAGCGGGTGGGCTGGCTGATCTCCGAGCCCGTTTGGTCGGCGAGGACGAGGACCGGCATTCTCAGATCACCTTCGCTTCGTTGCGCAGCTTGTCCACCAGCTCCTGGACGGAGCCGACCTTCTTGCCCGCTTGCCGCTTCGGTGGCTCCTCCACCTTCAAGGTGGAAAGGCGCGGCGCGGGGTCCACGCCGAGGTCGGCGGGCGTCACCGTCTCGATCGGCTTCTTGCGCGCCTTCATGATGTTGGGCAGCGAGGCGTAGCGCGGCTCGTTCAGGCGGAGGTCGGTGGTGACGATGGCGGGCAGCTTGAGCTGCACCGTTTCCAGGCCGCCGTCAATCTCCCGCGTCACCTTCAAGCCGCCGTCGGCCTGCTCGACCTTGCTGGCGTAGGTGCCCTGCGCCCAGCCGAGGAGGGCCGCCAGCATCTGGCCGGTGGCGTTCATGTCGTCGTCGATGGCCTGCTTGCCGAGGATGACGAGGTCGGGCTTCTCCTTGTCGACCAGCGCCTTGAGCAGCTTGGCGACGGCCAGCGGCTCCAACCCGCCCTCGTGCTGCACCAGGATGCCGCGGTCGGCGCCCATGGCCAGCGCAGTGCGGATCTGCTCCTGGCACACCGTGGGGCCGCAGGAGACGGCCACGATCTCCTTGGCGATCCCCTTCTCCTTGAGGCGCACCGCCTCCTCGACGGCGATCTCGTCGAAGGGATTCATGGACATCTTGACGTTGGCCGTCTCGACGCCGCTGCCGTCCGCCTTCACGCGGACCTTCACGTTGTAATCGACGACCCGCTTCACGGGGACGAGCAGCTTCATGGCGTTTGCCGTTTCCTGCCTGTGTGTTCCTGGCGCCGCGGCGGCGCTCCTGTGGGGGCGGGCCGGCGGGCGGGCGCTGCCTGTCGGACCCGGGGCGGCGCGCCATCAGCGGGAAAATAGGGGCGGGCGCCGGGCTGTCAAAACGGTGGCGCGCCCCGCGCCGTCAACTCCGGGTCAGGAGCAGCAACAGCGCGAAGAGGGCGATCGTGGCGCCCTGCAACAGGACCCGCCAGCGCATCAGCGTGTTGGACAGCCCGCCGGCGCCTTCCCGCGCGAGGCCGAGCATCCCGGCAAACAGCGTGCCCAGCGTGGCCAAGAGGCCGAGGACGACGAGGATCGTGAGCAGTGTTACCATCGGATGGATTTGGCGACGGCGGCGCCGGCCGCAATGGCGGAAAGGCCCTCCGGCGCCATCGCGGGCCTTGACCCGACCGGGCCGAATGGGGTTGTTCCGAGCCCATGCGTCTCACCGAACGAACGATCCTTCTGCTGACCCTTCTCGCCTGTTGGTTGCCAACTCCGGCGTGGTCGCAGACCGCGCCAGCGCCGCAACAACAGGCGCCCAGGCCGGCGGCCCCGGCGCCGGCCCTGAGCGGGGCGGAAGCGGACCGGTTGTCCGCCCTGTTGCGGGACGAGGGCCGGCGGGCTGAGCTGCTGCGGACGCTGGAAGCGCTTTCGGCGGCCAGCCGCGCCCAATCCGGCGCCGCGGGCGGCGCCG
>NZ_BAAAFZ010000098.1:0-12976 GCF_039523795.1 Craurococcus roseus | reverse complement strand
CCCTCGCCAGCGCTGGATGAGAGGCAGCTCATGGCGACGGCTTTTTGGTTCAATGCACCATCCAGCACACGCGGTACACATGAACCTGACGAAACCTTCAACCGAAAAGAACCTTAGTTTTCAAATAAAAGTGAGGAAAGTGTGCAAGGGCCTTGCTTACATCTTTCGGCTTTGTCTAAATAGTTATCGCCAAGCGCAGACTACCAGGGCGCATGGTTAAATAACGGGAGGAAACTTCGCCAGGGCTTCACTGGTGAGGCGGGCCGGAACGCTGAAAAATTTTGTAAAGTGTATTTTACAAAGAACTCCGGCTTGTCTGTGTGAGGCAACCCCATGCGGCTCGAAGTTTCCGCATATTCTTCCGAGCTCAGTGGGAAATCCATAAGCTCGGAAGGTCTGGCGCCACGGCGGACGAGTCGTGGCGGCTGCGAGGTGCGGCGTCGACCTTGGCGCCGCATGGGGGCGGAAGCCCATAACTCGAGGCCCGTGCTCGGGGCTCATTGGTGAGGAAGCTGATTATGACTTTGCACCATTTGGCCGATGACGAACTCGACAGCGTGAACGGCGGAGCTCGTTTTTCATCATTCATCAACATCGATGACAGCTTCAACATCCAGCAGAACATCGTGGTGCAGAATGCCATAAATGTTCAAGCAGGGATTTTAAATGTGCCGGCTCTTTCAAGCCAGAGTATTGTGCAGACTGCCGGGCAAATCATAAAGATTAATTAACTTCATGCTGCGTGTTAAGCGAGGCACAATAATTAAATAATATAATTGAGATTGTCGCTGTGGTGAAGAAGTCAGGGCGACAGAGAGGTGCGGCGCCATATGGCGCTGTGCGGAGGGCGAAAGCCCAGAACAGAGGTCCTCAAACACGGGGCCCATAGGCGAGGAAGATTGACATGGAAATTTATCAACTGAACGACGCCGAACTCGATGCCGTGAGCGGCGGCTGGGGTTACG
The DNA here is from genome assembly GCF_039523795.1 of Craurococcus roseus. Taxonomy (NCBI): domain Bacteria; kingdom Pseudomonadati; phylum Pseudomonadota; class Alphaproteobacteria; order Acetobacterales; family Acetobacteraceae; genus Craurococcus; species Craurococcus roseus. The sequence continues at coordinate 12,011 of NZ_BAAAFZ010000098.1, read as the reverse complement.
TCAGCAAGAGCTTCAACTTCCAGCAGAACAACTCGCTCCAAGCTGCGGCGAATGTCCAGGCCGCTGTTGTGAATGTGCCCATCCTCTCTGGGCAAACCAACAATCAGGGCGTGAGCCAGTCCAACAACATCAGCTGAGTCCCAATCGTCACGCGCGAGTTCACTCCCGACCATCCGGCCGGGAGCGTGGGGAGCGGCCGTGTGGACCGCGGCGCCGTACGGCGCGGGTCGCGGACGTGAACCCAACGAGGGCTCGCTTCATGATTTCAGATCGCCAGGAGGGTATAATGACCGACAAGATCACCGTCCTTTCCGACGCCGAACTCGACGCCGTGAACGGCGGCGGCTGGGGCTTCGTCAGCAAGAGCTTCAACTTCCAGCAGAACAACTCCACTCAACTCGCGGCGAATGTTCAGCTGGCCGGCGTGAACGTTCCGATCGGCTCGGGCCAGAGCAACACGCAAGTCGCCTACCAATCCAACAACATCAGCTAGGTCCGACCGGGGCCCCGACCCCCTCTCCCGGCCGTCCGGCCGGGAGAGGGGACATGCCCTTGCGACTCGGGGGGGCGCGTGGGCGCACGAGGCGGGCGGTCGTGCGGTGAGCTTGGGCGGATTGGGTGCCATGGGCCGTGAGGTGACGTCTCGACGCCAGTTGTTCCGCCAAGAGGTGGTCGAGTTCCAGCAGCAGAACCGGCAGTGGGGCCGCGTCGTCCCGCTGCAGCCGCTGCCGACCCGGCTGATGGTGTGGTTCATCACCGGCGCCGCGGCGGCCGTTATCGCCTTCCTCTTCCTCGCGCAGTACGCCCGCAAGGAGACGGTCACCGGCTACTTGGCGCCCGCCTCCGGGACGGCCAAGGTCTTCGCCCCGCAGCAGGGCACCATCGGCGCCATCTATGTCGAGCAGGGCCAACGCGTCGAAGAGGGCCAACCCCTTTTCAGCGTCACCACCGACCAGATCGCGGCCGACGGCGAGGACGTCAACGCCAGCATCCTGAACACCCTCGCACGGCAAAAGGAGGCGCTCCTCCGCCAGATGGCCGCCGAGGAGCAGCGCGCGGCGTCGGAGCGGGGCCGGTTGGCCGCGCAGATTCGAAACCTCGAAACCGGCCTGGGCTACCTCGGCGCGCAGATCGCCATCCAAAAGGACCGCATCCGCGTCGTGGAAAGGCTCGTCACCTCCGGGGCGCAACTCGCCACGCGCGGCTTGGTCTCGGAGATCGAGCAGCGGCGCCGGGAGGAGGCGCTGCTCGAACAGCGGCTGAACCTCAGCACCCTCTACCAGCAGGTCACGGAGCGCCAGAACCAGCTCACCGAAGCGCAGTACACGTTGGAGCAACTCCCCATCGTCACCGCGGAAAAGCTCCAGGGCTTGCGCGGCGAGCTTTCCGCGGCGGAGCAGCGCACCGCCGAGATCAACGGGCGCCGGGCCTACGTCATCCGCGCGCCCATCAGCGGGGTCGTTTCTTCGCTCCAGGCTTCCGTTGGCCAAGCCGCGGAACCCCGGCGCCTGCAACTCCAAATCGTGCCCGGCGGCAGCGCCTTGCAGGCTGAACTGTTCGTCCCGGCGCGCGCGATCGGGTTCGTCGAGGTCGGGCAGCCCGTCCGGCTCCTCTATGACGCCTTCCCTTACCAGCACTACGGCGTTTACCGCGGGCGGATCGTCAGGGTCTCCCAAACCATGCTGTCGGCGCCCGACATCTCCGCGCCTGTCACGCTCGATGGGCCGTCCTACCGCGCGGTCGTCGCGCTCGACCGCCCGGACATAGATGCCTACGGCAAGCGGGTGCCGCTGCAGCCCGACATGCTCCTCAAGGCCGACATCATCCTGGAGAAGCGAACGCTGGTGGACTGGATCCTCAACCCGCTCCTGAGCGCGAGGATCCAGGGATGATCCAGAGCCTCCTGGACTTCGGCGGCCGGCGCCGCCTCCCGAGCATCCTGCAGACGGAGGCCGCGGAATGCGGCCTCGCCTGCTTGGCCATGGTCGCTTCCTACCACGGGCACCGCATCGACCTGAACACCCTCCGCCGCCGCCACCCCGTCTCCTTGAAGGGCGTCACGCTCCGGGGCCTGATCCAGGTCGCGAACCAGATGCACCTGGCGTGCCGGCCGCTCCGTTTCGAGGTGGAAGCGCTCCGGCAATTGACGCTGCCCGCGATCGTGCACTGGGACATGAACCACTTCGTGGTGCTGAAGGCGGTCACGGGCAGAGGCATCGTCGTCCACGACCCCGCTTCCGGCGAGAAGACCTTCCCCCTCGCCGAAGCATCCAAGCACCTGACCGGCGTCGCCCTGGAGCTCTCGCCCGCGGACGGCTTCGCCCCGAAAAACGAGACGGCCCGGCTGCCCTTCCGGATCTTCTGGGGGCAGATGCCAGGGATGTCGGCGCCGCTGGTCCAGATCTTCACGCTTTCGGTGATCCTGGAACTGCTCGTCATCGCCGCGCCGTTCTACATGCAGATCACGGTCGACGAGGTCGTCGCGCGCGGCGACGTGGACCTGATGCTGGCGCTGGCCCTCGGCTTCGGGCTGCTCACCGCCATCAACGTCGCCACCACCGCGTTGCGCTCGCACATCGTCCTCGTGGTGCAGAACGCGGTCCACTTCCAGATGGGCGCGCGCCTGTTCCACCACTTGGTCCGGCTCCCGCTCAGCTTCTTCGAGAAGCGCCACATCGGCGACGTCCTCTCGCGGTTCCAGTCCATCGAACCGATTCGGAACGCGCTCGCCGAAGGCTTGATCCTGGCAACCATCGACGGGATCATGGCGCTCGCCACGCTGGCGATGATCTTCGTCTACAGCCCCCGGCTGGCGCTGGTGGTGGTGGTCGCCCTGCTGCTCTACATCGTCCTTCGGCTCGCGCTGTACCGCAGGTTCAGGGACCTCAGCGAAGCGACCATCCAGGCCGAGGCGCACGAGAACTCGAATTTCATCGAGAGCGCGCGGGCCATCCAGAGCATCAAGCTGTTCAACCGGGAAGCCGACCGCGAAGGCCAGTGGCTCAACAAGCACGCCGACACGGTGAACGCCGGCGTCCGCCTGGGGCGCGCGCAGATCCAGTTCAAGACGATGAACTCCGCCATCTTCGGCGTCGAGAACATCCTGACCGTGTACCTGGCGGCGATGCTCGTCCTCGACAACGCCATAACGGTCGGCATGATCTTCGCCTTCATGGCGTACAAGATGCACTTCACGAGCAAGGCCTCCACCCTGGTCGAGAAGGCGCTAGAATTCCGCTTGCTGGACTTGCACCTGGAGCGGATTTCCGACATCGCGTTGAACCCGCTCGAACGCGGCCACGACCGGCCCTTGGCCTACTCGAACCCCATCCAGGGGAGCCTGGAGTTGCGGAACGTCTCCTTCCGGTACGCGGAGACCGAGCGATTCATCCTGGAGAACGTCAGCCTGAAGGTCGAAGCCGGCAAGTTCGTCACCATCATGGGCCCGTCGGGCGGCGGCAAGACGACCCTGCTGAAGATCATGCTCGGGCTGCTGGAGCCGACGAGCGGCGAGGTGCTGGTCGACGGCATCCCGCTCTCGACCATCGGAGTCAGGGTCTACCGCGAGCAGGTCGCCGCCGTCATGCAGGAGGACCACCTGCTGTCCGGGTCGATCGCCGACAACATCTGCTTCTTCGACCCGGGCTTCGACCACGAGCGGATGGTGATGTGCGCGCAGATGGCCGGCATCCACGACGAGGTCATGGCGATGCCGATGGCCTACAACAGCCTGATCGGCGACATGGGCAGCTCGCTGTCGGGGGGGCAGAAGCAGCGGGTGCTGCTCGCGCGCGCCCTGTACAAGGCGCCCAAGATCCTGTTCCTCGACGAGGGAACCTCGCATCTCGACGTGGAGAACGAGCGGCAGATCAACGAGCGCCTCCGCCGCCTCAACATCACGCGCATCAGCGTCGCCCACCGGCCGGAGATGATGAACGGCGCCGACACGATCCTGCGCATCGGGCAGGGCCCCGCGCCGCCCTCTTGAAGCGTGGGGGAGGTGCCAGCCCGCCGCCGCCGTCGCGCCGGACCGCCTCGCCGTGACCGCTCCCGGGGCGCGGCTTCCGGACTCCCGCGGCAAGGCCCGGGAACCGCTTCAAACGAAGCGCAGGCGCGCGGTGCCGAGTAGGTCGAACGCCGCTTCCACCTCGCAGGGGCCGTCGAGCCAGATCGGCGGCGTCACCGAGCCGAGCCATACCACCTGGCCGGCCTTCAGGCCGCCGAACGCCTCGGCCGCGCCCGATCCGGCGAGCCACGCGAGCGCCTCGAAAGGGTGGCCGAGCAGGTCGCGGCCGTGGCCGGCGCCCTTGGCCGCGCCGTCCACCCGCAACTCGCCCCGCGCGGCGCCGAGGTCGACGGCGCGCCAGTCCGGCACCGGCGCCCCCATCAGCCCGGCGGCGTGGAACACCTGGTCGGCGATCAGGGTGGGCGTGCCGAGTTCCGCCAGGTCGGCGGGGTAGCGCTTCTCCACGACTTCGATCGCGGGGTGGACGGCCGCCACCGCGTCCGCCGCCTGCTCGCGGGTGCAGGGGCCGAAAGGCAGGTCGCGGCCGAGGCGGACGCCGACTTCGCACTCGACGCCGGCGTTGAGGAAGTCAGCGAAGCGGAGCGTCGCGCCGTCCGGTTGCAGGCTTTCGCGCGGGACGAAGCCCGCGGCGGGGCCGGGGAGGCCCAGGTACGCCTGCATCTGCTTCGTGGTGGCGCCGATCTTGAAGCCGGCGGGCGGCACCGCGCCGAGCCGCTCCGCCACGCGCCGTTGCAGGGCGTAGCCCGCGGCCGGGTCGGCGGGAGCGGCCCCTCCGAGCGGTTCTAGCGGGCGCTTGGCGCGGCGGGCGGCGAGGATGGCGTCGGCGGGGTCCATGGGCGGCTCCTCAGCGGCGGGCGAGTTCGTAGAGGGCCACCGCCGCGGCGGCGGAGACGTTGAGGCTCTCCACCTCCGGGGCGATGGGCAGGCGGGCGACCTCGTCGCAGGTTTCGCGGGTGAGGCGCCGGAGCCCTTCGCCCTCCGCGCCGAGCACCAGCGCCACGCGCCGCCCGGCGAGCCCGTGCGCGACCTGGGCCAGCGTGACGGGCGCCGCCGCGTCCAGGCCCACCACCCAGAGCCCGGCGTCCTTCAATTCGCGCAGGGCGCGGGCGAGGTTCACCTCCCGCACCACGGGGACGATCTCCAGCGCGCCGGAGGCGGCGCGCGCCAGGGTGCCGGTCTCGGGCGGGGCGTGGCGGTCCTGTAGCACCAGGGCGGCGGCGCCGAAGGCCGCGGCGGAGCGCAGGATGGCGCCGACGTTGCGCGGGTCCGTCACTTGGTCGAGCACAAGCACCGGCCCGTCGCCGTGGGCGAGCGCGCGATCGAGCGGCACCGGAGGCAGCGGGTCGGCCAGGAGCGCGGCGCCTTGGTGGACGGCGTCCTCGTGGAGGAATGTGTTGAAGCGGGCGCGGTCGGCCCGCTCCGGCGCGATGCGCCAGGGCCGGCCGGCAGGCAGGCGCGCGGCGAGGGCGGCTTCCGCTTCTTCCGTGAGCAACAGGCGGCGCAGGCGGCGGGCGGGGTTGGCGAGCGCTGCCGCGACCGGGTGGAGGCCGTGCAGCCACACGCCGGCCGGCCCGCTGCCGGCGCGCGGCCCGCCGGCGGCACCCGGACGCGGGGAAACACCGGCGGCGAACGGCCGGGGATGGCGGGGCGGCGAGCGACGCATGGGCCCATCCTGGACCGCGGAACGGCCCTGGCAAGGGAGGGCGGCGTCGCGGTGCCCGCGCCGGAACGGTGTGGACCCTTTCGGTGGTGCGGCGGCCCGTGCTCCGTTCGGACAAGTACCCTTGTGCCGGCCGGGCCGGTGTCCGGGGGGCGATCCGGCGGCTCGGGCGCGTTTCGGACGAATGCCGTGCGCTGGCTGGAGCCGGGGCGGGCCGGATGGGCGAACGATCCGATCCTGCGGTGCGGAGGAGCGTGCTCCGTTCTGACGAATGGCGCGGCGTTGGCCGGAAGACGGACCCGGCGAGCGCCGGGTGGCCGGAGCGGCGGACGCACGGTCGACGGCGCGGCGGGTTTTGCGCGAATGGGACGAATGCCCCAACGCCGGCCGGGTGCTGCCGCGGTCCTGCCGACGTTCGGACGAATGCCGCGGGTGCGGCGGGGAGGGCGCGCGCCGCCAGAGGCCACGCCGAAGGTTCGGCGCGTTTTGCGCGATTCGGACAAATTGCGCGGCGGCGGCTGAGCGGGCGCCGGGGTGGGGCGGGGCCTGCGTTCGCGTGGTCCGCGGCGTGGGTGGTTTCATCGGACGCGCTCACGCGACTTGTCGGAGGAGAGGCAGCGGGTGCGACGTCGCGCGGCGTAGGTGCGGCGGCGAAGGGCCGGGGATGGCAGGCGAGCGGTCCAAGGAGGCGTGGTGCATGGGCGACGCTCCGTCGAAGTTTCGAAACACAACATGAACAAATATGGTGGCGCAAGGAATCGTCGCCGGCGGCGGTGTCTCGGTTTGGACTTCGGCTGCCGCCCCAAGGCGAACCTTCGCAGGCCGCGGCCGATCCCGGACCGATCCACCGCCACCGAACGACGCGGAGCGCTCTTCGAGACTGGAACCCGCACCGTGCCCGGCGCTACGCTCCGCGCATGACGACCCCGGGGCGCTTTGGGCGGATTACCCTCTCGGCCTGACCCTTTCAGGCCGGCTGCGTCGCCCCTTGCCGCCTTCGCCCGATCCGGCGCCCACCCGGACGTCCATCATGCCGCAGCCCGTGCCCGCCCTCTCCGAACCGCGCAGGCGACCGAACGCTGACGCGCTCGCCTCGGCCCCCGCCGGCGCGAGGCCTGCGATGAGGCGGGTGGCGGTGTTCTGCAAGGCCGGCGGCGGCAAGTCCACCCTCGCCAAGCGGCTGGCGAACCTGACCGGGCTGCCGCTGCAAGCGGTCGACACGATCCAGCACGGGCCATGCGGCGAGAAGGTGCCGCACGAGCGATACCCGCAGATCCACGCCGAACTGCTGCGGAGGGATGCCTGGATCATCGACGGCTTAGACTGCGTCGCATCCGCCTGGGAGCGGTTGGCGGCCGCCGACACGCCGGTCCGTGTCGACCTGCCCCTTCCCTTCATCACTGGTGGGTCACGAAGCGGCTCATCAAGGGCATCTTCGCGGACCCGGAAGGCTGGCCGGCGGGCGGCCCGATCTGGGCGAATACCGTCAGCAGCTACAATGTGCTGTGGCGCTGCCATCGCCGGCTGACGCCTCGCCACAGGCAATCCGTGGCCGAAGCATCGTCGAAGCGCGTGCACCACCTGCGGTCGCCGCGGGCGATGCGGCTATTCCTCGGAACCGTGCGACGCGAGCAGGGCGCCCGCGGAGGGTAGGGGGCCGCTTCCCGCCCTCCAAGGACATCCAAACCGAGGCACTGCCTCGCCGGCTGGACCGGCGCCGCGCCCCCGCTTCAAAGCGCGTCCGCCGCGGCCTTGCCCGCGCCGTGGACGAGGGGGCGCAGCATGGCGGCGATCTCGGCCGCCGGCCGCGGCGGCGAGAGGTGGTAGCCCTGCACCTCGGTGCAGCCTTCCGCACGGATGAAGGCGAGTTGGGCCGCCGTCTCCACGCCCTCCGCCGTGGTGCGCACGCCGAGGCTCGCGCCCAGGCCGGCGACGGCGCGCACGATGGCCGCGCAGCCGCCGTCGCCGTCCTTTTCCAGGTCGTGCACGAAGGAGCGGTCGATCTTGATCTTGTCGAAGGGGAAGGCGCGCAGGTAGCCCAGGGACGAGTAGCCCGTCCCGAAATCGTCCATGGCGATGCGCGCGCCGAGCGCCCGCAACTGGTGCAGTTGGTCGAGGTTGGGCTCCGAGCGCTCCAGCAGCACGGTTTCGGTGATCTCCAGCTCCAGTCGGTCCGGCGGCAGGCCCGACGCCGAAAGCGCTTCCGCCACGGACGTCACCAGCTTGCGGCTCCTGAACTGCGCCGGCGACAGGTTGACCGCCACCTTCAAGGCGCCCGGCCAGGCGGCCGCTTCGGCGCAGGCGGTGCGCAGCACCCAATCGCCGATCGGCGCCATGAGGCCGATCTCCTCTGCGACCGGCACGAACTCGGCCGGCGAAACCCGGCCGCGGTCGGGGTGGTTCCAACGCAGCAGCGCTTCGAACCCCGAAACGCGGTCGGCGCGAAGGTCGAGGATGGGCTGGTAGTGGAGCTCGAACTCGCCGGCGGCTAAGGCGCGCCGCAGGTCGGTCTCCAGCGCGCGCTGCGCCCGCGCTTGGCGGTCCATCTCCGGTTCGAAGAAGCGGAACGTGCCCCGCCCTTCCGCCTTCGCCTTGTAGAGGGCGAGGTCCGCGGCCTTGAGCAGCCGGTCCGGGCAGTCCCCGTCCACCGGCGCCAGGGCGATCCCGACGCTCGTGCCTGCCACCACTTGGTGGCCTTCGACCTCGAACGGCTCGTCCAGCACGGCGACCAGGCGCGCGGCGAGGGCCGCAGCGGCGGCGCGGGCGGCGGCGGGCCCGGCGCCGACCGCCACCGCGACCGCGAACTCGTCGCCGCCCAGGCGCGCGATGGCCGCCTCCGCCCGCCCCGCGCCGCCGTGCGGCGCCCGCGTCGCCGCGGCGATCCGGCCGGCGACCGCCTTCAGCAAGGCGTCGCCCGCGGGGTGGCCGAGGGTGTCGTTGACGCCCTTGAAGCGGTCCAGGTCGAGGTAGAGGACGGCGATGCAGCCCTTGCCGCCGGCGGTCCGCGTCCGGCCGGTTCCGGCGTTGGTTCCCCCTTCCGGGCCCCGCCGGAGCGGCCGCAACGCGCGCTCCAGGCGTTCGTGGAAGGACAAGCGGTTGGACAAGCCCGTCAGGGCGTCGTGGCGAGCCATGTGCATGATGCGCGCTTCGGCCTGCCGCCGCTCGGTCACGTCCTCGTAGGTCGCAACGTAGCCGCCCGTCCTCATGGGCCGGGTGGCGATGGCCAAGGTGCGGCCGTTCGCCAACGCGCGGTACTGGACGGCGGACGCCGCGTCGCCTTCGAGCGGCGCGCGGAAGCTCCCGCAGATCTCGTCCGGGGAGGGGCCGGCCGCGTACAGTCCGAGCGCGGCGAGGCGCTCCACGATCTCGCGGTGGGTCTGGCCCGGCCGCAACGCGCCCGGCGGCAGGCCGAAGAGTTCGAGGACGCGCTCGTTGTGGACGACGAGGCGCGCGTCGGCGTCGAACATAGCGAGGCCCTGGGACATGTTCGTCAGCGCGGCGTCGAAGCGTTCGTTTTGGGCCATCAAGGCGGCTTCCGTGCGGAGGCGCTCCGTGACGTCCTGGTGCGTCGCCACCGAGCCCCCGTCCGGCGTGGCCTCCCGCCGGACCTCGAACAGGCGGCCGTCCGCCAGCTCGATCAGGTTGGTGGACGCGCCGGGCGAGCGCGCGACCGCGTCGCGCCAGACCACGTACTCTTCGAGCGTGATCCCCTTGGGCCCGGTCCCCGCGGCGATCCTGCGCTCGACGATCTCCCGCACCGTCGTCCCCGGCGCGGTCTGGTCCGGGGCCAAGCCGTACAGTTCGGCGTAGCGCCTGTTGCCGACGATCAAGCGGTGGTCGCCGTCGAAGAAGCACAGCCCTTGGTTGATGTTCTCGATGGCGGTGTGGAAGCGCGCGTTCTGGACGGCGAGTTCCTCCTCGCGCAGCCGGAGCCGCTCGTTCTGCTCCTTGATGAGCGCCTCGGCGCGGCGCCTCTCGCTGACGTCCTCGAAGGTCACCACCGCCCCGCCGCCGGCCAGCGGCTGGTACGACATCTCGATGGAGCGCCCGTCCCCGAGCCGCGCGAACGCCGTGCCGGGTTCGGAACCGGACAGCCTCGCCTCGTAATCGGCGATGATGAACTCGGCCGACAGGTTGGGGTGGTTGCCGCGCGCGATGCTGGCCTCCACCAGCGCGCGCAGCGGCGTGCCGCACGCGCCCAGCCCGTCGGGGAGGCCGTACATCTCCAGGAGGCGCCGGTTGCAGACGACCAAGCGCCGTTCGGCGTCGAACATGGCCAAGCCGTGCGACATGTGGGTGAGCGCCGCGTCCAGCCGCCGGTGCTGCTCCCTCAGGCGCTCCTCGTCGCGCTTGCGCTCCGTCACGTCTTCGGAGATGCCGAGCACGTAGCGGGCCGGCCCCGCGCCCGTGCCGCCGGCCGTCAGGTCCGCGAGCGCGAGCTTGCGTGTGCGGAGGTGGCGGACGCCGTTGTGCCGGGAAGCGAGTGCCGCTTCTTCCGAGACGCAACGCGCGTCGCCCTCGGCCGCGGCCGTCGCCGCGAGCGCCAGCCGGTCGTTGGCCGCGAAGCGCTCCGCCTCGTCCGGCGCGAAGAGGTCGCGGTCGGTCTTGCCCAGGACGGCCGCCCGCGGGCACCCGAGCAGCCGCTCGCCCGCGCGGTTGAGCAGGACGTAACGCCCGCCGTCCTCCATGTCCTTGGCGAACAGCACCGCGGGCACGTTCTCCACGACGGCGTCGAGGAAGGCCTTGGTCCGCGCGAGTTCGGCTTCGGCCTTCACCCGTTCCGTGACGTCCGACGCGACGCCGCGGAAGCCGGCGAAGGCTCCTGAGGCGTCGAGCACCGGCTTGGCGGTGAACGACAGCGCGCGCTCCCCGCCGCCGGCCGCCGGGACCGTTGCCAACAGGTCGCGGAAGGGATCCCGGGCCGCGAAGCGGTCGGCCGCGCCGCCGTCCCGTCCGAGCAGGTCCGGCAGGATCGCGTCCGCCGCGGTTTCCGGCGCGACGCCGAGCATCCGGGCGAAGCGGGGCGGGCAGCGGCGGAGCCGGCCGGCGGCGTCGGTTTCCCACAGGCAGTCGCCCGCGCTCTCCTCGAAATCGCGCAGCAGGAGGCCGAGCACCTCGCGCTGCGCCTCGATTTCGGAGCGCCCCCGGAGGTTGGCCGCGAACAGGTCGCCGTGCGCCACCAGGTTGCGGGAGATGATGGCAGCGTAGAAGCACAGGAACCCGGCGGCGGCGGCCATCCTGTGGTCGCCCGAGAACGCCATGCCGGCGCCCATCAGCAGGCACATGATCCAGGTGTAGGCGAGGCCGGCCCGGGGCACCGCCGACAGGGCGAAGGCGCCGCCGGCGATCATGCCCGTGGCGAAGCACCCCAGGGCGAAGCGCTCGAACGGACCGGCCATCGGGAAGAGCGCCGCGGGCAGGGCGGCCCAAGCGCCGGCGAAGAGGATCGCGTGGGCGAGCGTGTGCGCCGTGGCCCGGGGGGACACCGCCGTCCGCGGCGGCCGGCGCTTCGCGGCGCGCCAGTTCCAGAGCGCCGCGCCGGCCAGCAGCGCCACCAGTGCGAACCAGGCGCCGAGCAGCCACCGCGACGGGCCGTCGGCCCAGAAGAGGTGGACCACGAGGCCGGTGTTGAGCAGGTTGACCGCCATGGAGAGCGGCGTGAGCCGGACCACGCTGGCGACCTGCGCCGCCCTGATCCGCGCGGCGCGGTCTTCGGGCAGGCCCCGGAGGGGGTTCTCGCGCCGGCCGACCAGGGCCAGCGCGGCCGCCTCGGCCAGGGCGGTGAGAAGCGGACGGCGGCGCGTGTCCCCGGTGGGCGGTGTCATGGCGGTCCTGTCGCGCGTCGGACCTCGGCGGCCCGGGTTCGCCGCCCCTCGTATTGGGGCCGGTCGCGCCGGATGGTGCCCGCCCCGGCTTAACGGCCGGTGTACCCGGGCCCGCGCCGACAATTCGTTGACGCGCCCCCGGAATCCGGATAACGGGCGCGCTCCGTCGGCAGGATCGGTATGGACGCCGCGTGCGGAGGGGTGCCCGAGTGGCTAAAGGGGACGGACTGTAAATCCGTTGGCTCGCGCCTACGTTGGTTCGAATCCAACCCCCTCCATTCAGTCCCGCCCCGGTCTTCGCCGGCGCGCCGCTCGCGGCGCGGGTGTAGCTCAATGGTAGAGCTCCAGCCTTCCAAGCTGGCTATGCGGGTTCGATTCCCGTCACCCGCTCCAGCTTGCGGCGGGTGCTTTGGCGTTTGGATCAGACAGGATTAGCGAGGCCGGACATGGCGAAGGCGAAGTTCGAGCGGACGAAGCCGCACTGCAACATCGGGACGAT
>NZ_BAAAFZ010000097.1:0-10483 GCF_039523795.1 Craurococcus roseus | reverse complement strand
GCCGCGGCCGGGAGCGGCGCGTCCTCGTCCGGCGCCGCTCCGCCGTCCGCCTCTTCGTCCCCGGGGCCGGCTTCGTCCACCGCGTCGTCGCCCGCCGCGGCTTCCACCGCCGACGCCATGTCCCCGGCTTCGCCGTCCTCGTCGGGGCCTTCCGTGCCGGCGCCGGCCGAGTCCGCCTCGTCGGCGCGGCCGCCGCGCCGACGCCGGCGACGGCGCCGCCTGCGCCCTTCTTCGGCACGCTCCTCCGCGCTGCCGGCCTCGGCCGACACGCGGCCGTTGGCGCGGCCCTCCGGCGCGTCCGCCTCCGCGTCCTCGCCGCCGGCGTCGAGGGCCGCCGCTTCCGGCGCCTCCTCGTCGTCCTCCTCGGGTTCGGGCGCGTAATCCATGCGCAGCGCCGACGGCGCCGAGTCGGCCGGGCGCTGCCGGCTCGGGTCGGCCACCCGCAGCCGGTCGATGCGCAGCGCCGGCGGTTGCAGCGAGTCGTCCGGCTCGAACACCACCGACATGCCGAAGCGGTGCTCGATCCGCGCCAGGCGGTCGCGCTTGCGGTTGAGCAGGTACAGCGCCACCGGGCTCGCCACATGCACGGCGATCTCGGCGGCGCGGCGCTTGGCGCCCTCCTCCTCGATGGCGCGCAGCACGGACAGCGCGCTGCTCTCGATGCTGCGGACCTGGCCGTGCCCGCCGCAGTGCGGGCAGGGCACGAAGGCGGTCTCGGCCAGCGACGGGCGCAGCCGCTGCCGGCTCATCTCCAAAAGGCCGAAGTGGGAGATGCGGCCCACTTGGATGCGCGCCCGGTCGTGCTTCAGCGCGTCCTTGAGCCGGCGCTCCACCGTGGCGTCGTGCCGGTTCGACTCCATGTCGATGAAGTCGATGACGATGAGGCCGGCGAGGTCGCGCAGCCGGAGCTGCCGGGCGATCTCGTCCGCCGCTTCCATGTTGGTGCGGAACGCCGTGTCCTCGATGTGCCGCTCGCGCGTGGAGCGGCCGGAGTTCACGTCGATGGCGACCAGCGCCTCGGTCTGGTTGATGACGATGTAGCCGCCGGAGCGGAGCTGCACCACGGGCGAGTGCATGGCGTCGAGCTGCGCCTCGACGCCGTGGCGCGCGAACAGCCCGCCGTCACGGAAGAGCTGTATCTTCTGCGCGTGCTGCGGCATCAGCATGCGCATGAACTCGCGCGCTTCCCGGTAGGCGTCCTCGCCGTCCACCAGGATCTCCTCCACGTCGCGCGCGTAGTTGTCGCGGATGGAGCGCTTGATGAGGTCCGCTTCCTCGTAGATCAGCGCCGGCGCGGACGAGGACAGGGTGCGTTCCCGGATGCTGTCCCACAGGCGCAGCAGGTATTCGCAATCGCGCCGGATCTCGGGCTTCGGCCGCTGGGCGCCGGCGGTGCGGACGATCAGGCTCATGCCGTCCGGCAGGCCCACCTCGTCGATCACCTCGCGCAAGCGGCGCCGGTCGGTGGCCGAGGTGATCTTGCGCGACACGCCGCCGCCGCGCGGCGAGTTGGGCATCAAGACGGAGAAGCGGCCGGCGAGCGAGATGTAGGTGGTGAGCGCAGCGCCCTTGGTGCCGCGCTCCTCCTTGACGACCTGCACCAGCATGATCTGCCGGCGCTTGATCACCTCCTGGATCTTGTACTGGCGCATGAAGCGCTGGGCGCCGCGGCGCTCCCGCGCCGCTTCTTCCGGCGCCTCGCCGCCGATCTCCTCCGGCGGCGGCGCGTCGTCGGGCTCGAAATCGTCGGTGTGGCCGTTCGGCGCGGCGGTGGTGGCGGAGCGGCGGGGCGCGACGGGTTCGAGGGGGGGCTGGTCGCCCTCGCCGGGGAGGAGGAACGGCCCGGACTGCTCCGCGATCGTCGCTTCCTCTCCGGACGGCGCGGGTTCCGCCGGGTCGGCCGGCGCATCCGGGGCCGCCGACTCCGGCGTCGGCGCGGCGTCTTCCTCCGCCGCGGCCGCCATCTGCTCGCGCGCCGCGTCCTCGGCCGCGCGCGGCGCTTCGCCGGCGGCGGGCGTCGTCTGGTCGGCGTCAGCCGCCACGGCTTTCACCTGAGCCGGCGACGCGACCAGCACCGGCTCGGGCTCTTCTTCGCGGGACGGCGGCCCGGCTTCGGCCGCTCCCGCCGGTACGTCCGACCCGCCCGCGCGGCCGGCCTCGGCGTCGCGGCCGGCGTCGGGGTCGGTTTCGTCGGTGGCGGAAGCCTCGGCCACGGTTTCGGGCGGTCCGGATTCGGTCCGGTCGGCCTCAGCGGCCGCGCCTTCGATGCGGTCGGGGGCGGTGTCCGCGTCCTCAGCGGTCTCCTCGGCCCGCTCAAACGCGGCTTCCGCTTCCTCCGCGGCCTCTTCCTCGCGCGCCTCGGCGGCCTGCATCGCCAGCAGGCGCTGCCGGTCGGCGACCGGGATCTGGTAGTAGTCCGGGTGGATCTCCGCGAGCGGCAGGAAGCCGTGGCGGTTGCCGCCGTACTCCACGAATGCGGCCTGCAAGGAGGGCTCCACCCTCACGACCTTGGCCAGGTAGATGTTGCCTTTGAGGGGCAGCCTGTTGGCGGCTTCGAGGTCGAAATCCTCCAGCCGGTTGCCGTCCAGCACCACCACGCGGGTTTCTTCCGCGTGGGACGCGTCGATCAGCATCTTCTTCGTCATCGAAGCTTGTGCTCCGCGCCGCTCCGCCGGGCGGTTCGCACCGGGACGGGCGGCGGATGGGGGTGGGGTGGCCCGGACGACGCTGAGGGCGCGGCGCGGTCGATGGACAAGCGGCGGCCTCCTCCTCGGTCCGGCGGGGCGCGGCGCACGGGGCGGCACGCGCGCCGGTGCTCGCGGCGGCGCATGGCCACCCGGGGTCGCGCCCCAGGGTTCAAACCCTGCGCCTCGCCTCGCTCGCGCAACCGGTGCGGCGCATGGCCCGTTGGAACGGGCACGGCGGTGTCGGCTGGCCTGACGGGGATGGAGGGATGGCGGGCTACCGCAACCTCCGCCGCGTGGCGCGACCTGTCATCCCGCGACGGCGGAGGAGGGCGAACCGGGCATCCAGCCCGGAGCGGACGAACCCGGCGAAACGCGGAAACCGGGGTCCGGCGAAAGGCCGGGTCGGGTCCATGCCGGGCATTCCGGGCCGCCGCGGCCGGCCCATCGAGCCTCGCCGCCGCCGCCCTGCCCCCGAATCTCCACCGGCAGCGGGCACCGCCGGGGCAGGGCAGCTTAGGCGAGGGGGGTGGGTTCCACAAGCCGACAATGCGCGGGCGCCCAGGAAGGCGCCCCAGCCGTGCCATGTTCCCGCGCCACCGTGCTACGGTGGGGACCAGGGGGATCGGGGACCGGGCCATGCGGGGGTGGAACGGTGAGGGGGCGCCGCCGGTGGGGCGCCGCCGATTGGTGTTCGCCGGCATCGGGGGCGCGTTGGCCGTGGCGGGGCTCTGGCCGGCGCGAACGGCCGCCGCAGCGCCGGCCGTCGTCTCCGCTTCGGGCGGTGGCGGGCGCACCCGGGTCGAAGTGCCGCTCGCGCCGGGGACCGCGTGGCGGCTGTCCGCCGCGAAGGGCCCGTCGCGCCTCGTGCTCCGCCTGCCCGGGATGGCCTGGCGCGGCACGCCCGCGCGCCTGCCCGGCGCCGGTTTGGTGTCGTGGGCCCGGCGCGCGGGCGAGTCCCTCGTGTTGACCTTGGCCGCGCCCGTAGGGCCGCCCACGATCGGCGCGCGCGGCGACCGTTTGGTGATCGATCTGCTGCCCGGTACCGCGGCCGGCTTCGCCCGCTTGGCCGAGGGCGGCCGTCCGCTCGCCGCCGCCCCGCCGCCGCCGCGTGTCGCGCTGCCGCTGGTGGTGATCGACCCCGGCCACGGCGGGCGCGACCCCGGGGCGATCGGGGCGCGCGGCACGCAGGAGAAGCGGATCACCCTGGCTGCGGCCATCGACCTGAAGCGGCGGTTGGAGGCAGGCGGGCGCTGCCGCGTGCTGCTGACCCGCGGGCGTGACGTGTTCGTGCCCCTGGCGGACCGCATCGGGATGGCGCGGCGGCGGGACGCGGCGCTGTTCCTGTCGCTCCACGCCGACTCCGCCCCGGGCGCGCGGGGCGCCAGCGTCTATACCCTGTCCGAGACCGCTTCCGACGGCCTGTCCGCCGCCCTCGCCCGGCGCGAGAACGCCGCGGACCAGGCCGGCGGGCTGCGGCTGCCGTCCGTTTCGCCGGAGGTGAGCCGCATCCTGCTCAGCCTCATGCGGCAGGAAACGCGCGCCGGGTCGGACCGCTTGGCCCGGCTAGCCGTGTCCTCCTTGCGGGGCGGCGAGGTGCAACTCCTGCCCAACACGCACCGGCGTGCGGCCTTCGCCGTGCTGAAGGCGCCGGACGTGCCGGCGGCGCTGGTGGAGATGGGCTTCCTGTCCCACCCCGCCGACGAGGCGGCGCTGAACCGCCCCGCCCACCGCGCCCGGTTGGCGGCGGCGCTGGCCGGGGCGGTGGAAGGTTTCCTCCAGGCGCGCGCCCGGTCCTCGCTCGCCGGGGCGGAGGGGGCCGGTTGGGCGCCCCCGCCGGGCTGACCGGACCAGGGGCCGCCGCCCCGGATTTCGCGGTCGCCTCCCCGCCCGGCGCGTTGTAATTGGAGCCTCACATGTCCCCCCCTCCCGATCTCCGCGCCGACGAGCCCCTGTCCGGGCGCCGTTCGCCGCCGCCCGCCGCCCCGCCGCCGCCCGATCCGAAGCGGCGGCGCCCCCGCCGCCGCGTGCGCGCGGGCGGCGTCTTCGCCCGCCTCGTCCACTTCCTCTTCCTCGTCGTCGTGATGGCGGGCGTCGGCGGGGCGCTGGCCGGCTTCGTCGTGTACCGGCAGGTCGCGGCCGACCTGCCCGATTACCGCTGGCTCGCCGACTACCAGCCGCCGCAGATGTCGCGCATCTACGCCGCGGACAGCCGGCTGCTGGCGGAGCTGGCGGCCGAGCGGCGGGTGTTCGTGCCGATCGAGGCCATCCCGCCGCGCGTGGCGCAGGCGTTCATCAGCGCCGAGGACCAGCGCTTCCGCGAGCACCGCGGCGTGGACCCGATCGGCATCCTGCGGGCCGTCGTCACCAACCTGGAGCAGTACGGCTCCGGCCGGCGCATGGGCGGCGCTTCCACCATCACCCAGCAGGTGGCGAAGAACATGCTGGTGGGCGCGGACCGCACGCTGGCGCGCAAGGCGCGCGAGGCGATCCTGGCGTTCCGGATCGAGCAGGCGCTGTCCAAGGACCGCATCCTCGAGATCTACCTGAACGAGATCTACCTCGGCTCCCAGGCCTACGGCGTCGCCGCCGCGGCGCAGACCTATTTCAACAAGGGGCTGGACGAGCTGACGGCGGGGGAGACCGCCTTCCTCGCCGCGCTGCCCAAGGCGCCCAACAACTACAACCCCGTGCGCTTCCCCGAAGCCGCCCGCGCGCGGCGCGACTGGGTGCTGGACCGCATGGCCGAGGATGGCGCCGCGTCCGCCGCCGAGGCCGAGGCCGCCAAGGCGGAGCCCGTGACCGCGCGCCCGGCGCGGCGGACGGACACGGTCTCGGTCGGCCAGCACTTCACCGAGGAGGTGCGGCGCGAGCTGATCGCCCGCTTCGGCCCCGACCAGACGGTTATGGGCGGCTTCGTGGTCCGCACCAGCCTCGACCCCGCCTTGCAGGCCGCGACCGAAACCGCGCTCCGCAACGGGCTGCTCGCTTACGACCGCCGCCGCGGCGGCTGGCGCGGGCCGGTGGCCAAGGTCTCCGCCGGGACCACCGAATGGATGCCGGAGCTGCAAGCGGTGCAGCGGCCCGGCGGCGCGCCCCCTGAATGGCGCATGGCGGTGGCGCTGGAGGTCCGCCCGCGCGAGGCGCGGCTCGCCTGGGTGGAGCGGCTGGACGCGCGCGCCGCGCCGCAGCCGCGCAGCGGCACCATGTTCATCGAGGACCTGTCCTGGGCCCGCCGCGCCTTGGGCGAAGGCCGGCTCGGCGGCGCGCCGCAGCGCATGGCGGACGTGCTCCAGCCCGGCGACGTGGTGATGGTGGAGGCGCTGCCCGCGACGGCGGCCGCGTCCGGCCCCGGCGCGCAGAACCGCCCAGCCCGGCCGGAGCGCCTCGCGTTGCGGCAGGTACCCGCCGTGGAGGGCGCGGTGGTGGCGCTCGACCCGACAACGGGCCGCGTGCAAGCGATGGCCGGCGGCTGGTCCTTCGAGAAGAGCCAGTTCAACCGCACCACCCAGGCGATGCGCCAGCCCGGCTCATCCTTCAAGCCGTTCGTGTACCTGCCGGCGCTGGAGATGGGCATCCCGCCCAACCAGCGCTTCCTGGACGCGCCGATCGAGATCATGACGGCGCAGGGCGTCTGGCGGCCGGGCAACTACGGCGACGGCGTCAGCAACAGCTACGTCACCCTGCGCCGCGCGCTGGAGAAGTCGCTCAACCTCGTCACGATCCGGGTGGCGCAGGAGGTCGGCATGGACAAGGTGGCGGAGACGGCGGCGCGCTTCGGCGTCATCCCGAACATGCCGAAGTACCTGTCCATGGCGCTCGGCTCCGGCGAGAGCACGGTGCTGCGCATGGCCGCCGGCTACGCCGCCTTCGTCAACGGCGGGCGCGAGGTGACGCCAACGCTCATCGACAGCGTGCAGGACCAGCGCGGCCGCGTGGTGTGGCGGAGCGACCCGCGCGAATGCGCCGATTGCGGCGCCGCGAACCCGAACGCCGGCCCGCCGGAGCTGACGGAGGAGCGGAAGCAGATCACCGACCCGATCGCCGCCTACCAGATGGTCAACATCCTCACCGGCGTGGTGCAGCGCGGCACCGGCACGCGGGCGGGGCAGGGGCTGAACCGCCCGGTGGCCGGCAAGACGGGCACCACCAACGACTACATGGACAACTGGTTCGTGGGCTTCACGCCCGACTTGGTGATGGCGGTGTGGCTCGGCTTCGACGAGCCGAAGACGCTGGGCAATGGCGAGACCGGCGGCCAGAACGCCGCGCCCATCTTCCGCGACGTGATGGAGGCGGCGCTGCGCGGCAGCCCGCCCGTGCCCTTCCGCGCGCCGCCGGGCGTGGCGCTGGTGCGGACGCAGGCGGAGGGCGGCGCGACCATCATGGAGGCGTTCCGGCCGGGCACGGAGAACGCGGCGCGGCCGCCGGACGAGGGGTCGCCTTCGGCGCAACTCGGGCCGGAGCGGGCTTTGCCGGGGTTGTACTGACCTAGTGCTGGCGGGAAGAGGCTTCGTTGGAAGCAGATGAAGCAGGATTGAGCGAACCTCCACAAGCAGCGGTGCAGGCGCCATCGGTCTTGGAGGCCGCCCCATTGTGGGTGGTGCTTACCGGCGGCCTGGCCGTGGGGGCGCCACGCGGCGCCGTGGTTGGTGCGGTCTTCGGATTCGTGGCTGCCGCCATGGGATTCAGGATTTCTGGGCAGGAGTGCGGCACCGGCTATGCCGGCCCTTGCGGGAACGCCATCGGCTTGGCGGCGCTGGTTTTCGGTTCGATGCCCGGGGTGGTGATCGGTGGGCTTGTCGGCGGCATAGGGGCCTGATCCTCGCAGAGCGCTGGTTCACGAGACGGCCGCGACCGGTTCGGACCGCTCGCTAGGCGCCTTGGTCGCTGATCACTGGCGCCCGCCGCTTGCGTCGCCCCGCGCCATCCCGTATCCGCCGCCACCATGCGCGCCGACGCCGAAGCCCTGCACCAGCGGATCACCGAATCGGTGGCTCTGCTGAGGAGGCATCTTTGACTGGGATGCCGCCGTCCGGAAATTGGATGAACTGAACGCCCGCGCCGAGGACCCGTCGCTGTGGTCCGACGCCGGGGGCGCGCAGAAGGTGATGCGCGAGCGCGGCCGCCTCGCTGACCAGGTGGAGGGCGTGCGCCGGTTGGAGCAGTCCGTTGCCGACGCGATCGAGCTGGTCGAACTGGCCGAGGCGGAAGGCGATGCCGCCACGGCCGACGCCGCCGTGGCCGACCTCCAGGCCCTCGCCGCCGAGGCCGCGCGCCGCGAAACCGAGAGCCTCCTCTCCGGCGAGGCGGACAGCAACGATTGCTTCGTCGAGGTCAACGCCGGCGCCGGCGGCACCGACGCGCAGGACTGGGCCGAGATGCTGCTGCGCATGTACCAGCGCTGGGCCGAGGCGCACGGGTGCAAGGTGACGCTCACCGAGGAGAACCCGGGCGAAGAGGCCGGGCTGAAGTCCGCCACCATCCAGGTGAGCGGCCCCAACGCCTACGGCTGGCTCAAGACCGAGACCGGCGTCCACCGCCTCGTCCGCATCAGCCCCTTCGGCGGCAACGACAAGCGCCAGACCAGCTTCGCTTCCGTCTACGTCTACCCGGTCGTGGACGACAAGATCGAGATCGACATCAACCCGGCCGACCTCCGGACCGACACCTTCCGGGCGTCGGGCGCCGGCGGCCAGCACGTCAACAAGACCGAGTCCGGCGTGCGCTTCACCCACATCCCGACCGGGATCGTGGTCGCTTCGACGCAGGACCGCAGCCAGCACCGCAACCGGGCCATCGCCATGGACATGCTGCGCGCCCGTTTGTACGAGCTGGAGCTGAGCAAGCGCGAGGCGATCAACGCCGCCACCGAGGCCGGCAAGACCGACATAGGCTGGGGCCACCAGATCCGCTCCTACGTGCTCCAGCCCTACCAGCTCGTGAAGGACCTCCGCACCGGGGTCGAGAAGGGCAACCCGCAGGCGGTGCTGGACGGCGACCTCGACGAGTTCATGGCGGCGGCACTGGCGCAGCGCGTCGGCGCCACGCGGTCGGAGGCGAGCGCGGCGGCGCGGTAGGCGCCGCGGGCGGCCTCAATCCGCCGTCAAACTCACCTCGACCCACTGCCGCACCGCCGGATGGCGCAGCTCGAAGCGCATCGGCCGCCGCACCACCCGCCACCCTGCGCCGCGCGCGTGCGCGATCAGGGAAGCGGGGAGCGCCACCACGCTGTGTTGCGTGCGCCGGTTGGACACCACCACCCGGTCATTGCCGAAGGCGATGGTCCAGCCGTCGCTTTGGGCGAGCCGCAGCAACTGGGACAAGAGCGACCAATCGGTCTGTAGATCCGCGAATGCCATTGTCCCCGCCGCAACACGCAAGCGGAAACATTGTTGCAGGCCGCGCGGAAACGTGTCCAATCGCCGGCGCAACCTCCGCCGTTCATGCTGATCACAAACCCAACTTTCGAGCGCGCATCATCGAAGATGTTTGCGTGGAAAGGCATGATGCGGCATGACGAACCTGTGAGGGGCCGGGGCGGCCCGCTTCTGCGAAGGCGCGGCATCGGGGGTCCGGCGCATGAAGGTGTTGTTCGTCCACCAGAATTTCCCGGCGCAGTACCGCCATATCGCGCCGGCCCTGGCGCGGCGGAGGGACGCGGTGGTCGCGCTCGGCGAGAACGAACGCGAGGCGCTGCCGGGCGTGCGGCACCTCCGCTACAAGCCGCCGCCGTCCCAAGGCGGCAAGGACACGCACCGCTACATCCGCCGCTTCGAAAACGCGGTGTTCCGCGGCCAGCAGGTCGCGCGCGGCGCGCTCGCCCTGAAGGAGCGCGGCTTCTCGCCGGACGTCGTCTGCTGCCACCCCGGCTGGGGCGAGGGGCTGTTCCTGCGCGATGTCTGGCCCGAGGCCAAGCTACTCTACTATTTCGAGTACTACTTCCGCTCCTCCGGCGGCGACGTCGGCTTCGACCCGCCCGGCCCGGTTTCCATCGACGACGCCGGCCGGGTGCGGATGCTGAACGCCACGCATCTCGCGTCGTTGGAGCAGGCCGACTGGGGGCAGACGCCAACCCGCTGGCAGTGCAGCCGCTTCCCCGACTGGGCCCAGGCCCGCATGTCGGTGGTCCACGAGGGCGTGGACACCCGCGCCATCCGCCGGCGCGCCGACGCGCGCTTCGCTTTGCCCGACGGCCGGACGCTCGGGCGCGGCGACGAGGTGGTGACGTTCATCGCCCGCGGCCTGGAGCCCTACCGCGGCTTCCCCACCTTCATGCGTAGCCTGCCGGAGATCTTGTCCCGCCGGCCGTCGGCGCAGGTGGTGCTGGTGGGCGGCGACGAACCGCACTACGGCGGCAAGCCCCCCGGCGGCGGCACCTGGAAGGAGCAGCTCCTCGCCGAACTCGGGGGGCGCCTGCCGATGGAGCGCGTCCACTTCACCGGCAAGGTGGCGCACTCGGCCCTGCTGGACCTCCTCAGCCTGTCCTCCGCGCACGTCTACCTGACCTACCCGTTCGTACTGTCCTGGTCGATGCTGGAGGCGATGAGCTGCGAGTGCCTTCTGATCGGCTCCGCCACCGCCCCGGTGCAGGAGGTGATCGAGGACGGGGCGAACGGCCTGCTGGTGGACTTCTTCTCGCCGGACGCCGTCGCCGCGGCCGTGGTGCGCGCCTTGTCCGACCCGGCGGCGATGGCCCCTCTGCGCGCGGCGGCGCGGTGCACCGTGCAGGAGCGCTACGACCTGCGGGACGTCTGCTTGCCGGCGCAGATCGCCTTGGTGGACGCGGTGGCGGCCGG
>NZ_BAAAFZ010000096.1:0-31403 GCF_039523795.1 Craurococcus roseus | reverse complement strand
CGCCGCGCGCGCCGCCGCGGCCGGGTCGGCCTGCGCCGCGAGCCGCGCCAGCCCGGCGCAGCCGAGGCGGTTGGCCACGCCGTTGGTCACGGCCGTCGCCACCAGGTCGCGCCGCAGCCGGTGCCGGGCGATGGCGTCGGCGTACCGCTCGCGCAGCGGCGCCGGGAAGTAGGTCGCCAGCACCGGCGCGAAGGCGGGGTCGTCGGGCAGCGGCCCGGCCTCGATCGCCTCGTTGAGCCAGAGCTTCGCCAGCGGCAGCAGCGCGCAGACGGCCGGCCGCGTCAGCGCGTCCCCGGCGGCCACGCGCGCCGTCATGGTCGCCGCGTCCGGCAGGCCGGCGACGCTCCGGTCCAGCACGCCCGCCGCTTCCAGCCGCTGCATCAGCGCGGCCTGCGCCGGCAGCGCATCCGCCGGCGCAGCGCGCTCCTCCAGGCTGACGGCGAGCGACTGCTCCGCGTTGTCGCGCAGCACCAGCCGGGCGACCTCGTCCGTCATCTCGGCCAGCAGGGAGTCGCGCTGCGGCCGGGTCATCCGGCCGGCCCGCTCCACGTCGGCGAGCAGGATCTTGATGTTGACCTCGTGGTCGCTGGTGGAGACGCCGGCCGAGTTGTCCAGCGCGTCCGTGTTGATGCGCCCGCCCGCCGCCCGCGCGTACTCCACGCGCCCGGCCTGGGTGACGGCGAGGTTCGCGCCCTCGCCCACCACGCGCGCACGCAGTTCGCGCCCGTCCACGCGCACCGCGTCGTTGGCGCGGTCGCCGGCCTCGGCCTGGCTCTCGGTGCTGGCCTTCACGTAGGTGCCGATGCCGCCGAAGTAGAGCAGGTCCACCGGCGCCTTGAGGATGGCGCGGACCACGGCGGCCGGCTCCGGCTGCTCCTCCTCGATGCCCAGCGCCTCGCGCGCCCGCGCCGGGAGCGGCACCCGCTTCAGGTTGCGCGCGAACACCCCGCCGCCGGGCGAGATCTTCGCAGGGTCGTAGTCCGCCCAGGAGGAGCGCGGCAGCCGGAACAGCCGCTCGCGCTCCGCGTAGGACGCCTCCGGATCGGGGTCGGGGTCTATGAAGACGTGCCGGTGGTCGAAGGCCGCGACCAGCTTGGTGCTGCGCGAGATCAGCAGCCCGTTGCCGAACACGTCGCCCGACATGTCGCCCACGCCGGCGCAGGTGAACTCCTGCGTGAAGATGTCGTGCCCCAGCTCCGCGAAGTGCCGCGCGACCATCACCCAGGCGCCGCGCGCGGTGATGCCCATGGCCTTGTGGTCGTACCCGGCCGAGCCGCCGGAGGCGAAGGCGTCGCCCAGCCAGAAGCCGTATTCGGCGCTCAGCGCGTTGGCGATGTCGCTGAAGGTCGCGGTGCCCTTGTCGGCCGCGACGACCATGTACGGGTCGTCCGCGTCCCGCCGCACCACCCGCTCCGGCGGCACCACCCGCTCGCCGTCGAGGTTGTCGGTGATGTCGAGCAGCCCGCGCACGAGGGTCTGGTAGCAGGCGACTCCCTCGGCCTGGAACGCCTCGCGGTCGGTGGCCGGCGGCGGGCGCTTCAGCACGAAGCCGCCCTTGGCCCCGGTCGGCACGATGACGACGTTCTTGACCCGCTGCGCCTTCATCAGCCCGAGGATCTCGGTGCGGAAGTCCTCCCGCCGGTCCGACCAACGGATGCCGCCGCGCGCCACCGGGCCGGCGCGGAGGTGCGTGCCCTCCATGCGCGGCGAGTGGACGAACACCTCGCGCCAGGGCTTGGGCGCCGGCATGTCGCCCGCCGCCGCGCTGTCGATCTTGAAGGAAATGTAGGGCTTGTACTGGTGGTAGTTGGTGCGGAGCACCGCGTCCAGCAGCAGCCGGAACCGCGCCAGGATGCGGTCCTCGTCCGGGTTCGCCACCGCGTCCAGCAGCGCGTCCCAGTCCGCGAGCAGCGCCCGCTCGCGCGCCGCCCGGTCGCCGGCGAAGTCCGGGTCCAGGCGAGCGTGGAACAGGTCGAGCAGGATGCGCCCCGCCATCGGGTGCGCCGCGAAGGCCGCTTCCGCGCTGCCCTGCTCGAAGCCGAAGCCCACCTGCTTCAGCCAGCGGAACATCGCCCGCAACAGCCAGCACTCGCGCCAGGTCAGGCCCGACAGCAGCACCAGCCGGTTGAATCCGTCCGCCTCCGCCGCGCCCTCCATCAGCGCGGAAAGCGCCTCCAGCACCGCCGGGAAGCGCTCGCCCGTCGCGCCGAAGGGCGCGTCCGGCGCGTCCAGCGCGGAGATGGGCCGCAGGGAGAAAACGTGCAGCACCGCCGCGGGCGCGCCCTCGGGCGAAAGGCGGTACGGCATCTCCTCCACCGCCCGCAAGCCGAGGCTCTCGAACAGCGGGAGGGCGTCGGCCAACAACAGCGACCCGCCGGGATTGACGAGGCGCAGCGACAGCGTCCCCTCCGACCCACCGGGCCGCGACAGGGCGGCGGCCGGCTTGCCCTCGGCCAAGGCGCGCTCGGCCAGCGCGAGGTCGGCCGCGCCCTGCGCGCCGGTGGCGCCCTCGCGGTAGGCGGGCGGGAAGGCGTCGCGCCACCGTCCGAGCAGCGCCGCCGCCGCGGCCTCGCCGTGCTCCGCCGCCAGCGCCTCGCCCAGGCGCTCGCCGAAGGAGCGCGCCGCCTGCGCCACCGCCGCCTCCAGCACCGCCTCGTCCACCGCCCGCGGGCGGGCCGGGTCGGTGCCGACGATGTAGTGGATGCGGGCCAGCGGCGCGTCGCCGAGCGCGATGTAGAAGGCGCTGAGGCGGCCGCCATAGGCTTGCGCCACCACCTCCCCCACGCGCTCGCGCAGCCTGGTGTCGAATCCCTCGCGCGGCATCCAGGCGATGGCGGACACGAAGCGCCCGAACGGGTCGCGCCGCACGTGCAGCGCTGGCCGCGGCCTGATCTGGAGGTCGAGCGCGACCCGCGCCCCGCGCAGGATCTCCGCTTCCGGCGCCTGGAACAGCTCGTCGCGCGGCCAGGTGTCCAGGATGTTGCGCAGCGCGCGGCCGTCGTGCGCCTCCGGGTCGAAGCCGGCGGCGGCGAGGATGCGGTCCACCTTCTGCGACAGCATAGGGATGGAGCGCGGATTTCGGTTGTAGGCGCCCGCCGCGAACAGGCCCAGGAACAGCCGCAGCCCCGCCACGCGCCCGTCGGAGGCGAAGATGCGCGTCGCCACCACGTCGGCGTGCTGCGGGCGGTGGACGGTGCTCCGCATGTTGGCCTTGCCGACCGAGAGCGGCACCGGCTCCGCCAGAGCCGCGCGCATGGCGGGCGGCAGCGCGGACGGGTCGCGCAGCGCGTCGAAGACCGGCACGGCGGGGTCGCGCAGCAGGCCGAGGTTCTCCCCGGCGGCGACCGCCGCCGCGCCCCCTTCGCCGACGTCCAGGCGGCGGTGGCCGAGCAGCACGAAGTTCTCGTCCATGAGCCAGCGCAGGAACTCGGCCGCCGGGCCGCGTTCGCGGGGCGCCGCGGCGATCTCGTCCTCGGCGGCGCGCATCAGGCGGGACATGGCGGGGAAGTCGGTCACGGCCAGGCGCACGTCCGCCATGGCGCGGGCCAGCATCCGCTCCAGCTCCGGCCAGCCGCCGGCGCCCTGGCCCGGCAGCATGGCGGTCTGCGCCGCGCCGATCGTGATCCGCATCATGCTCTCGCGCCCGGTGGCGTCCGTCTCCGCGCCGCCGAGCGAGAGCAGCCGCCCGGCGGCGTCGCGCCGCACCGCCACCACCGGGTGCAGGAGCTGCTTCACCACCCGGCCTTGCCGGGCCAGCGCGGCCAAGGCGCTGTCCACCAGGAAGGGCATGTCGTCGGTGACGATCTCCGCCACCGCGTGCGGGCCGCGGCCCGCCCCGGGCGGCAGCACGCGCAGCTCGGCCTCGCCCGGCGGGCGCTCGCGGGCGAAGGCGTAGAGGCTGGCCGCGGCCTCGGCCACGGTTTCCGAGGGGATGCCGGCCAGCTCCGGACCGGGCACGTCGGCGAAGAGGCGGCGCAGCAGGACCGTGGCGTCCGGCGGCAGGTCGGGCGCCAACCGCCGGAGCGCGGTTTCCGCTTCGCGCAGGAGCGCCTCGCGCGCCGGGTCGTCATCCGTCGCCGCGCCGCCCCGTTCCAGGCGTGCGTCGGGTGGGGCTGGTTGGTCCATGGCCGCGCCTCCTCTTGTTGCCGGCAGCATCCGCGCGCCCTCCGGCCCGGGCAAGGGCGGGACGCCGGTTTGTCACGCCCGCGACACGCAGGGGGGCAGGCGGCGACCGGGCCTGTTCCGCGCGGGGAACTCGGCTAAGCTCGCGGCCCATGACCGCCATGACCCTCGAAGCGCTGCTGGCGCCCATGACGCCGGCGCAATTCTTCGCCGAGTACCACGACCGCCAGCCGCTCCACCTCAAGGGGGCGGCAGGCAAATTCGCGTCCGTCCTGTCCTGGCGGGGGATCAACCGCCTGCTGGACATGACGCACGTCTGGTCCAGCCACTCGCTCCAGGTGTTGATGGACGGCGCCCCGGTGCCGGCCGAGCAGTACTGCGCCCGCGCCAACAGCCGCGACAACCAGCCCGTCCTGCAGCCCGACGCCGCCAAGCTGCGCGGCTGGGTGGAGCGCGGCGCCAGCCTGGTGATGAACGACGTGGACAGCCTCACCCCTGGCCTCGCCAGCGTGTCGGAGGCGCTGGAGGACGCCGGGCTCGGCAAGGCGCAGGCGAACGTCTACATTTCGTTCCAGAGCCACAAGGCCTTCCCCGCCCACTACGACACGCACGACGTCTGGGCGGTGCAGGTGGAAGGCGAGAAGACCTGGAACGTCTGGGAAGGCCGCGCCGACAACCCGTTGCCGCACCCCCTCTTCCGCAACGTGAGTCAAGCGCAGCACGAGCAGAAGAAGGGCAAGCTGCGCGAGCGCGTGGTGCTGCGCGCCGGCGACCTGCTCTACCTGCCGCGCGGCTGGTACCACGACGCGCTGGCCGAGGCGCCGGCGAGCGTCCACGTCGCCTACGGCGTCAACGCGCCGCTCGGCATGGATTTGGTGAACATCCTGCTGGAGCGCGCGCTCTACGACGCCGAGTTCCGCAAGTCGCTGCCGCGTCAGGACGGCAGCGCCGCCGCGCGCTTCGCGCTGACTTCCCGCGCCGGGCAGCTCGGCCAGCGGCTGGCGGAGCTGTGCCGCGACCCGAAGGTGATGGAGGTGTTGACGGGCTTCGTGGCGGACTACCGCTTCAAACGCGGCGGCAACGACCTGCTGGCCGCGCGCGGCCTGGCCGCGCCCTCCGCTGCCGCGGCGGCGGACGGCGGCGACGCCGAAGCGCCCGCGTTGCGCGTGCTCCAGCCCGGCGCCAAGCCGGTGCGCCGCGGCGCCGATTGGGTGCTCAAGACCGCGGGCGGCACGCTGCCCCTTTCGCCGCCGGAGGCGGAGGCCGCGGGTTGGGTGCTGTCCCGCCCGGACGTGGCCGAGCCGGAGTTGCGCGCCGCCCACCCCGGCGTGGACGCGCCGGCGCTCCTCGGCCGCTTGCAGGAGGCGGGGCTGCTGGCCCCCGCATGACGGCGGCGAGGACGGCTCCCGCCGCCGCGTTGCTGCTCGCGCTGCTGCTGCCGGGCCCGGCGCCGGCGCAGCCGCGCCCGTTCAACTGCGTCGGCGCCGGGGACCTGGAGGACGACGTGTTCGCCATTCCCTTCGCCGCGCGCTCCGCGGAGCCGGGCGAGGCGGCGCGTGGCAACCTCGAAGCGGCCGCGGAACTGGCGAAGCGGGAGCCGGAGCGGAACCTTTGCGTGCTCGGCCACGCCGGGCCGCAGGAAGGCGGCGCCACCACCGGCGCCCAGCTCGCCGCCCGGCGCGCCGGCGTGGTGGCCGAGGCGCTGGCCAAGCTCGGCGTGGAGCGCGACCGCGTGCGCGCCGAAGCGCAGCGCGCCGCCTTCGCCCGCGGCGGCACCGTCCCCGCTGAGCGGAGTGTGACCGTGGTGGTGTTGCCGCCGGGCGAAAGGCCAGCAACGACGGGAGAGCCCGATGCCCGATGACGCCCAGCCCCGCCGCGTCGCCGCCGACCGCCGCGCGCCGGCCGACCACCCGCTGCTGGACGCGATAGCGGAGCGCTGGAGCCCGCGCGCCTTCGACCCAGACCGGCCGCTGACCGAAGCCGACGTGCTGCCGCTCCTGGAAGCGGCGCGCTGGGCGGCCTCGTCCAGCAACATACAGCCCTGGCGCTTCGCCTGGGCGCTGCGCGGCGATCCGGCCTTCGCCCGCCTGCTCGGCTGCCTCAACCCCGGCAACGCAGCCTGGGCGCACCGCGCGGGGGCGCTGGTGCTGGGCTGCGCGGTGGCGGACAAGCCGGGCGGGCGCGGGCCGAACCGCCACGCCGCGCATGACCTCGGCGCGGCGCTGGCGCAGATGGCGGTGCAGGCCGCGGCGGACGGCATCGGGATGCACGCGATGGCCGGCTTCGACCGGGAGGCCGCGCGTGCGGCGGCGTCCGCGCCGGAGGGCGTCGAGCCCTACACGGCGGTGGCGCTGGGCTGGCCCGGCGACCCGGCGCTGCTCGACGAGGACCGCCGCGCGCGCGAGGCAGCGCCGCGCGTCCGCCTGCCCTTGGCGGAGGTGGCGCCCCGCGGCGGCTGGGGCGGCGGCTGAGGGCGCGCGTGCTGAAAGGCCTCGGCTCCGTCCTCGGACTCGCCGCGCAATCGGCGCTCTCCTTGGTCGGCGTCCGTGCCTACGAGCAGCCGCCCTACCGCGTCGTGGGCCGCGCCGGGCCCGCCGAGGTGCGCGAGTACGGCCCGCGCCTGGCGGTCGAGACGACGCTCGATCCCGGGACGCGGGACCAAGCCTTCGGCCTCCTCGCCGGCTACATCTTCGGCAAGAACCGCGCGACGGGTGGCGGCGCGACGAAGATCGCCATGACCACGCCCGTCGAGATGCGGTCGGAGCGAATCGCCATGACCGCTCCGGTGGAGCAGGCCAAGTCCGGGGCGCGCGTGACCATGCGCTTCTTCCTCCCCCGCTCCTCAACCCGGGAAACGGCGCCCGAACCCACCGATCCGCGCGTCCGCGTCGTCGAGGTGCCGGGGGAGACGCTGGCCGTGCTGCGCTTCTCGGGCTCCACGGACGACGCGCGCATCGCGGAGCGCAAGGGAGCGCTGCTCGGGGAACTGCGCGGCTCCGCGTGGGAGCCGGCCGGCGAGCCGGTGTTCTTCGGCTACGACCCGCCCTTCACGCCGCCCTTCCTGCGCCGCAACGAGGTCGCCGTGCCTGTGCGGCGGCGCTGAACGCGCCCCGCGCGAGGCGTGCCCGTCGCTACCGGTGCCCGCTCCCGAACCAGAGTTCCACGTCCAGCGCCACGGGGCCGTCCGTGCCGCCGAGCCGCTGTTGCACCTCCTCGCGCACGGCGCGGCGGTCCCCTTCGGAGAGGCGGGCGTAGTCCTGGCCGACGCCGCCCCCGCCCGCCTCGATGCCCGCGAAATAGGCCTCGAAGGAGGGCAGGACGAAGCGGTGGGTTTCGGCCGTGACCGCGAGGTCCCCGAAGCCCGCGCCCCCCAGCAGTTCGCGCAGCCGGTCCGGGTCCAAATCCGAGCGCAGCAGGCGCTGCGACACGCCGCCTTCCGACCGCAACCGCGCCGCGATCGCCGCGAACACCGGGGTGAGGAAGGAGCGCGCGGGAGCGTTGACGGACACGGCGACGCGCCCGCCCGGCCGGAGAACACGCCGGAACTCGGCCAAGCCCTTCGCCGGATCGGGAAAGAACATCAGGCCGAGGTGGCAGAGCACCGCGTCGAACTCGCCGTCCGGCATGGAAAGCGCTTGGCCGTCCTCGAGCGCGAAGGACACCCCCGCCGCCGCGCCGAGGCGGGCGCGCGCCTTCTCCAGCATCGCCGGTGATACGTCGGCGGCGACCACGCGGCCGGACGGCCCGACAGCCTCCGCCGCGGCCTCGGCGGCGATGCCTGTCCCGGTGGCGACGTCGAGCACCCGCTGCGCGGGGGCGACCCCCGCCAGCCGCAGCAGCGTCGGGACGAAGCGGCGCGAAACGTCCCGGAACAAGCCGTCGTACCCTTCGGCGGCTTTGGGGGTGAAGAGCGCCTCGGCCATGACCGGTCCTCCGTGATCGTCGCGGGGCTTCGCGTTCAGCTCAACCGCAGCCCGAGGCGTTCAAGCAAGGCGCGGTCCGCCCCGCGCTGTTGCCGCGCGTCCTCCGCGCAATCCTCCGGAGTCTTGGGGAGCGCGGCCATGCCGTAGCGCTCCAGCACCGCGAGGTGCGCCGGGTCGAGCAGCGCTTCCCGGAACGCCGCGTGGAGGATGCGCGCGACGCCGCGGTCCAGGCCGGGCGGCGCGGCCAATCCGTAGCGGCCGTCGGTCACGAGGTCGACGCCTTCTTCGCGGAGCGTCGGCACGCCGGGGTACCGCCGGGCGCGCTCGGCGGCGAAGACCACCAGCAGGCGCATCTTCCCTTCCTCCACGAGCGGCGCCCAGGTGCTGCTGTCCACGCCGACGTGGATCTGGCCGCCGAGCACCGCCGGGTGCACCTCGCTGCCGCCGCGGAAGGGGACGTGAATCCAATGCAAGCCCTCGCGCTGGGCGACGACCTCCATGGCGAAGTGCGGCGGCGTGCCGACGCCCGGCGTGCCGTAGTTCACCCGGCCGGGGTTGGCCCGTGCGTGGGCGACGAGGTCGCGCCACGTCGCCCATGGCGCGTCGGCGCGCACCGCCACGCCGAACAGGTAGCCGACCATGCCGCACACCCAGGTGAAATCCGTCATCGGGTCCAGCGGCGCCTGCGGCGCCTGCGGCGCCTGCGGCGCCATCATCAGCCGCGCCGGCGTCCCCGTGCCCACCTGCGACAACAAATGGCCGTCGGGCTTGGACTCGTTCACGAGCGCGAGCATGCCGAAGAAGCCGCCTCCGCCGGTCCGGTTCTCGACGACGACCGGCTGGCCGAGCTTCGGCGACGCCAGCGCGCAGAGCGACCGCATCTGCACGTCGGTGCTGCCGCCGGCGGCGAAGGGGTTGATCGCGCGGATGGGGCGGTTGGGGAAGGCGCCGCCGCCTTGGCCGAGGGCTGGACGGGCGAGCGCCACGGCGCAGCCGAGCGCCAAGGCGGTACGCCGGTGGACGTGTCCCATCGGAGGGCGTCCCTTTTGCAAGATCGGCCGGGCGCGAGGCCCGGGCCTCCCTGCCACGGAGCCGACGCCTCGCGGGTGCGGGCCGTCAAGACAGGTTTCGAGCCTGCGTCCGTTTCGCGGGACGCCCCGACCCGGCCCAGCGATCCGAGGCGACGGTTTGCCGTGACCGGCGCCCGGCGGTCTGCGCTCCTCCGGCCGCGGGCCGCCGGGCGCTATCCCCGGAGCCGCTCCTCCGCGACCAACCCGCGCAGCCGCCGCATTCCCTCCACGGCCTCCGCCGCCATGCGCCGCACCACCTCGCCGGCCGGTTCCACCGCCCCGAAGAGACCGGCGCACTGCCCGGCCCAGACGTAGCCGCCCTCCAAGTCGCCGTTTTCCGTCCCGAGTGCGTTGGCCTCGCCGCTCACCAAGCGCAGCAGTTCCTCCTGGGGCGCACCCGACGCTTCGGCCGCCAGGATGCGCCGCGCCTGCGGGCCGTCGAGCACCCGCCCAGGGGTGCCGAGGCTCCGCTTCACCACCACCGTGTCGGCCGGCGCCGCCGCGGCCAGCGCTGCCTTGTAGGCGGGGTGGGCCCGCGCCTCTTGCGTGGCGACGAAGCGGGTGCCCATCTCCACGCCTTCCGCACCGAGCGCCAGCGCCGCCAGGAGCCCCGCCCCGGTGGCGATGCCGCCCGAGGCCAGCACCGGGATCTTCACCGCGGCGACCACGCGCGGCACCATCACCAGGGTCGTCTCGTCGCCGCGGCCGATGTGGCCGCCGCCTTCGTAGCCCACCGTCGCCACCAGGTCGGCGCCGGCCGCCTCCGCCTTCCGCGCCAGCTCCGGCCCGGCGGTCAGCACCAGGGTGCGGGCGCCCGTCCCTTCGCAGCGGCGGATGTAGGGCGCGGGGTTGCCGGCGGTGAGCGCCACCACCCGCACCCCCTCCTCCAGCGCCGCTTCCAGCAGCGGCGTCAGGTCGAAGCGGCCGACCGGGAAATTCACGCCGAAGGGCTTGTCGGTCAGGGCCCGGCAGCGGCGGATCTCGGCGCGCAGCCGCTCCGGCGTGCCGAGGCCCACAGTGCTGACCTGCCCCAGCCCGCCGGCGTTGGACACCGCGGCGGCCAGCTCGGCGAAGGCCACCCGCGCCAGCCCGCCTTGCACGATGGGCAGGCGTATGCCGAGCAGGCGGGTCGCGCGCGTGGCGATGGCGGGCGCTTCGGCCGCTGCCCCCGCCCCTCCGGTCGGCAGGGGACCCGCGCCACCGCCGCCTTTGTCGTCCGGCTCCACCGTCATTTGCCCTCCTGGCCCGGCCGAGCCCCCTTGTACCCGGACCGATCACACGGCATCTCTCGATGGCAGGGGGAAAAGGGGAACACGGGCCTTCATGGACATCGTCGCACGCGCCAAGGGGTTGATCACCCGCCCCGGGGAAGAATGGCGAACCATCGCCGGGGAGCCGTCGGATACCGCGGGTTTGTTCAAAGGTTACGTGATGCCGGTGGCCGCCATCCCGGTGGTGGCCGGGTTCATCGGCATGGCGGTCTTCGCCAGCATGTTCGCCACCGTGCTGCCCGGCTTCTCGATCGCGGGCCTGCTGGTGCAAAGCGTGGTGTCCTACATCCTGGGCCTCGCGGCGGTCTGGGTGTTCGGGAAGGTCGTCCAGGCGCTCGCCCCCCGCTTCGGCGGCACCGGCGAGGAGGTGCCGGCGATGAAGCTCGCGGCCTATTCGCCGACCGCGATGTGGCTGGCCGGGGTGTTCGCCCTGGTGCCGCCGCTGTCCATCCTCACCCTGCTCGGCCTCTACAGCCTTTACATCCTCTACAAGGGCGTGCCCGCCGTGTTGCGGGTGCCGGAGGACAAGGCGCTGGTGTTCACCCTCGCCCTCGTCGTGTGCGCAATCGTGATCAATCTGCTCATTATTCTGGTCATTTCGCCATTGCTGGCCTTCTAAGTAACGCTCATCATTGCAACGTCTCACGCTGCTGTGCAAAAAAATACATAATCCACGCTTATTTAGCCTTGGCAAACGTTCCGATGTCATACCATAGTGTCATCAGAACGGCACGGCTTCGGAGAAATGGGCGTGAACAGCATCTCGTCGGCATCGCCGCCGAAGCGGATCGGCACCGGCACCTTCGTGGAGGACTACCTCCTCTATCTGTTGGCGCGGGCGTCGCACGTCCTTTCGGGCGAGTTCCACCAGCAGCTCCGCCGCCGGGGCGTCGCGGTCCCGGTGTGGCGCGTGCTGGCCAGCCTGGTCGGCAGCAAAGGCGAGACGGTGACGGGCTTGGCCGAGGTCTGCCTGCTCCAGCAGCCCACCATGACCAAGCTGCTGGACCGCATGGTCCGGGACGAGTTGGTGGTGCGGTCGCAGGACGCCCGCGACCGGCGCGTGGTCCGCGTGGCGCTCACCCCGAAGGGCGAGTCCCTGGCAGCGGAGCTGACCCAAGCCGCCAAGCAGCACGAAGCCACCGTCATCGCCCGGTTCCCGGACATGGAAACCACCGAGGTGAAGGCGGTGCTGCGCTCCGTCCTGGAGCGCGAAACCCGGCGGGGCGCCGCCTGACGCGGCGGCTTCGGTTTCGGGGACGCCCGGCGGCCCCGTCGTCTGC
The DNA here is from genome assembly GCF_039523795.1 of Craurococcus roseus. Classification (NCBI taxonomy): domain Bacteria; kingdom Pseudomonadati; phylum Pseudomonadota; class Alphaproteobacteria; order Acetobacterales; family Acetobacteraceae; genus Craurococcus; species Craurococcus roseus. Next base: position 19,737 of record NZ_BAAAFZ010000096.1, on the reverse strand, counting down.
CGCCGCGCCGCGACCGCGGCTCCTCCTGAGCGGCAATCCAACCGGTAAGTTGCAAAATTAGTAGTTTTACCCGATTTTATAGTTGCGATTGCGGTACGGAAAGGCCATGCTGGCGCTACCTATTCCGGACGAGGCCCATGCCGCATTTCCCCCGCAAGAGGCACTCCGCCGCCCTCGCCGCGGCCGCAGGGTCGATCCTTTTCGCCGGCGCCCCGTCGGCGCGGGCGGAAGGCGCAGCTGACCCGGCCCGCGTCACCCAGGCGGCCATGCGCCTGTTCAACCAGGGCTGCATACGCAACCTCCGCCAGGAAGCGGGCCTCCGGGAGGTGCTCCAAGCGGCCGGGCTGCGCGCCGCCCCGGCCGACCAAGCGACGCCGCACCTGGGCGGGCGCCCTGGCACCTTGTTCGTTTCCAACGACCCGGAAATGCCGGTGGCGGTCATCGTGCGCCCGGCGGCGGCGCAATGCGAGGCGCGGGCGCCGACCACCGACATCGCCCTGGCGGAGCGGGAATTCCGCGGCATGGTCGAAGGCTTGCAGTCCCCGACGGTGATGGTCCGCCGCGACTCCGAACAGCGGTCATCGACCGGCGGCCGGCCCGGCATCAATGTCGTCTATTCCGCCGGCGCCCCGCCGCTGGAAGAGGGCGGCGCGCGCTTCGCCATGCAAGCCCGCGAACCCGTGCCGGGCGGCATCGCCCTGTCCCTGACCGCGAGCGGCCAACCCCTCGACGCGCGCTGACGCCGCGGCCTGCCCGCCGCCGCCGCCTTGCGCTCCTTCCCGCGCCGCGCGTCGGCACGGCCGCGCCCCGACCCCTCACCCGCCAGTTGCCGGTGGGAAGGCATGTGCCAAGCGCGGCGGTTGGGGGAGCCGCCATGAACGCGCGGGCGGAACGGCGCAGGACGGAGCGCGCGGCGCGCAAGGAAGCCCGGCGCGGTGGCCGCGCGACGTCCCGGAGCCGACGGTGGCCGCCGCGCGACGGCTGGCGGAGGGGGTGCTCAGAGGCGGAGCGGCCGCCGCCCCGGACGGCGCCATGGGAGGCGGCTGACCTTAGAGTTGCTCGCCTCCATGGACGCCGGCGGCGTCCGGATCGGCGCGGCGCCCCCCCTCGCAGCCGGCTCCGCTCGGACCGCCCCGACACCCGACTCCGGCGCGGGCGGCGCTTCCTGCGCCCCGGCCCCGTCACGCTTCGGCTCCGGCGTCCCGGTCCGCCACGGGGGCCGCGCGCCCTGGGCCTGCCATCGCCGCCGTTCGGCGCCCGTCGAGTTCTTCCGGCGTCGCCGCCACGCCGCGCGCCCGCAGCCGAGCCGACACGCGCGGCGAAGACGTGAGCACGCAGAACGGGATCGCCGCCACCAGCCCGCCCGCCGGGAGCGCCGCCCACAGCGCCGCGCCCGGCGCCGTCGCCAGCAGCGGCGCGAACACCGCCGCGCCGAACAGCGTGTGCGGCCAGAGCAGCCGCGCCGCGTCGCCCCAACCCACGCCGCGGTCCGCCCGGTTCTGCGGCGCCCAGCCGCGCTTGCCCGCGCCGCCGAAGGGCAGCGCCAGCAGGAACGTCGCCTTGTTGAAGGTGCTGACGGGGTCGAGCAGCGTGGTGAAGCCGATCTCCGCCGCCGCCCCGCGCGCGAAGGCCGCGCGCCCGCCATAACGCGCGGCGAGCGCCGGCTTCAGCAGCACCTCCGCGTAGCCCAGCAGCTTCGGCGCGTGCAGCGCTGCCCAGGTGCAGAGCATCGACGCGAGCAGCGCGCCGGCCGGCGTCGAGCCCCCGCCGCCCGTCGCCGCGTTCAGCGCCGACGCCGCCAGCAGACCGACCCAGAGCGGCGCGCCGAGGAACAAGAGGATCGCCTGCGCGAGTTGCCAACGCCCCATCCACGTCTGCCCCGGCAGGAACAGCAGCCGCCCGTACTGCATGTTGCCCGCCGCCCAGCGCAGGTCGCGGGCCAGGAATTCCGGCAGCGCCGGCGGGTTGCCCTCCAGGGAGCCGGCGTCGTCCGGCAGGCAGCAGACCTTCCAGCCGGCGGCGTGCAGCCGCACCGCCTCCACTTGGTCGTGCGACAGGATCGGGCTCCCGTCCGGCAGCGTGTCCAGGCGGCAGTGCTCGCGGAAGGGCGCGACGCGGACGATGGCGTTGTGGCCCCAGTACGGCCCTTCCGGTCCCTGCCACCACGCCTGGCCGGTGGCCCAGGCGCGCATCCCGGCGCGCATCCCGAACTGGAACAAGCGCGGGAAGGCCGCCGTCGCCGGCCGCCCGGCGATGAGCTGCTGCACGATGCCGAGGCGCGGATCGGCCTCCATGCACGCCACCAGGCGCAGCACCGCGCCGGCCGACATCTCGCTGTCGGCATCGAGGCAGAGCATCAGCTCGTGCCCCTCGGCATGGTGGTCGAGGAAGTCCATCACGTTGCCGGCCTTGAAGCCGGTGTTCGCCGCGCGGCGCCGGTGGCGGATGCGGGCGGCGTCGGCGGGTCGGGCGGCGCGGAAGGCCGCGACCGCTTCCTCTTCCCGTGCGGCCAGCGCCCGGTCCTGCGTATCGGACAGGACCCAGAGCGTGAAGCGCTCCCCCGCGCCGCGCGCCGCCAGCCCGTCCAGCAGGCGGCCGAGCGGCGGCAGCACCTCCTCCATGCGCTCGTTCCTGACGCACACGGCGATGGCGGTGGCCAAGCGCGGCGGTCCGGCGGCGCGCGCCTCCCGCAACGCCGGCAACACGGCGGCGGGCGGGTCGGCGGCGCTCACCAGCACGGCGAAGCCCACCAGCGCGTTGGCGGCGCAGAGCGCGGTCCAGGGCGCGGTGCCGGCGAAGCAGGCGAAGGCCAGCGCCTCCCACACGGTCCAGCCGCCCGGCGCCATCGCGCGCCAGGCGAGCCACAGCAGCGCCGCGGCGACGGCGAGCGCGAGGGCGGCGAAGAGGACGCGTCGCGGCGGGAGGGACTCGGTCACGCCGCGCTTCCTGCCCCGGCGGCGTGGCGGAATTGCGGACCGGCCCGCGCCGTGGCCTCATGCCGGCAAGGAACGGGAGGGATGCGGCGCATGCGCGAAGCGGGTGAGGCGGACTACGTGATCCTCGGCGGCGGCTCGGCCGGCTGCGTCATGGCGGCGCGGCTCTCCGAGGACGCCGGCAACAAGGTCACGCTGCTCGAAGCCGGCCCGTGGGACCGCAACCCGTGGATACACATCCCCATGGGCTTCGCCCGCCTCTACGTGACGCAGAAATTCGACTGGAATTACCGCACGGAAGCCGAGCCGGAGTTGGACGGGCGGGAGATGTACTGGCCGCGCGGCAAGGTCATCGGCGGCTCCGGCAGCGTCAACGGCCTGGTGTTCCTGCGCGGCTCGCCCCGCGACTACGATCGCTGGGCACAGTCCGGCGCCCGCGGTTGGAGCTACGAGGATTGCCTGCCCGCCTTCCGCAAGCTGGAGACCTTCGCCGGACCCGCGAACGGCGAGTACCGCGGCAAGGACGGCCCGGTGCGCGTGGCGGAGGTGCCGTACCCGACGCCGGGCTGCCGCGCCTTCGTCGAAGCCTGCATGGCGCTCGGCTTCCCGCGCTGCGAGGACTTCAACGGCGCGTGGTACGAGGGCGTCGCGCCCAACCAGCTCAACGTCCACCAGGGCCGCCGCTGGAGCCCGGCCGTGGCCTACCTGCGCCCGGCCATAAAGCGCCCCAACCTGCGCGTCGAGACGGAGCGGCTGGGCCTGCGCGTCCTCTTCGAGGGCAAGCGCGCGGTGGGCGTCGCGGTGCGCGGGCCGGACGGCGCGGAGGAGGTCCACCGGGCGCGGCGCGAGGTGATCCTCTCCGCCGGCGCCATCGAGAGCCCGAAGCTGCTCATGCTCTCCGGCGTGGGCGACGGCGCGGCGCTGCAAGGTTTCGGCGTCCCCGTGGTGGCGGAGGCGCCGGAGGTGGGGCGCAACCTCCAGGACCACTTCATGGTGCGCCTCGCCTTCCGCACCAAGCCGGCCGACACGCTGAACGAGACCATGACCAACCCGGTCAAGGTGGCGAAAATGGGCGCGGAGTGGGCGCTGCGCCGCCGCGGGCACATGACCATCGGCGCGGCGGAAGCGAGCCTCTTCGCCCGCGTGCTGCCCGGCTCGGAGGAGCCGGAGGTGCAGTACCAGTTCGTCAACTTCAGCCTGGACGCCTCGCAGGCGGTCTCCACCGCGCGCCTGGCCAAGCACCCGGGCTTCACCTTCAACTTCACCCAATGCCGGCCGGACAGCCGCGGTGAACTCACGCTCCGCAGCCCCGACCCCGCCGACAAGCCGCGCATCCAGCCGCGCTACCTCTCGGCGCCCTCCGACGTGCGGGTGATGCTGGAAGGCGCCAAGCTCGCCCGCCGCATCGCCACCACGCAGCCCTTCGCCGGCCTGGTGGAGGAGGAGTTGTCGCCGGGGCCGGGCACGCGCAGCGACGACGATTTCCTCGCCTACCTCCGCGCCGCCGGGACCACAGTGTACCACCCCTGCGGCACCAACCGCATGGGCGCGGACGACCGCTCGGTGGTGGACACGGAGCTGCGCGTGCGCGGCGTGCAGGGCCTTCGCGTGGTGGACGCCTCCGTGTTCCCCCTGGTGCCGTCGTCCAACATCCACCCGGCGGTGCTGATGACGGCGGAGCGGGCGGCGGAGATGGTGAAGCGGGCGGCGTAAGGCGGCGGGCGGGGCGCCTTCCGCGTCCCAGCCGCTTTTCCTTCGCGTGGCCCGCCGATCCCGCGGCGGCTGGCCGCGTTGAGGCTCGGCATCGCTGAGGAGGAAACCGCCATGACATCCAAGTGGCCGCCCCGCCCCGCTTCCGGGGCACGCCTGGTCGCTGCCTGCCTTTCGCTCGGCCTTCTCGCCGCCTCGCCCGTCCTGGCCCAAGGCGGTGGAGGCGGCGGCGGCGGGGCTGGAGGAGGTGGAGCAGCGGGCGGCGCGGCCGGCGGCGCCGGTGGGGGCACGGCCGGCGCGACGAGCGGCACGACGGGCGCGGCGGGCAGCACGGCGGGCACCACCGGCCGGGGCGGCGCCACGACCTCGGGCACGACGGCGCCCGGCGCCGCCTCGCCCAGCGCGACCACGCAGCCCGGCGGGGGATCGGCCCCGGGCGGGGGCACGGCCGGCGGCGCCGGCCAGGGTTCGGCCGCCCAAGGCTCCGCGGGCCAAGCGGGGCAAGGACAGCAGGGCCAGGCGCAACAGGGCCAAGCCCAAGGGGGGCAAGCGGCGTCGCAGGGCGCCTCGTCCCCGCGCGCCAGGATCGAGCAACAGCAGCGCGCCGCCGGCGTCACCAACCCGGAGCGGGAGCGCGAGCAGCTCCGCGAGCTGAACGAGATCTCCCGGCAGATCGCGCCTTCGAATCCGGTGCCGGCGCCGGGGGCGCAACAGGACCGGGGCGGCACGGCGCGCTGAACCGGCGAGCGGGCTCGCGGAGGGCGACCCGGCGGCGGCCTGCCGGAGGGACGGGCCTCCGCCTCGGCCGGGTCGGGCAGAGGCGGCGCGGCGGGGCCGTTCCCGCGCCGGCGCCGCCCGCGTTGCCGGCCGCGCCACGCCGGCGCAGGGTGGGCGCCGACGAACACGGAAGCGCCCGCCATGCGTCTGGCCGCCCGCCTCTTGCCCGCGCTCTTCCTTTGCCTGCTCGCGCTGCCCGTGGCCGCGCCCCGCGCCCAGGATTGGGCGCCCGACCGGCCCGTCCGCATCATCCTGCCCTTCCCGCCCGGCGGCGCCACCGACCTGGTCGCGCGCATCCTGGCCGAGCGCGCGTCCCGCGACCTGCCGCACAAGTGGGTGGTGGAGAACCGCTCCGGCGCCAACGGCAACATCGGCATGGAGGCCGCCGCGAAGAGCCGGCCGGACGGGTACACGCTCGGCGCCTGCACCATCGGCAACTGCGCCATCAACGCCAGCGTCTACGCGCGCATGCCCTACGACATCGAGCGCGACCTGGTGCCCGTGTTCTGGTCGGCGAGCGTCATCAACCTGCTGGCCGTCCACCCCTCCGTCCCGGCGCGCTCCTTTTGCGCGAGTTCATGGATTGGGCCGCGGCCAACAAGGGGCGGGTGAACTACGGCTCGTCGGGCTTCGGCTCCTCCAACCACCTGTCGCCGGAGCTGCTGAACGGCCGCCACGGCCTCGGCCTGGTCCACGTGCCCTTCCGCGGCGGCGCGCCCGCGCTCCAGGCGCTCGTGGCGGGGCAGGTGCAACTCATGCTGGAGAACGTGCCCACCCTAGTCGCCGCCGCGCGCGAAGGGAGCATCCGCCCGATCGCCGTCACCGGCCGCGAGCGCGACCCGGCGCTGCCCGACGTGCCGACCTTCGCCGAAGCCGGCGTGCCGGACATCGTGGTCGAGCCCTGGTTCGGCTACATGGCGCCGGCCGGCACGCCGGAGCCGGTGGTGCGCCGGCTCAACGCGCTGTTCGGGGAAGCGCTCGCGGACGAGGCCGTGCGGGCGCGCCTGCGTGACCTCGGCGCGCGGCCCGAAGGCGGCCCGCCGGAGCGCTTCGCCGCCCATGTGCGCTCCGAGATCGCGCGCTGGCGCCGGGTAGTGGAGCAGAACGGCATCGAGAAGATCGAGTAGGAGCCGCCGACCCGCGGCCTCATACCGGCCTGCTTGAGGCCTGCCCCGTCCGGTGTCGCCCCCGCGCAAGCGAGGGTCCACGGCCGGGCGCCCGTCCCCGGCGCGGGGCGGCGTGGGTCCCCGCTTCCGCGGGGACGACGGGAGGGGCGGTCAGGGCTTGCGCGAGGTGGCATCAGTCCACGCCCAGCCCCGCCGCGCGCACCACCGGCGCCCACTTCGCCGCCTCCGCCGCCATGAACGCGGCGTAGGCCTCCGTCCCGAGCGGCGCCGGCTCCGCCCCGTAGTCGCGCAGGCGCGCCGCGATCGCCGGGTCATCCAGCGCGGCGACCAGTTCGGCCGACAGCCGCTCGACGATCGGCCGCGCCACGCCCGCCGGCGCCGCGATCCCGTACCAGGAGGACACGTCGAAGTCCGCGACGCCCTGCTCCATCAGCGTCGGGATCTCCGGCATCGTCTCCGCCCGCTTCGCCGTGCTGACGCCGAGCGCCCGCAGCGCCCCCGCCAGCACCTGCTGGCGCGAGGCCGGCGCGTTGTCGATGGCGAACAGCACCTCGCCGTTCATCACCGCCGCCATGGAGGGCGCGGTGCCGCGGTAAGGCACGTGCGTCACCTCCACCCCCAGGCGCTGCCCGAGCAACACGCCCGAGAGGTGGGATGAGGTTCCGCTGCCGGCCGAGGCGAAGGTCGCTCGCGTCGGGTCCGCGCGTATGGCGGCGACGAAGCCCGCGAAGTCGCGCACCGGCCCGTCGCCCTTCACGATCAGCACGTTGGGCAGGATGGCGAGCCGCGCCACCCCCGGCAGGTCGCGCAGCGGGTCGAAGCCGGCCCGCTTGTGCAGCGCCGGGCCGATGCCGTGCGAGGCGATGTGGTTGACGAAGAAGGTGTACCCGTCCGGCGCCGCGCGCGCCGTCGCCTCCGCCCCCACCATGCCGCCGCCGCCGGGGCGCGGCTCGATCACCAGTGGCTGGCCCAGCCTCTCGCGCAGCCGCCCTTCCATCATGCGGAGGAAGATGTCGGACACGCCGCCCGCAGCCGCGCCGATGATGAAGCGCAGCGGCCGGTCCGGCCATCCCGACGCTTGCGCGCGCGACGTCCGCGCGGCGGCGCAGGACGACGCGGCGGCGATGGCGGCGAGCAGGGCGCGCCGCTTCGAAACCCCGAACGAACCCATTCCCGCTTCCTCCCGCCCGGGGTCTCCGCCCGGGGCGTGGCGAGCCTACAGCGCCGCGAAAGCCCGGCCAGCCGTGGAGGCGCCGCGCGCGGGCACCGCCGTCCAACCGCCGAGAGCGCCCGCCCCCATGCGCCTCCTCCGGGCCCTCAGCCGCCCTCGCGGCCGGGCCCGCGGCCGGGGCCCCGCCCGGTCAGACGCACGCGGAGCCGTGTTCCGCCGCCGCATCCTGCGCGAAGCGCGCGACGGTCTGCCGCAGCCAGACATGCGCCGGGTCGCGGTCGTAAGAGGCGTGCCAGAGCAGCGAGACGGGCACCTCCGCCAGTTCCACCGGCGGCGGGCTGAGGCTGAGACCGAGCTCTTCCGCGAAGAACCGGGCGAGCCGGCCATGCATGGTGGTCACGACCGGGGCGCGCGCCACCAGGAACGGCACCGCGAGGAAGCGCGGCGTGGTGAGCACGACCGCGCGCTTCAGCCCGAGCTTGGCCAGCGCGTCGTCCACCACGCCGCGCTCGCCGGGGCGCATGCTCGTGAGCACGTGCGGCAGCCGCACGTAGTCGTCGAGCGAGATCGGCGGCGAAACCCCGACCCGCTCGGCGTTGAACAGGCAGACATACGCGTCGGTGGCCAGGAGGCGCCGCTTGTGGTGCGCCTGCCCTCCCGGGAAGGCCGCGAAGCCGACCGCGAGGTCCAGGCGGTCTGCGTCGAGGTCGTCCAGGAGCCGCGACGGGTCCACCGTGTGCAACCGCAGGCGCACGCCGGGCGCCGCCTCGCAGAAATAGGCAAGCAGGGCGGGCACGGCCAGGACCTCCACGCTGTCCGGCAGGCCGACCCTGAAGGTGCGCTCGGCCGTCCGCGGGTCGAACGCCTCGTCGCGGGACACGATGGCCTGGATCTGCGAGAGGGCGACCCGCACCGGGTCGAACAGCGCCAGCGCGCGCGGCGTCGGGCGCATCCCGTCCGGCCCCCGCGTCAGCAACTCGTCGCCGAACAGGGCGCGCAACCGAGCGAGGTTGTGGCTCATGGCCGACTGCCCGAGCCCGACGCGGGCCGCGGCGCGCGTGACGCTGCGCTCGGTGAGGAGCGCGTCGAGCGCGACCAGCAGGTTCAGGTCGAGGCGGCCCAGATTGACGTGGTCGATGGCCATGATCGATCCAATCGGTTGGATTAATCATGCCGGCGGCGCCATCCTCCTGGCAACGGCGAACACGGCCTCACGGCACGGCGCCACACCGAAGGACACCGCCATGACCATCCGTCACACCGTTCTCGCCGCCGCGCTCGCGCTGGCGGCGGCCACCGGAGCGGCCCGAGCGGACGGGCTGAAGCCCGCCCAAGGCCACAGCATCGACCTCGGCGCCGTGTCGGGCGTCGCCTACTACACGGTCGAGCGCGACGGCTACCGCGTCGTGGCCACGCTCGCGCAAGAGGGCCAGGACGGCGCGCCCGTGCGCGTCGAAGCCGTCCTCGCCCCGGGCCAGAGCGTGGTCCTGTCCACGCCGCGCGGGCCGGGCGTCCGGCCCGACGCGGTCGAAATCAGCCGGCGGGCCGACGCGGTGTTCGTCCGCAGGGCGGCCGTGGCAGCCGCCAACTGAGGCGGAGGCCGCACGGCCCCTACCCCGCAGCGAGGCGGGGGCGCCGCCGTTGGCGCCCCTCGGGGCCTCGGTTCGTCCGGCGACCGGACGGCTCGCTCGGCCGCGCGGAGAGCGCCGGCAGCGGCGCGCTTCAAGCCGGCTTGATGTAATCGGCGAAGCCCGCCGCCACCTCTTCCATCTCCGCCGCCGTGAGCAGCACCGGCGCCAGCCCCGCCGCGCGCAGGGCGAGGCACTGCCGAGCCAGGTTCTCCACCTCCTCCGCCAACGCCCGCGCCGCCGCCAAGGTGGCGCCGAACGCCACCACGCCGTGGTTCGCCAGCAGCGCCGCCCGCCGCCCGTCCAGCGCGGAAACGCAGTTCGCCGCCAGGGCTTCCGTGCCGAAGGTGGCGTAGGGCGCGCAACGCACGTCGTTCCCGCCCGCCAGCGCGATCATGTAGTGGAAGGGCGGGATGCCCTCCCGCGCGCAGGAGAGCGCGGTCGCCATCGGGCTGTGCGTGTGGACCACCGCAGCCGCCTCGGGCCGCGCCGCGTACACCGCCGCGTGCAGCCGCCATTCGGAGGACGGCCGGCGCTTGCCGCCCAGCACGGCGCCATCCGGCGCGACCTCCACTAAGTCGCCCGGCTCCATCTCCGCATAGGGCAGGCCGGACGGCGTGACCAAGAACCCGCCCGGCGTGCGGCAGGAAACGTTGCCGGACTTGCCGGGCATGAAGCCCAGCGCGTCCAGCGCCCGCGCCGCGGCGACGATCTCCTTGCGCGCGCCCAGCCCCTACATCCCGCCGATGTAGTTCGGCCCGCCGCCGCCCTGCGGCGTCACCCAGTTGATGTTCTGCATCGGGTCCTTGATGTCGCAGGTCTTGCAGTGGACGCAGTTCTGCGCGTTGATCACCAGCCGAGCGCCGTCCGAGCCCGCCTCCACCGATGCGCCCTCGCCCGTCGCCTCCGCGTCCGGCGTGCCGCGCAGTTCCTTCTCCGCTTCCGGCCCCACCGCCTCGTACACGGCGGCCGGGCAGTAGCGGCTTTCCGGGCTGCGGTACTGGTCCCAATTCACCGCCTTCCAGCGCGCCGGGTCGCGGAGCTGCAGGTGGACCGGCTGGTCCTCCTCGTGGTTGGTGTTCGACAGGAACACCGACGACAGCCGGTCGAAGGTCAGCTTGCCGTCCGGCTTCGGGTACTCGATGCGCTTCGACTGCGAGGCCGGCCGCAGAGTCTCGTGGTCCTGGTGGTGGCCCATGGTCCAGGGCGCCTTGCCGCGCAGCACGTAGGCGTCGAGCGCGGAATAGGCGAGGCCGCCCCAGAAGCCGAGCTTGGCGAAGGCCGGGCGGATGTTGCGGGTGTTGCGCAGCTCCTCCCACACCCAGCTCGCCTCCAGCTTCTGCTGGTAGCTGGACAGCAGCGCCGGCCGCGCCTCGCCCGCGGCCAGCACCTCCGCCGCCGCCTCGGCCGCCACCATGCCGGACTTCATTGAGGTGTGCGTGCCCTTGATCTTCGGCACGTTGAGGAAGCCCGCGCAGTCGCCGATCAGCGCGCCGCCCGGGAAGACCAGCTTCGGGATCGCCTGGAAGCCGCCCTCGTTCAGCGCCCGCGCGCCGTAGGCGATGCGCTTGCCCCCTTCCAGCATCGGCCGCACCGCCGGGTGCGTCTTGAAGCGCTGGAACTCGTCGAAGGGCGAGAGCCAGGGGTTCGGGTAGTCGAGCCCCACCACGAAGCCGATGGAGACCAGGTTCTCGCCCAGCATGTAGAGCCAGGACCCGCCGTAGGTCGTATCGGCCGGCAAGGGCCAGCCGACCGAGTGCCACACCAAGCCGGGCTTGTGGTTCTCCTTGGGGATTTCCCAAAGCTCCTTGATGCCGAGCGCGTAGGTCTGCGGCGCCGCGCCTTCGCGCAGGCCGTAGCGCTCCATCAGCTTCTTGGTGAGCGACCCGCGGCACCCCTCGGCGAACAGGGTGTAGGACGCGCGCAGCTCCATTCCTGGCTCGTAGTTCGGCCCCTTCTCGCCGTCCCTCTTGATGCCCGCGACGCCGGCCACCACGCCGCGCACCTGCCCCTCCTCGATGACGAGGTCGGACGCCGCGAAACCGGGGTAGATCTCGACGCCCAGCGCCTCCGCCTTGGCGCCGAGCCAGCGGCAGACGTTGCCGAGCGAGACGATGTAGTTGCCCTCGTTGTGCATGGTGCGCGGCGTCGGCAGCCGCACGGCGCGCGTCGCGGTCAGGTACATGAAGCGGTCGTCGGTGGCCGGGGTGGTCAGCTCCGGCATGTCGTCGCGCCAGTCCGGCAGCAGTTCGTCCAGCGCGCGGGGCTCGATCACCGCGCCCGAGAGGATGTGCGCGCCGATCTCGCCGCCCTTCTCCACCAAGCACACCGCCGCGTCCGGCGCGAGTTGCTTGAGGCGGATCGCCGCGGCCAGCCCGGCGGGGCCGCCGCCCACCACCAGCACGTCGAATTCCATCGCTTCGCGCTGTTCCGCCTCGGACATCCCGGGGCCCCTCCTCGTTTCGATATGTCTGCCGTGCGCCGGAGATGTAGCGACGGGGCGGGTTGCGCGTAACCCTGGCGCCGGCCGATATCTGTCCCCATGGCGGAGGTGGACCGGGCCGCGCTGCTGGCGGCGCTGCGGCTGCAGATGGAGTGGGGCGCCGACGAGGCGCTGGCGGAGGCGCCGCTCGACCGCACTGCGCTGGCCGACGCCTTGGCGCCCGCCGGCGCCCCGTTCCCTCCGGCCGCGGCGGCCCGTCCCCCGGCCGCTGCCACGCCCCTCGCGCGCCCCGCCGTGCCCGGCAGCGGCGGCCTCCTCATCCCGGCGGCCGCGCCGCCCGCCGTGTCGCGCGCCGCGGAACTGGCCGCCGCCGCGAACAGCCTGGACGCCCTGCGCGAGGCCATGGCCGGGTTCGAAGGCAGCCCGCTCCGCGAAACCGCCACCAACCTCGTCTTCGCCGACGGCGTCCCGCATTCCGGGCTGATGCTGATCGGCGAAGCGCCGGGGGCGGACGAGGACCGGCTCGGCAAGCCCTTCGTCGGCGTGTCCGGCCGCTTGCTGGACCGTATGCTGGCCTCGGTCGGCCTCGGGCGGGAGCGGGACTTCTACGTCACCAACATCCTGCCTTTCCGCCCGCCGGGCAACCGCACGCCGACCGACGCCGAGATCGCGCTGTTCCTGCCCTTCGTGCTGCGGCACGTGGAACTCGCTTCCCCGCGCGTCCTGGTGCTGCTGGGCGGCACGGCGGCCAAGGCGCTGCTCCGCTCGCGCGAGGGCATCACCCGCCTCCGCGGCCGCTGGCACGAGGTGGCGCCCCGAGGGGAAGGCGCCGCGCCGTGGCCCGCCCTGGCCACGCTCCACCCGGCCTACCTGCTCCGCAACCCGGCCGCCAAGAAGGACGCTTGGCACGACCTGCTGCTGTTGCGGCGGCGGCTCGACGAACGGTGAGGCCCGGGCCCTTCAGCCCCGGCGCCCCAGCACCGCGCGCAGCTTCGCGGCCAAGTCCTTCATGGTGAAAGGTTTGACGATGAGTTGCACCCCGGGGTCGAGCACGCCGTTGTGGATGATGGCGTTGCGGCTGTAGCCGGTGGTGAACAGCACCTTCAGGCCGGGCCTGCGCCGCAGCGCCTCGTCCGCGAGCCGGCGCCCGTTCACCTCCGGCATCACCACGTCGGTGAACAGCAGGGCGATCTCGCCGTGCGAGTCGAGCAGGTCGAGCGCCGCCCGGGCGCCGTCCGCTTCCAGCACCCGGTAGCCGAGTTCGCGCAGCGCCTCGGTGGTGAACCGCCGGACGTTCCCTTCGTCCTCCACCACGAGCACCGTTTCGCCCTCCCCGGCCGGGAGGGCGGCGCGCGCCGCGCCCCCCGCCCCGGCCGGCCCCTCCTCCGCCCGGGGGTCGCGGCCGCCGCCCGCCGCCTCGCGCAGCCGCGGCAGGTAGACCTTCACGCTCGTGCCCTCGCCGGGCTCCGAGTAGATCTTCACGTGCCCGCCCGACTGCTTCACGAAGCCGTAGACCTGGGACAGGCCGAGCCCCGTGCCCTGCCCCACCTCCTTGGTGGTGAAGAAGGGCTCGAAGGCCCGCGCCGCGACCTCGGGCGGCATGCCGGAGCCGGTGTCCGACACGGCGACCATCACGTACTGGCCCGGCTCGACGTCCTCGTGCTCCCGCGCGTAGCGCTCGTCGAGGTCGGCGTTGGCCGTCTCCACCGTCAGCTTGCCGCCGTCCTCCGGCATGGCGTCGCGCGCGTTGACGGCGAGGTTGAGGATCGCGTTCTCCAACTGGTTGGGGTCGACGCAGGTGCGCCAAAGCCCGCCGGCCAGCACCGTTTCCAGCCGCACCGCCTCGCCCAGCGCGCGCCGCAGCAGGTCGGACATGCCGGCCACGAGCTTGTTGGCGTCCACCGGCTTGGGGTCGAGCGTCTGGCGGCGGGAGAAGGCGAGGAGCCGCGCGGTCAGCGCCGCCCCCCGCTTGGCCGCCTCCGCCGCGTTGTCGAGCGAGCGGCGCCCCCGCTCGTCCCCTTCGGGCACCGCCCCGCGGCGGCGCAGCAGGTCGATGCTGCCCAGGATGACCTGGAGGAGGTTGTTGAAGTCGTGCGCGACGCCGCCGGTGAGCTGCCCCACCGCCTCCATCTTCTGCGCCTGCCGGAGCCGCTCCTGCGCTTCGGCGAGTTCGGCCTGCGCCGCCTTCTCGGCCGTGACGTCGCGCGCCACGGCGTGGATGAAGCCCGCCTCCGGCACCGCGATCCAGGACAGCCAGCGGTGCGACCCGTCCTTGTGCCGGTAGCGGTTCTCGAACCGGAGGGTCGTCAGGCCCCCGGCGAGCCTCCCCGCTTCCGCCAGCGTCCGCTCCGCGTCGTCGGGGTGCACGAGGTCGAGGAAGCGGGCGCCGAGCAGTTCGGCCTCGGTCCAGCCGAGCAGCGCCGTCCAGGCCGGGTTGACGGCGGCGATCGTGGAATCGAAGCGGGCGACCAGCATGAGGTCGGTGGACAGGCGCCACATGCGGTCGCGCTCGGCGGTGCGTTCGGCCACGCGCCGCTCCAGCTCCTCGTTCGCGCGCAGGAGCGCGGCCTCGGCGCGCTTCTCGCGGTCGATGTCGAGGCAGGCGACCACGCCGCCCACCGTCCGGCCCGCCTCGTCCCGGATGGGCGCCGCGACCAGGCGCACCCAGGCCTCGCGCTCGTCGCCCCGCATGTAGAGGACTTCCAGCTCGGCGCGCTCCACCTCGCCCCGCACCACGCGCGACAGCGGGTACTCCGAAGGCGTCACCTGGTGCCCGTCCGGGTGGCGGCTCACCCACTCGCGGTAGCTCTCCACGTCCGGCGACGGCAGGACGGGGTGGCCGAAGACGCGCTCGGCCTGCTTGTTGCCTTCCACGATCCGCCCGGACGGCGCTTCCGCGATCACCACGCCCACCGGCACCGTGTCCAGGATGGCGCGCAGCCGTGCCTCGCTCCGCCGCAGAGCCGCCTCGCGCTCCTCCAGGGCCGCCGAGGCGCCCGCCAATTCGCCGGCGACGCGGTTCACCTCGCGCACGGGCGTTTCGAGCGGCGTCACGGCCTCGCCGCGGCCCAGCGCCGCCGCGCGGCCGGCCAGGGCGGCGATCGGGCGCTCGATCCGCCGGCCGACCCGCAACGCGAGCGCCGCCGAAAGCGCCGTGAAGCCCGCCCCCAACGCCCCGAGCGTGGCCAGCGCCTGGCGCAGCGGCGCCGAAAGCGCGTCCGCCGGCACCCCCACCGCCACGCGCCAGCCCGACAGGCGGGAGCGGGCGAAGGCGCCGAAGATGGGCCGACCGTCGGCGGTGGTGCCCATCCACGTGCCTTCCGCCCCCTCCCGCGTGGCGTCTTGCAGGTCCCGGGTGGCGGGCCTGCCGACGAACTCGTCGTGCCTGGCGCTGCGGGCCAGGATGGAGTCCGCGCGGTCCACGACCGCCAGCACCCAATCCCGCGGAATCCGGCTGGCCTCGAACTCCTCCGCGAGCGCCCGGCGCACCCGGTCCGCGGGCAGGCTGAGGCTGAGCAGGTACGCGGCTTCGCCGGCCTTCGTGACCGGCCGCGTGATGGCGAACAAGGGCGCCCGCAGCACGACGCCCTGCATCACGTTCGACACCACCGGCCGCCCGGTGCGCAGCGCCTCGGCGTCGATCTCCAGGTTCACCTTGGGCAGCGGCTCGCCCCAGGGCACGCGCGTGTTGACGACTTGCTGACCGGAAAGGTCGCGCAGGACCACCGAGACGCCGGTGCGCTCCTGCACGGCCAGCGTTTGCGCGTAGAAGGTCCGGAGGTCGCCCGCCTGGAGCGAGTCGAACAGCGAAACCACCTCGGCAGTGGACATCAGGCCGGCGAGTTCGCGGTCCACGGAAAGCGCGGCGGAGTGGGCGGCGGCCACGGCCTGCGCCTCCAACCTGGCGCGTTCCGCGTCGGCGAAGCGCCACAGCACCACGCCGACGAACAGCGTCACGGGCAAGGCGAGCGCGAGGACGAGGGCGGCCAAGTGGCGGCGCACCGTGCTGTCGCGCCGGCGGGCGGGAGCGGCGGCGGCTGGCGGCATGGCTGCGGGCGTCGCTCCTCCGCGGGTGTCTTCGCTGCCGTGGCGCCGCGTTTCGCCCCCGTTAGCGCCGCGATGGGTATGAACCATGTCGGCCGCGATGTCCAAACGAAGCATCAACCAAAAAGCGAAAATCACCGACGGCACGAAGGCATGAAACCGGCCCGTATCCGGTCATCCGCCACGGTCTGACCACGATCCAGAAGCGTTCAGGCATGGCAGGGAAGGAGCGGCGGCGCCACCCGCGGCGGCACCGGTGCGGACCCGAATCAGGCGCGGCTCGCGGGGCTTTCAGAACGAACGCCGTGGCCGCCGGCACCGGCCGACCCTTTCGTCACGGTTAGTTTACATCCACTGCGTGAGCTAAAACATTGAGAAACCGTCACCGTCACGAAACCTGCGGTGCATCTTTCGCCTTCGCATTGCTTTGAAGAAGGGACGGACAGTAACGGACCCGTGCCATGAGAGCGATCGCCCCCATGGCCCGGCGCTCCAAACGTCCCCTCCTTGGCGGGATCGTGTTGGGCGCGGTGACGTGCGCGGGGATCGGCGTCCTCGCGGCGGCGCAAAGGGCCGACAACCAAACCGAGCGGGCCCGGGCCGCGGCCCAGGCGCCAGCCGCGGCGCAAGCCGCGCCCTTGCAGCAGACCGCGTTGAGTCTGCCCCGCCCGCCGGCGCCGGGCAACGGCGGCGCCGCGGTCAACGGGCTGCCGACCGTGCTGCACCCGTCCGAGGCCAGCCGCCTCCGGCGCGCCTTCGAACTCCAGGCCGCGGGCGACTTCGCCGCCGCGGCGCGCGAAACGGAGCGGCTGGAAGACAAGCGCCTGTTCGGGCAGGTGCTGGCGCACCGCTGGCTCCAGCCGGGCGCGCAGCCCACGGCGGCGGACCTCCAGGCGTGGCTCGCCCGCCACGGCGACCACCCGGACGCGCCCCGCCTCCACGCCCTGCTCGTCCGCTTGCTGCCGCGCGGCGCCGACCTGCCGCCCGCGCCCGTCCAGCCCGAAGCCCTCTCGCCGGACCTTTCCCTCGCCCCGGAGGAGCGCGACCCGCCGAGCGCCGCCCCCGTGGCCCGCAACCCGTCGCTCGACCGCACGGTGCGGGAACGGGCGCAGGCCGGCAACGCCGAGTCCGCGCTGGCGCTGGTGGAACGCACCCGCGGCATGACGCCGGCCTACGCCGCCGCCCTCCGCGCCGACGTCGCCCTGGTGCTGTTCCGCCGCGGCGAGGACGCCAAGGCGTTGCGGATCGCCGCCGAGGGCGCCGCCGGCGGCAGCCCGCGCGCTGCCTACGCCACCGGCCTCGCCGCCTGGGGCCTCGACCGGCCGGACATCGCGCTCCCCTTCTTCGAGCGCGCCGCTCGCGCGGAGGCCGCGCCGCCGGCGCTGCGCTCCGCCGCCGCCTTCTGGACCGCGCGCGCCGCCGTGCGCGCCCGCCGGCCCGAGCTCTACACGCCCTGGATGATGCAGGCGGCGCAGGAGTCCCGCACCTTCTACGGCCTGGTCGCCCGCCGCTCCCTCGGCCTGCCGGCGAACTTCGCCTGGGAAGGCGAGTTGGCCGGCGACGCCGACATGGCGCCAGTCGCGGAAACCGCCGGCGGCTGGCGGGCGCTGGCGCTGCTCCAGGTCGGCCAGCACGCCCGCGCCGAGGCCGAGCTGCGCCAGCTCTGGAGCCAGGCGCGCAACCACCCCGGCCTCGTGCGCGCCATGCTGGGCGTAGCGACGGTCGCCGGCCTGAACGGCCTGTCCTCGCAGCTCGCCGCGGCGTCGCAATCCGCGGACGGCCGCCCGCGCGACTTCGCCCGCTACCCGCTGCCGCGCTTGCAGCCGCAGGGCGGCTTCCGGGTGGACCCGGCGCTGCTCTACGCCATCGCCCTGCAAGAAAGCCGCTTCGACGCCGAAGCCGTCTCGCCCGCCGGCGCGCGCGGCATGATGCAGATCATGCCCGCCACCGCGAGCCACATCACCGGCGACCCCTCCTGGCGGGAGCCGGCGGCGGCGAAGCGGCTGAACGACCCGCGCCTCTCGCTCGACCTCGGCCAGCGCTACGTCCACCACCTCGCGCGGCTGGACGCGGTGGAGGGCAACCTGATCCGGGTGCTCGCCGCCTACAACGCCGGGCCCGGCAACCTCCAGAAGTGGCTGCCCGCGCACGGCCACCGCGACGACCCCTTCCTGTTCATCGAGGCGATACCGCTCGACGAGACGCGCAACTACGTGCAGCAGGTGCTGGCCTATTCCTGGATCTACGCCTCGCGCCTGGGCCTGCCGTCGCGCTCCCTCGACCAGATCGCCGCCGGCGAGTTCCCCCGCTTCGCCGGGTCGGACGAGGTGACGTCCATGCTGCGCCGGGGCCGGGGGCGGCCGCGCTAGGACCCAGCCCCACGGAGGACCCTGGCGACAAGCCCGCCACGCCATGCCGCGCGGATCGAGTCCAAACGCGGCTTTGGGACGATCGCGGCTCTTCCTCACAGCTACGCGCGTGCGGGCGAGTTCCGGGGCCGGCGCGGCGGCGCCTCGCGCCCCTACGAAACCGGGAGCAACTTTCGTTTTGCGGACAAGTCTTCATTTGAACGTCATGTGACTGGTGGCGGGCGTCCTTCGAGGGATACTCCTAGCGTTTCTGTAGCGGATCGCGCTTGGCGCGGGCCGTTCAAGCAGTGGCGCCAATACCCGGACTTCCGGGAAGGCAGTGGCTGGATGCGGCGCAGGGCTCCACCGCCTCGCCTCTCCGTTGCCTTCTCCAACGAAACGGCAAGCCGCCAAGAGAGGACCGACGCTCTGAACAACAAGCAACGAAGCAAGAGTGTAGGGCTTTCAGGAAGGCGCCCCGTTGCCGAACCTAGCTGGAAAGCGGAGCCGGTCCGTTCCCTGATCGAAGAGATCCCCCCCTCGACGGCATGCTCCCCGCCAGGTTTGCCCAGCGGACGGCCCGCCGCCTCCCACGCCCGTTTGGAAGGCTCCCGGTGACCGTCGCCGTTTCGGTCATCATCCCCGCCCACAACGCGGAAGGGTACGTGGGGCAGGCGATCGACTCCGCCCTGGCGCAGACCCGCCGCGACATCGAGGTGGTCGTGGTCGACGACGGCTCCGTCGACGCCACGTGGGAGGCGGTCTCCGCCCGCGCCCGGCGTGACGGCCGCGTGGTGCCGGTGCGGCTGGAACGGCGCAGCGGGCCGGCCGCCGCCCGCAACGCCGCCATCGAGCGCGCCGGCGGGCGCTGGCTCGCGGTGCTCGACGCCGACGACCTCTTCCTGCCCGAACGGCTTGAGCGGCTGGTCGGGCTCGCCGAAGAGGCGCGCGCGGACCTGCTGGCCGACAACCTGCTTGAGCGCGACTTCGCCACGGGCCGGCCGCTCGGGCTCCACTTCGCCAACGACGCGATGGCGCACCCTGGGCCCTTGCCCCTGGTCGAACTCGTGCGGCGCGACATGCCCGACATGCCCGACCGCAGCAGGTTCGGATTCATCAAGCCGGTCATCCGACGCGACTTCCTGCTGCACCACGGCATCCGCTACGCCGAAGAGATCCTGGCGAGCCAGGACTTCCTGCTCTACTTCGAGTGCGTCGCCCGCGGCGCCCGGCTGCGCCTCACGCCCGAGGCTTGGTACGTCTACCACTTGCGCGAAGGCTCCATCTCGACCCGCCGGGACTCTACCCTCTACCGCAGCGCCGCCAACCGGCGGATGCTGCGCACCGCCAAGGCGCTCGGCGACCGCGAACTGGTTGCGCTGCTGCGCCGGCGGCAGCGGATGATCGACTTCCACAGCTTCGCGCTCGCGGTGGAGCGGGGCGACGTCGCCGCGGCGCTGCGCCACGCGCACTGCGGCGACCCCGCCGGGGCGCTGCGCCACGCGCGAGTCGTGGCCGGCGCCGTGCGGCGGCGCCTGGCGGCGGGCGGCCCCCCG
>NZ_BAAAFZ010000095.1:7932-34229 GCF_039523795.1 Craurococcus roseus | reverse complement strand
GCGGCGGCGGGCGGCGGGACGGTGACGCTCAACTTCGTGGACGCGCCGGTGCCGCAGGTGGTGCAGGCCGTGCTCGGCGACCTGCTGCGGCTCGACTACACGCTCGACCCGCGCGTGTCCGGCACGGTCACGTTGCAGACGCAACGCCCGGTGCGGCAGGAAGCGGCGCTGTCCCTGCTGGAATCGGCGCTGGAGGTGAACGGCGCGGCGCTGGTGGCGGGCGGCGGGGGCTACCGCGTGGTGCCGCTCGACGAGGCGCTGAAGGCCGGCCCGCCCGTCGGGCTGCGCGCGGCGGGCGCCCGGCCCGCGCCGGGCTTCGCCATCGTCGCCCTGCCGCTCGCCAACGCCAAGGCCGCCGAGTTGCAACGCGTGCTCCAGCCGCTGGTGCCGCGCGGCGGCGCCGTGGTCGCGGACGAGGCGCGCAACGTGCTGCTGGTGGCCGGCTCCGGCGCTCAGATCGCGACCTTGATCGACGCGGCCGAGAGCTTCGACGTGGACTGGCTGCGCGGCCAGTCCCTGGCGCTGGTGCCGCTGGAGAACGCCCCGGCCGCGCAGGTGGCGCAGGAGATCGCTGCGGCCTTCAACGCGGAGGGCGCCGGCGCGCTGCGCGCCATGCCGATCGGACGCATGAACGCGGTCCTGCTCGTGGCGGCGCAGCCGCAGCAGCTCGCCCGCGCCCAGCGCTGGGCGCGGCAGTTGGACACCGGCGGCCAGGGCGGCGCGCCGCAGCTCTTCGTGCATCGCGTGCAGTACGTGCGCGCGACGGACCTGGCGAACACGCTGCGGCAACTGCTGCAAGGCGGCGGCCGGGCAGGGGGCGCCGTCCCGCTGCTGGCCCCCGGGATGCCCGGGGCGGTCGCGGCCGGCGGGGTCGTGGCCGCCGCGCAAGGCGTGTCGGCGCCGCCGCCGGGCATGGTGGCGGGCGGCGCGGTCTTGACCACGCCCGGCGGGGCGCCGCTGCCGGCCGGCGTCGTGCCGCCGGGCGCCGCGCCGCCGGGAGCGGGCCTCATCCCGGTCGTGCCGGAGGGCGCACCCGGCCTCCCGCCGGGCTTAGGGAACGGCGGCGGCTACCCCAACGGCGGCGCGGAGGGCAACGGTTTGCCGCCCGCGCCCATCCGGGTCGTCGCGGACGAGGCGCAGAACGCCCTCATCGTCTATGCCAGCCAAACGGATTGGCGCCTGGTGGAGCGCGCCATCCTCGTGCTCGACCGCCCGCCCAACCAGGTCGCCATCGACGCCGTGATCGCCGAGGTCACGCTGAACGACGACCTCGAGTACGGCCTGTCCTGGTTCTTCCGCTCCGGCGTGTTCGAGTTCAGCAACTCCGCGGGCCTCACCGGCGCGCCGGCGCCGGTCTTCCCGGGCTTCAACCTGCTCTATTCCGGCAACGCCGACGCGCGGGTGGTGCTGCGGGCGTTGGCCAACATCACGAACGTCCGGGTGATCTCCTCGCCGCAGGTGATGGTGCTGTCCAACCAGACGGCGCGGCTGCGGGTGGGCGACTCGGTGCCCATCGTCACGCAACAGGCCATCGGCGGCGGCATCACCGACACGCGCATCGTCAACTCGGTGCAGCTCCGCGACACCGGCGTCTCGCTCGACGTGACGCCTCGGGTCAACGCCGCCGGCAACGTGCTGCTGGAGGTGGACCAGGACGTCTCGGACGCCGTGCGCACCACCACCAGCGGCATCGACAGCCCGACCATCCAGCAGCGCCGGTTGCGCAGCATGGTCTCGGTGCCGAACGGCGAAACGGTGGCGCTGGGCGGCCTGATCCGCGAAGGCGAGACGCGCAACCGCACCGGCATCCCCTTCGTCCAGGACGTGCCGGTGCTGCGGGAGCTGATGGGCGTCGCCTCCCGCGCCCGGCGGCGCACCGAGCTGCTGGTCCTGCTGACCCCCCGCGTGGTGCAGACCGCCGAGGACATGCGGCGCGTGACGGAGGAGCTGCGGCTGCGGATGCACAGCATGCGCCCGCGCGAGGACGCGCCGCCCCCGTTCCGCCGGGTGGAGGGACCGCCGCGCCGCCCCTATGCCCCGCCGCCCTGACGCGCCGGGACCGCGCGCGAAAGGCTCCGCGCTCGTCGTCGCCCTCTGGGTCGCGCTGCTCCTCGGCGTCGCCGGCATCGCCGCGGTGCGCCTCGCGGCCGTCGGGGCCGGCGGCGCCCAGGTCGAGGCCGATCTCGCCCGCGCCCGCGCCGCGGCGGAAGGCGGGCTCTGGGCGGCGGCGCACCGTCTCGCTTCGCAGCCGCGGGACCAGAGGCCGCCGGTGGCCGCCTTCGAGCTCCCGCTCGGCGGGGCGGCGGTGTCGGTGCAGGCGGCAGACGAGGACGGCCGCCTCGACCTGAACGCGGCGCCGGAACCGTTGCTGGCGGCGGCGTTCCGGATGGCGGGCGTGCCCGCACCCGATGCCGAGGCCGCCGGGGCCGGGCTGGTCGCGTGGCGGGAAGCCAGCGACCCCGGCGGCGGGCGCCGCCGCCTCCACGCGGTCGCGGACCTGGACGCCGCGTTCGGTGGCAAGCCCGGCTTGGCGGAAGCCGTGCGCGGCGTCGCCACCACGCACACCGGCCGGGCCGCGCCGGCGCCGGAAGCCGCGCCGCCGGCGCTGCGGGCGCTGCTGTCCCGCCCGGACGACCCGGCCGCGCCACCGCCCCGGCCGGGCCTCCGCACGCCCCAGGCTCAGGGGAGCGGTGGCGCCGGCCGCCGAATCGTCTGGCGCATCACGGCGGAGGCCCGCTACGGCGCGGTGACGGCGCGGATGGCCGCCGTGCTCGACCTGGGAACCGCCGTGCCGGGGATGCCGGGGCGCGTGCTGGAGTGGCGGGACGTCGCGGATCGCCCGTGAGGCGCCGCATCCCCGCATCAGCCGCCGGTCACCGCGAGGAACGCGTCGAGCCGCGCGGCGACAACTTCCGGAGTTTGCGTGGCCGAGAAGTGGCCGCTCTCGATGGCCTCGAAGCGGGCGCCCGGGATGCTGCGCGCGACCGGCTCCACCGCCGCGGGCGGCCGCAGCGGATCGAAAGTGCCGGCGAGGAAAAGGCAAGGAAGCCGCAGCGCCGCGATCTCCGCTTCCATCTCCAGCCCCGCCAGCATGCGCGCGGTCGCCGCGTAGCTGCCCGGGTCGTTCGCCAGCCAGCGCGCCCGGAACCGGCGGAACCGCGCCACGTCGCCGCGCAGCGCCTCGGGGTAGGAGCGCGCCAGGGCCTCGTCCGCCACCGCGGCCATGCCCTCGCGCTCCACGCGATCCGCTTGCGCGAGGGTCGCGGCCCGCCGGTCCTCCGGGATGCCGGTCGCCGGCCCCAACGCGACCAGCGCCTGGGCGCGGCGTGGGTGCCGGGCCGCGAAGTGCAGGGCCACCGCCCCGCCCACCGCGCAGCCCACCACCGTCGCCGGTCCGCCGCCCCGGCCCGTGGCGTCGAGCAGGGCGGCGATGTCGTCCGCCATGGCGTCGAAGGGCGCCGTGCCGCGCAGCTTGGTGGACTGGCCCGCCCCGCGCATGTCGAAGCGCAGCACCGCGCGTCCGCCCCGGAGCAGCGGGATGACGAAGTCCCAGCTTTCGAGCGTGCCGCCCATCTCGTGGACGAGGACCAGCGTGCCGTCGCCCGATCCGGCCAGCTCGTAGCGGAAGCCGACGCCGCCGATCTCGATCCACTCCATCCGCCGCGTCCCCGTCCGGCCGCCGGGCCGTCGCGCGCATCCTGCGCCGCGGCGCGGGCGCCGAACAGCATTGGCGGCGCCCGGCCCCCGTGCCACGCTGCGGCGAACCAGGGAGGCGGAGGGATGAGCCCAGAGACGTTCGTCCTGCTCAGCGGCGCGCTGACGTTCGGCGCGCCGTTGCTGCTCGCGGCGAGGGAATTGTGGGCGCTGCGCCGCGACGACGGCCGGCGCGGCGGCGGCTTGCTTGAGCGCGACCGCGCGCCGGACGTGCCGCCGCCGAGCCCCGCTGGCGGCGTCCGCCCCCTGCCGGACTGCTTGATTCCGAAGCCCTTGCCGGCCTCCGCCATGCGGACCCGCGAAGTCGAGCACGCCTGAAAAGGAGGACGCCGCGCCGCGGGGAGGGCGCGCCGATCCTCCAGCGCTCATCCGCGAGTTCCTGGGGCGAAGGCGGCGCGTCCGCTCCATCCAACCGCCGCCCCGGTTGACACGGCCGGCGCGCGGGGGAGAACACGGCCATGGACGCCGGAGCGCCGGACGACATCCCGGATTACCTCGTGGTCGGCGGCGGCTCCGCCGGCTGCGTGGTCGCCGCGCGCTTGTCCGAGGACCCCACGGTCCGCGTCACCCTGCTCGAAGCCGGGCCGGAGGACCGGGACGTGTGGATACACGTCCCCGCCGGCTACGCGCGGCTCTTCGCCAGCGGACGCTACGACTGGAAGTTCGCCACCGAGCCCGAGCCTGAGCTGGCCGACCGCGCCGTCGCTTGGCCGCGCGGCCGGGTGCTGGGCGGGTCCGGCTCGGTGAACGGCCTGGTGTTCCTGCGCGGCTCGCCGCGGGACTACGACCGGTGGGCGCAGGCCGGGGCGCGGGGCTGGTCCTACGAGGACGTGCTGCCGGCCTTCCGCCGCATGGAGGATTGGGACGGCCCGGCCGGCGACACGCGCGGCAAGGGCGGTCCGCTGCCGGTGGGGCAGGTCACGCGGCTGTCGCAAGGCGCGGCGGCCTTCGTCGCGTCCTGCCGGGCGCTCGGCTTCCCGCCGCACCGCGACATCAACGACGGCGGCCCGATCGAGGGCGTGTCGCCCATCCAGATGAACGTCCGCGGCGGCCGGCGCGTGAGCACCGCTCGCGCCTACCTCCGCGCCGCGCGGCGCCGCTCCAACCTGCGCGTGCTCACCGGCGTCCGCGCGGACCGGGTGCTCGTCGAGGACGGCCGCGCGGCCGGCGTCCTTGCGCGTCGGGACGGCGCCGGGGAAGGCCAGGTGTTCCGGGCGGGGCGGGAGGTCGTGCTCTGCGCGGGTGCCGTCGCCACCCCCAAGCTGCTGCTGCTCTCCGGCATGGGCGACGGTGAGGATCTGGCGGCGCTTGGCATCCCGGTGGCGGCGCACCTGCCCGGCGTCGGCAAGAACCTGCAAGACCACCTCATCGCCCGCCTGTCCTTCCGCACCAAACCAGCCGGCACGCTGAACGAGATCATGGGGAGCCGCCTGCGGCTGGTCCGGACGGCGCTCGGCTACGCGCTGCGGCGGAACGGGCCGTTGGCGGTCGGCGCGACGGAGGCGACGCTGTTCGCCCGCGTGACGCCCGGCGCCGAGGAGGCCGAGGCGCAGTTCCAGTTCATCAACTTCAGCCTCTCCACCGCCGGCTACGTCCTGCAACCGCATCCCGGCATGATGATCAACTTCGGGCAGTGCCGCCCGGACAGCCGGGGCACGCTGGCGCTGCGCAGCCCCGATCCCGACGACAAGCCGGTGATCCGCGCGAACTACCTGGAAGCCCCAGGCGACCGGCGCGTCATGGTGGAGGCGGCGCGGCTGGGGCGGCGGATCGGCCGCGCGCCGCCCTTCTCGGACCTGGTGGAGGCGGAGACGTTGCCGCCGCCGGGCGCCGACGACGACGAAGCGCTGCTGGAACACATCCGCCGCACCGGCACCACCGTGTACCACCCGTGCGGCACCTGCCGCATGGGCACGGATGCCGGCGCCGTGGTGGACCCCGAACTGCGCGTGGCCGGCGTGCGCGGGCTGCGCGTGGCGGACGCTTCGGTGATGCCGCTGGTGCCGTCGTCCAACATCCAGCCGGCGGTCATCATGGTCGCGGAGCGCGCCGCCGAGTTCATCCGTCGCGCGGCCTTTTCGACGGCCGCGGCCGCGTAACGAAATCTCGGGTCGTCCAGCACGACCCGAGCGCCTTCGGCAGCGTTGGGCACGCCCGGGTGCCCGGTCCTACAGGCGGGGGGGGGAGGGTCGCGGATTGACTCACGGCCCCATCGGCGCTTGGTCCCGATCGCAGGGGGACCGGAGAGGCGGAACCAACCGGGAGTACCAAGGCCTGTTCCCGGCCAACACAACCAATGGTGGTTGATTCCGAGCGCTTCTATGTCATGGAAGTTTGCGCTGGGGGTAACCGTCCTGGCATCGTAAGTTTCCGGCGCTGCGCGTCTGGAATATTCTGTGACACTCCCGATCATGACGTCGAGGTTACGCCGGCCTAAACTCGGCTGAATTAAGGGGGAGATCGGACGCTGCGCGCAGTGATCTTGTGCGCCGGCCAAGGCCGGCGCTTGCTTCCGTTGACCGAGTTCGCGCCGAAATGCCTGCTGCGCATCGCCGGCAGGACGGTGCTGGAATGGCAACTGCGCGCGCTCGCGGCGAACGGCGTGACCGACGTCACGGTCGTGACCGGCTTCGGCGCCGACGCAGTTGAGCGCGAACTGCGCCGCTTGGGGACGGCAGGCGAGGGGGTGGCGACCCTCTTCAACCCGTTCTTTGCGGTGTCAGACAACATCGGGAGTTGCTTCCTCGCGCGCGATTTGCTGCGCGGGACCGACGCGGTTCTGCTGAACGGCGACACGGTGTTCGAGCCCGCCGTCCTCCGCCGCGCGCTCGGCGCGCCGGACGCCCCGATCACCGTCACGGTTGACCGCAAGCCCGCTTACGACACCGACGACATGAAGGTGCGGGTGGAGGGGACGCGCTTGCGGGCGATCGGCAAGACGCTCCGCCCCGACGAGACGGACGCCGAGTCGATCGGCCTCCTGCTGTTCCGGGGGCGTGGCGGCGCGTTGTTCGCGGACGGGGTCGAAGCCGTGCTGCGCCGGCCGGACGGGACACGGCGCTGGTACCTTTCCGTCGTGGACGCCCTGGCGCCCACCGGCGACGTGCGCGTGGCGTCCATCGAGGGGCTCGCGTGGGGCGAGATCGACTACCCGTCCGACGTCGCCCGCGCCGAAGCCGTCGTTCGCGCCTGGGGCGCCCCCGATCCGGTGGCTCCCCCGCCATTCGCCGAGGCCGTGGGCGGCGTTTGATGCTCAACGTCCCGCTCGGCCCGACCCCCACGGAAGCGGGGTTGCCGCGGCGCTTCGGCGTCTTCGCCACCCTTCCCGACGCGCTCGACTACGCCGCCGACGGCGCGACGGGGCTGAACTTCCACGACGGCAAGGGCCGGCTCGCGGCCGCCCTGCCGTACCGCTCTTTGCGCTCGCGGGCGCTCTCGCTGGCCCGCCGGCTGCTGCGCGCGGGCCTTGTCCGCGGCGAACGCGTCTGCATCGTCGCCGAAACGCACCCGGACGTGGTGGCCGCGTTCTTCGCCTGCCAGTACGCCGGCCTCGTCCCGGCGCTCCTGCCCTTGCCGCCGGCTTTCGGGGGCAAGGACGCCTACGTCGAGCACCTCCGCCGGCTGGTCGCGGCGGCGCGCGCCGCCGCCCTGTTCGTGCCGGGGCCGCTGGTGGACTGGCTCGCGCCGTCCGCCCGCGAGGCCGGGCTGAAGGCGTTCGGCGCGGTCGCCGACCTGCCACCGGAAGCGCCGGAGGAGGAGGACGCCCCGCTGTCGCCCTCGCGGCCGGAGGAGATCGCGTACCTTCAGTTCTCGTCGGGCAGCACGCGCTTCCCCACCGGCGTCGCGGTTCGGCAGCGGGCGCTGATGAGCAACGTCGAGGGCATCCTGCGGCATGGGCTTCGGGTGCGCCCGGACGACCGCGCGGTGTCCTGGCTGCCGCTCTACCACGACATGGGGCTGGTCGGCTTCCTGCTGGCGCCGCTCGCGGGCCAGGTCACGGTGGACCTCCTGCCTTCGCAGGAATTCGCCCGGCGGCCGCACCTGTGGCTGCGGCTCATCTCGGCCAACCGCGGCACGCTCTCCTACAGCCCGAGCTTCGGCTACGAACTGTGCGTCCGGCGCGGGCGCAACGCCGCCACGGCCGCCGGGCCGCTCGACCTTTCGGGTTGGCGGGCCGCCGGCATAGGCGGCGACATGATCCGCCCCGCCGTCCTGTCGCGCTTCGCCGAAACCTTCGCGCCCGACGGCTTCCGGGCCGGAAGCTTCGTGCCGAGCTACGGCATGGCGGAAGCGACGCTGGCCATCAGCTTCGCCCCGCTCGGCTCGGGCGTGCGCGCCGACACCGTGGACCTTGATCGGTTGGAGCGCGAAGGCGTCGCCGCGCCACCCGCGACCGGCAGCCGCCGCGTCCGTTCCTTCGTGCTGTGCGGCCCGCCCTTGCCGGCCACCGAGTTGGAGATCGGCGACGCGGCCGGCTCCCCCCTCCCGGAGCGGCGCGTGGGGCGCATCCTCGTGCGCGGGCCGGGGTTGATGCGGGGCTACGACGGCCGCCCGGCCGAGACGGCGGCGGTGATGTCGCCGGACGGCTGGCTCGACACCGGCGATCTCGGATACCGGCTCGGGGACGAGGTCGTGGTCACGGGGCGTGCGAAGGACCTCATCATCGTCAACGGCCGCAACATCTGGCCGCAGGACCTGGAATGGTCCGTGGAGCAGTCCGTGGCCGCGCTGCGCAGCGGCGACGTCGCCGCCTTCTCGGTGGAGGAGGAGGAGGGCGAGACCGTAGTGCTGCTGGTGGAAACGCGCGGCGCCCCCGAGCCGAAAGCGCGCGAGGCGCTTGCCGCGGAGGTGGCGGGGACGCTCCGCGCCAAGCACGGGCTGGACGGCCGGGTCGTGCTGGTGCCGCCCGGGAGCCTGCCGCATACCTCGTCCGGCAAGCTCAGCCGCGTCCTGGCGCGCGCGCGGTACCTGAAAGGCGAATACGGCCCCTTCGTCGTCGCCGCGGCGCGGTGACGGCCCGTCCGCCATCGCAATGAGCGGTGGCGGCGGTCCGCCGCTGGCCGCCGTGACGGGCGGGACCGGCTTCCTCGGCCGCCACGTCGTCCAGGCGCTGGCGCGGGGCGGGTGGCGGCTGCGGCTGCTGGCGCGGCGCCCCGACGCTTCCCCCGCGCCGCCGGCCGAGGCCGAAGTCGTGCCCGGCGACCTCGACGACCCGGCCGCCTTGCGGCGGTTGGTGGAGGGCGCGCGGGCGGTGGTCCATGTCGCCGGCCTCACCAAGGCGCTGCGGGCGTCGGACTTCATGGCCGTCAACCGCGACGGCGGCGCGCGGCTGGCCGCGGCGGCCGGGGCGGGGGTGGCGCGCGGGGCGCGGCTCGTCCTCGTGTCCTCGCAGGCGGCGCGGGAACCGCGCCTCTCGCCCTACGCCGCGAGCAAGCGGGCCGGCGAGGAAGCCGCGGTTTCAGCGCTCGGCGGGCGCGTGCCCTGGGTCGTGCTCCGTCCCCCGGTCATCTACGGGCCGGGGGACCGGGAAGGGCTGGCGCTGCTGCGCCTGGCGCGCGCGCCGGTCGTGCCCGTTCCGCGCGCGCCGGAGCCGCGCCTCGCCATGGTCCACGCCGCGGACGCCGCGGCCGCGGTCGCGGCCCTGTGCCGCGAAGGCGCCCCGTTCGGGGCGCGGTTCGAGATCACGGACGGACGCCACGAGGGCCACGCCTGGCGGGACATCCTGCGGCTGGTCGCCGGCTTGGCGGGGCACGAGCGGCCGCCGCGCTTCCTCCCGGTGCCCGACGCGGCGCTGCTCGCGGCCGGCGCCGCGGCCGATGCCTGGGCGGCGGCGACGGGCCGCGCCTCCCTCTTCGGCCGCGGCAAGGCACGGGAGTTCCTGCACCGGAACTGGGGTTCGGCGCCCGAGCGGCAGCCGCCCCCGGACGTGTGGGCGCCGCGCATCGACCTGGAATCAGGGCTGCGGGAAACGCTCGCCTGGTGGCGCGCCGACGCCGGCGGCGCTTCCGCCCCGGTCGGAGGAGGCTGACGCGGCGCCGCCGATGCGGCTCGCTTCGTAGCGGTATTGGCAAGGGACCCGGCCGCCCTGGAGGACCGTCTGGGCGAGCGCCTGGCTTTCCTGGGTGTCCGTCGCCGTCAGCCGGCCGCCCTCGATGCGCCCGACCACCATCCGCTTCCCGCTCGTCGGCCGCATCGTGACCTGCCCGTCGGCCGCCACGGCGCCCCACAGGTCCGCCTTGCGCTTGTTCCGGGCGGGCCGGGCCGATCGCATCTCGATGATGCCGTTCTCGACCTCGAACCGCACCGCCCTGGCTTGGCCGCGGCAGGCGTTGGGCCCGGCGGACTCTGGCGGAAAGCGCCGCCCTTCGTACCGGCCCTCGAAGCGCGCGCGGTCGGCGGAGGACGCGGCGGACAGCCCCTTGCCCCCGCCGGCGCCGCCCGTTGCGCCGCCGCAGCCGAGGAGCGGCAGTGCGCAAAGCAGCAGGGCCGCGCCGTGCCGGAAAGCGGGGTGGGACATGGCTGCTCATTTTCTCCTGCTCCGGGACGCTGTAGTAGCCCGGTGAAACTTCGCACCCCGCGCCGGCCCCGGCCAGCGCCCCAACAGGGGGACAGCCCCGCCATGAGCACGGAGAACACGCCCGCCGGGACGGCCGCCGCCGGGCGTCCTGTGGTGTTCGTCCACACCAACGCGAAGCAGCGCCTGGGCGCGCTGGTGTCCGCGCGCTCCTTCCGCCGCAACGCCAGCGACCCCGGCGCCTTCGACGTGCGGCTGATCGAAGCCGAGCGGTGCGCCCCGCTGCGCGCCGCCGAAGGCCGGACTTTCCTCCGCGCCGGGCACAGCCGGGTTTGGCGGATGGGCGACCTGCAATCCTTCACACCCCTGCGCTTCGCCGTGCCCGATGCCATGGGCCACCGCGGCGCGGCGCTGGTTGTGGACCCCGACGTGTTCGCCGTCGGCGACGCCGGCGAGCTGTTCAACCGCGACCGGCAGGGCAAGGCGATCTGGTGCCGCGCCCGGCCCGGCCACAACGGCGCCCCGGACTACCTCGCCAGCAGCGTCATGCTGCTCGACTGCGCCAAGCTGCCGCATTGGCGCTTCGAGGACCGGCTGGAGGACCTGTTCGCCGGCCGCCTGGATTATGTGGACTGGATCGAGCTGAAGACCGAGCCGCGCGAAACGATCGGCCTCCTGGAACCCGAGTGGAACGACTTCGACCGGCTCACTCCGGAAACGCGGCTGCTCCACACCACCAAGCGCCGCACCCAGCCGTGGAAGACCGGCCTGCCGGTGGACTTCACCCTGCGCGAGCGCGGCTTCGGGCCGATCCCGGCCGCGCTGGTCCGCCCCGTGCTGCGCTTCTGGACCGCGCGGGCGCGCTACAAGCCCCACCCCGACCCGAACCAGGAAGCGTACTTCTTCGCCCTGCTGGCCGAGTGCCTCGACCTCGGGGAGGTGACGCGGGCCGAGGTGGAGGACGGCATCAAGCAGCGCCACATCCGCCCGGACGCGCTGGCGCTGGCGGAGCGCCACCGTGGCCGGTTCCGGCCGGCGCCGGCGGCTCCGCGACCGGCAGCAGCCGCCTGACCCGAGCCGCCGCGAGGTCGGCCACCGCGGGCGGCTCGCCACGCGCGGGCTCGCCCACCGTGCCGACTAGGCCGCGGCGTTCCAACGCGCGCCAGAAGAACCACAGGTCGCGCGGCCACCCGGCCAAACCGCGGCGCACCAGCGTTCCCCAGAACCGGCCCAGGAGGCGCACCGGCGCGTTCGAACCCTCCTCGCCTTCCGCCGCGCGGCGCATCCCGCGCACCAGCCGCAGCCAAGCGCCGGCGAACCGCGCGGGCTGGACGGGGACCAGTCCCACCGGTTTGCCGGCGGCGACCGCATCCGAGACCATGGCCGCGCTGTCGGCCGTCACCGCGATCTCCGCAGCGGAGGCGAGCAGGGCGGCGTAGGGGTTCTCCGCGCCTTCGCCACCCAGCAACGCCGCCGGCACGGGCGCCGCGCCGAGCGCCGCGCGCACCGCTTCCAGCACCGCCGGCGAGGTGCGCCGGCCGCCGACCGCGAGCACGCCGCCGCCGCGCGCCGCCGCCCGCGCCGCCAGCGCAGCGCAAGCGGCGCGGGCGTCCTCCGCGCGCAGCTCGTGGGGCCAGGAATCGCCGCCGAGCAGCAAGACCAACCGGGGTTCGGGAAAGCCGCGCAGGCGCCCTGCCCAGGCCCGCGCGGCCTCCGCCAGCCTTTCCGGCGTCTGGCGGGTGACGCAAAGCGGATTCTCCAGCACGGCCGGGCCCGGCGGGACGCCGTACTGGGGCGTCGTCACCACCAAGTCGAGGCGTGCCGGGTGGCAGCGCGGGCGGCCGATCCACACGGCCCGGGCTCGGCCGCCGGAGCGGGCCTTGACCCAGCGCGCCGCCGCTACGGAGCGCCACCCGACCCCGATCACCAAGTCCGGCCAGGGTGGGACCAAGAGCGCACGCGACTCCGGCCGGAGCGTGGCGACGCCGGCTCCCCCGAACCGGTTCGTCGGCGTCAGCCGCCGCGGCGGCCAGTACCGCAACGGCTTCGTTTCGACGACGCCGCCCAGCGCTTCCGCCAGGGCCAGCACTTGGTTGTTGTCGCCGGTGCGGGGGCCGAGCAGCGCCCAGACGCGCGGCCGCGGCGGCGTCCCGCGGGCATAGGGGGCGGTGGCCGGCGCGTCGGGCGGGAACAGCGCGGAGGGGGCGTGGAGCATGTCGTTCGGGAGGGCACACCGCCGGGGGCGGGCGCCATGTACCCTCCGCCCGCGCGGTGCGGAAGCCTCGGCTCTTCGCGCCGCCTCGGTTGCAGTCGCCGGGTTCCGGGGCTAGTGCCCGGCCCGTGAAGCCACTCGCCCCCGACGCGGCGCGACGACGCCCCGCCCGGCCGCGGGCCGGGCCATGAGAATCGCCTACGTGGCGGGCACCGCCCTGCCGTCCCGCGTCGCCAGCGCCGTGAACATCCTGAAGATGTGCCGGTCCTTCGCCGCCGCCGGGCACGAGGTGACGCTCTACGCGCGCGGCCGGCAAGCCGACGCCGCGGCGGTGTTCGGCGCCTACGGCCTGGACCGCCGCTTCGATCTGGTCCTGCGCGCGCCGCCCGGCCTGCGCTTGGCGAAGAACCTCCTGTACCCGGCCGAGGTGGCGCGGGAGGTGGCGCGACGGCCGGCGCCGGACCTGCTCTACGGCCGTCACCCCTACGCGCTGGCGGCCTGCGCCGCCGTCCTCGGCCGCGGGGCGCCCCCCTTGGCCTACGAGGCGCACGCCTTTCCGAAGCGCCGGGTGCGGCGTTGGGCGGAGGCGTGGTTGTTCCGCCGCCCGCGCTTCTCCCTCTTGGTCGCCATCTCGCGCGCCCTGGCCGACGATTACGGCGCGCGCTTCCCCGAGCTCGCGGGACGGGGGACGCTGGTGGCGCACGACGGGGCCGACCCGGTAGCGGACGCCGGCCCGCCGCCGCCCGCTGCCCCTCGGCCTGGCCGGAGCGGCGCGCCGCAACTCGGCTACGTCGGGCACCTCTACCCCGGCAAGGGGATGGAGATGGTGGCGGCCTTGGCCGAACTGCTGCCGGAATGCGACCTGCACGCCGTGGGCGGCACGGAGCGCGACCTCGCCCACTGGCGCGGGCGCAGCGCCGGCCTCGCCAACCTGCACCTGCACGGCTTCGTGCCGCACGCCGAGGTCGCTGGATCGCTCGCGCGCTTCGACCTGCTGCTCGCGCCGCCCGCCCCGCGCGTGTCCTCCGCCGCCGGCCGCGAGATCGGGCGGTGGATGTCGCCGCTCAAGGTGTTCGAGTACATGGCCGCGGGCAAGCCGATCCTCGCCTCCGACATCCCGGCCTTGCGCGAGATCCTGCGTGACGGCGACACCGCCTTGCTGCTCCCTCCGGACCAGCCGGGAACCTGGGCCGCGGCGGCCCGCGCGTTGCTGCGCGACCCGGAGCGGGCGGCGGCGCTGGGCGCGCGGGCGCGGGCGGCCCTGCTGTCCGAGTACACCTGGAACGTCCGCGCGGCCCGCATACTGGAGCGGTTGCGGAGCGCGGCGGCATGAGCGCCGCTGCGGGAGCGGCGGCGGCCGGGGCGGCGACGGGACCAGGCGGGATCTTCCGTCGCATCCTGCGCAACGCGGGCGTGATCCTGGGCGGCAAGGCCGCCACCGCGCTCATCAACCTCGGCTCCACCGCGATCGCCATCCGAGCCCTGGGCATAGAGGGCATGGGCGTGCTGGTGCTGGTCCACGCCTTTGCCCAGGCCGCCTCCACCCTCGTCAAATTCCAGTCCTGGCAAGCGGTGGTGCGCTACGGCGTGGAGTCGTTGGAACCGGGGCGGCGGGCCGAGTTCCATGCGCTGCTGCGCTTCACCGCCGGGCTCGACGCGGCGGGCGCCCTCGCCGCCTGTGCCATCTGCGCCGGCGCCGCCTTCCTCCTCGGCCCTGCCTTCGGCGTCCCGGCGGGCGTCGCGCCCCTCGCGGCGCTCTACGCCACCGCCACGGTGTTCATGGTGATGGCGACGCCGAACGGCCTGCTGCGCTTGTTCGACCGCTTCGACCTCATCGCGCGGAGCGATGCGCTCGGCGCCGCGGCGCGCCTGGCCGGCGTGGCGCTCGCCGCGCTGCTCGGCGGCGGCCTGCCCGCGTTCCTCGGCGCTTGGTACGCCTCGGCCGCGATCGGCGGGCTGGCGCTGGTTGTCGCCGCCTTGGCGGAGCTGCGGAAGCGCGGCCTGCTCCCGCGGGAGGAAAGCGCGCCCCGGCGGCGGCGGGTGCGCGCCGCCGAGGCGCACCCGGGCATCTGGGGCTTCGTGTGGTCCACCAACCTCATGACCACGCTCTCGCTCGGCTCGGGCCACGTCGCCACCCTCTGCGTCGGTTCCCTGCTCGGGCCGGGGCAGGCGGCGCTGTTCGTGCTGGCGCGGCAGGTCGGCGAAGCCGCGTTGAAGCCGAGCCGCTTCCTGACGCCCGCGCTGTACCCGGAGTTGGCGCGTTTGGCGGCGGCCGGCGATCAAGCCGGGCTCCGCGCGGTGCTCCGCCGCGGCTTCGCGTACTCGGCCGCGGGCGCGGTGGCGGTACTCGCGGCGCTGGCGCTGCTGGGCGGGCCGCTGCTGCGCTTGGTCGGCGGCGAGGCGGCCGCGCCGGCCTGGGGCGTCATGCTCCTGCTCGCCTGCGCCGCCTCCATCAACTTCGCCGGGTTCGCGTTGGAGCCGCTGCTCGTTTCGGTGCGGCGGCACGGCAAGGCGCTCCGCATCCGCGGCGTGGCGACCTTGGCCCATGTGCCCGCGGCGCTGGTCGGGTTGCGCTTCTTCGGCCTCGAAGGCGCCGGCATCGCGGCCGTGTTCTCGGCCTCGCTCCAATTCGCATGGCAGGCATGGGCGGCGAGGCGTTGGCTGCGCGCCCGGGCCGGGCTTATGTCCCGCGGGACGGAGGTTCGGCATGGCGGATGAGCAGAAAACTCTGCGGCAGGTGGTCGAGGCGCTCGGGTCGGTTGCCAAGGTTCCGGGGCCGGTTACGATGGGGACCCACATCCTCCACGACCTCAACCTCGACTCCGTCGCGGTGATGGACCTCGTCATGCTGCTGGAAGAGCGCTTCGACACCGTGATCCCCATGGACCGCCTCGCGGAGATCGAGACGGTCGGCGACCTCGTGCGCCTCTTGTCGCGCGCGGGCAGCGGCGCCGCCGGCGGCTGACACCGGATGCTGGCCAAGTACCGCGCCCTGCGCGAGGACCACGCCGCCGTGTCCGCCGCCGGGCGCGACCCCTTCGGGGTGGCGTTCGACACCGTCCTGTCGGCCACGGAGGCGACGCTGGACGGGCGGCGCGTCCTGCTGCTCGGCACCAACAACTACCTCGGCCTGACCTTCGACCGCGATTGCGTCGCCGCCGCCGTCGCCGCGACGGAAGCCGAGGGTACCGGCACGACCGGCTCGCGCATCGCCAACGGCTCCTACGGCGGGCACGAAGCGCTGGAGAAGCGCCTCGCGCGCTTCCTCCGCCGACGGGGCGCGATGGTGTTCTCCACCGGCTACCAGGCCAACCTCGGCACCCTCGCCGGCTTGGCTGGGCGCGGGGACCACCTGCTGCTGGACGCCGACAGCCACGCCAGCATCTACGACGGCGCGCGCCTCGCCGGCGCGCAGGTGACGCGCTTCCGCCACAACGACCCCGACGACCTCCGCCGCCGCCTGCGCGTGCTGTCGAGCCAGCCGGGCGACAAGCTGGTCGTCGTCGAGGGCATCTACAGCATGCTGGGCGACACCGCGCCTTTGCGGGAGATCGCGGCGGTGAAGCGCGAGGCGGGCGCTTGGCTGCTGGTGGACGAGGCGCACTCGCTCGGCGTGCTGGGCGCGGAGGGCCGCGGCCTCGCCGAAGCGGAGGGCGTGGAGGCGGAGGTGGACTTCGTCGTCGGCACCTTCAGCAAGAGCCTGGGCGCCGTCGGCGGCTTCTGCGCGTCCGACCTGCCCGACTTCGACGTGCTGCGGATCGCCTCGCGCCCCTACATGTTCACCGCCTCGTTGCCGCCTTCCGTGGTGGCTTCGGTGGCGCGCGGCATTGACGCGATGGACGCGCGGCCGGAGCTGCGGGCGCGGCTCGCGGAGAACGGCCGCGCGCTGCACGCGGGCCTCGCCGCCGCGGGCTTCGCGCTGGGCGCCGGTCCGGGACCGATCGTTTCCTTGCGGATGCCGGACCGGGAGACGGCGATTCGCTTCTGGAACCTGCTGCTGGCGGAAGGCGTCTACACGAACCTCGCGGTCGGGACCGCGACGCCGGGCGGCAAGCCGCTGCTGCGGATGAGCGTCAGCGCCGCGCTCACGGCGGAGCAGCTCGCCTTCGCCGTGGCCGCCATCGGCCGGGTCGGGGCGGCGTTGGGCGCGCGCGGCGACAACGACACCGCGGCGGCCGCGGTCGCGGCCGCGGAATAGCGGCCTTCAGCGCACCGCGCCGCGCCGGCGCAGCCTCCACAGCACGGCCGGCGCCGCGAGCAGCGGGTGGCGGCGCTGCCAGTCGGTCAGGTGGACCGCGACGCCGGAATGGCGCTCCACCTTCCACGCCAGGTAGTCCGCCCCGCCTTCGAAGGTGAAGGCGGCCTTGGCTAGCCGGGCCACGTTCAACGCCTTGCCGACGACGCGCCGCGACGCCCAAGCTCCCTGCCGGCGGGGCAGCGAGCCGATCCGCGCCAGGGCGAGCGGGAACACGCGGTCGTACCAGTCCGGCGCCGCGGACAGCAGCCGTTCCGGCCGGCCGCCGCGCTCGGCCCGGAGTTCGGCGGCGTAGGTCCGGGCGAAGAGGCCGCGCCAGTGCTCCGCCGGCGTCCTCGCGCCCGGTTCCAGCCGCAGCGCCCACCGCACGGCGGTTTCCACCGCCCGGGCCACCGCCCGTTCCACCCGGCGCCGCGCCGCGTCGTCGCGGGCGTGAACCAAGGTCGAGGGTTGGCAGAAGCGCGCCCACAGCGTTGCGTCGAGCGAGCCGGGCCGCATCCGCCGCTCGAACTGGCCCTCCGTCAGCACCGCCACCTTCGCCCGCACCGGGCCGTGCGGGCCTTCGCAACGCCAGAGCACCACGTTCGGCGGCAGCGCGGCGTTGAGCAGCGCCGGCGCGGCGCGGCCGTGGAAGGCGCAGTGCCCCGTGGTCAGGACGTAGAGGTCGAGCAGGCCGGAAGCGTCGCCGTCGCGGCGGCACGCGCCGTAAAACAGCACCGCGGCCACGGCGTCGCCGTGCCGCGCCGCGATGTCGCGCGCCAGCGCCTCGGCCGCCGCGGTCGCCGCGTCCGGCGGCGAGGGCACGGCCAATCCGGCGGCGACCGCCGCTTCCAAACCGTCGCGGGCCGTCACGGCGAGACGAACGCCACGCGGTCCGGGGCGGAGAGCAGCACCCCGCCCGGCCCCGGCTCGAACACCTCGCCGTCCAGCACGAAAGGCCGGTCCATGGCCACCTCCAACCGCTCCGCGCGGCCGCTGCGGTAGCCCGCCGCCGCCATCCACGGCGCCGGCCGCCCCCGGCCGCCCGCCCAGAGCGCCGCCGCCAGCCGGCGCGGCGGCGCCTCCACGTCGAGCCACCGCACCGCGCCGCGCCCGTCGCCCCAGAAGGGCCGCAGGCCGAGCATCAGCCGGTCCAGCGTGGTGGCGAGCAGCAGGAAGCGGCGACCGTCCCGCGGCGGCCGGCCGTCGGGCGCGACCGCCATCGGCACGCCGGCGCGCAACGGGTGGCGGCGGTCGAGGCCGGCGCGCAGCGCCACCGAGGCGAGCGCGAGGGCCACCGCCGGCCCGGCGCGGATGCCGCGCCCGTGCAGCCGTTCGTCCGCGATCCGCTTGCCCTCGGCGAAAGCGGCGGCGCCGAACAGCAGGCCGCGCAGCGGCCCGCCGTCCTGCTCCGTGCCCGGCCGGGAAACCTCCAGCACCGGCACGATCCGGCGCCGCAGCGCGCCGCGGCCGGCCGCGTCCGATAGGCGGGCGAGCGCCGCTTCGCCCGTCCCGGCGCCGCCAAGCACCTTGGCGGCGAGGTTGGTCCGGCCCGCCGCCAGCACCGCGATCGCGGGCGGGGCGGCGCCGAAGGCGGCGGGCAGGGCGGTCAGCACCTCCCGCAGCGTGCCGTCGCCGCCCTGCACCGCCAGGAGGTCCACGCCGCGCGCCGCGAAGCCGCGCAGCGCGTCGCGCAGCGCGTCGCGGCTAGCCGGTTCGGCGAAGGGCAGGCCGGCGGCCGCAGCGCCGAAGCGGGCGCGGTTGTCGCGCCCGGCGCGGCTCAGCGGGTTGTGGATTATGCCGATGCGCTCCACGGGCGTTCGCGCCGGCGCCGGCGTCACCCTTCGAGCCAGGAGCGCAGCGGTCCTCCCCGGCGGCGGGCGAGCGCCGCTTGCGCCGTCACCACCGCCTGCTCGACGCAGCCGAGGGCGGTCCAGGCCGCGACCGCGAGGATGCCGAGGTCCGGGCGGCCGAGCAGGGTGGCGGCGGTGAGCATCACCAAGTTCGGGTTGCGCCGGGCGATCACCTGCCGGAAGGCGCTGTCGAACGGGCGCCAGATGTGGATCTGCATCTTGAACAGGATGATGAACAGCCCTTCCTGCAAACGTTGCAGGACGTAGCCGCCGAAGATCACCGCGCCCACGAGCACCGGGTGCGCGAGCGGCATGCCCACGGCCCCCAGGCCCACGATCCAGGCGAGCCACCAGAAGGGCGGGTGGATCAGGTCGATCAGGTGGTCGAAGAGGTTGCCGAACTTGGTTGAGGTCAGCGTGACCCGCGCCAGCTTGCCGTCCACCGTGTCGAGGAACGTCATGGCCCAGGCGGCGAGTAGGCCCGGCAGCCAAGCGCCCTGCGAGAACCACCACAGCGCCGCGAACACCAGCACGAGGCTGGCCGCCGTCACCTGGTTCGGCGTGATGCCGAGCGCGGCGCAGGCGCGCACCGCGTGGAAGGCGGGGCGCGGCCAGACGTGCTTGGTGACGAAGTCGGTGACGCCCTTGTAGGAGCCGCCGAACATCCGCCATTCCACCGCGCGGCGCGTCTCCGGCGCGAGCCGCAGCAGGTACGCCTCGCCGCGCTTGCGGAGCGCGTGGTTGTAC
Source organism: Craurococcus roseus (assembly GCF_039523795.1). Classification (NCBI taxonomy): domain Bacteria; kingdom Pseudomonadati; phylum Pseudomonadota; class Alphaproteobacteria; order Acetobacterales; family Acetobacteraceae; genus Craurococcus; species Craurococcus roseus. The sequence continues at coordinate 14,955 of NZ_BAAAFZ010000095.1, read as the reverse complement.
GCGCCGGTCAGCGCTTTGGGCGTGGAGGGCCGCAGCCCGGCGAAGGCGGCGTCCTCGGCGCCGCGCCCCGCTTCCAGCGCTTCCGCGACCGGTACGGCCCGGTCCGCGCGGGGCAGGTGCGCGGCGACCGGCAAGCCGTCCTCCGGGCGGCACAGGAGCGCGCCGGGCGACTTCGCCAAGCCGGACACCAGGGCGGCGTCGTATACGTGGTCGGCCCGGAGCAGGAGCAACGGGCCGTCCCCGGCCGGCGCCGCGCCGTTCCAGGGCGCGACGTCGCCCACGCCGGCGCGCTCCAGCGCCCGGGCCAGCAGGGCGGAGCCGGGCATGCTCCAGACCGGCACCGGGGACTCGCCCAGCAGGCGGGCCGCCGATGGCTCGGCCGCGGCGGGCGGCTCTGGCGCGTCCGGGGGTTCCGGGCGAGGAATGCTCCGCGCATGAACTTCGCTCTCGCCCATCTGTCCGACCTGCACCTTCCGATTCCCGCCGGGGCGTCGCGTCCGCTCACCCAGTTCACGGGGAAGCGCTTGCTGGCGTATCTGGCTTGGCTCCGCAAGCGGAGCGGCAACGTCCGCCCGGAGGCGTTGCTGGCCGACCTGGCGGCGCACGCCGCCGACCACGTGGCGGTGACAGGCGACCTGACCAATCTCGCCTTGCCCAGGGAATTCGCCGCGGCGCGGGACTGGCTGGCGCGGCTCGGGCCGCCGGAGCGGGCCACGGTGGTCCCCGGCAACCACGACGCCACCGCCCCGGTGCCCTGGGAGCGAGGGGCGGGCCTTTGGCGGCCTTGGATGGCCGGGGACGACGGGGCCGCCGGGCCGCGCTTGCCCTTCCTCCGCCGGCGCGGACCGGTGGCGCTGATCGGCCTCGACTCGGCCGTGCCCACGCCGCCGGGCTCGGCGTCGGGACGGTTGGGCGAGGGGCAACTCGCCCGCCTGCCGGCGCTGCTGGAGGCGGCGGGGCGGGAAGGGCTGTTCCGCGTGGTGCTGGTCCACCACCCGCCGTTCCTCGGGCCGGGCGGGTGGCGGCGGGCGCTGCGCGACCGGGCGGCCTTGCGCGAAGCCCTGGCGCGGAGCGGGGCGGAATTGGTGCTGCACGGGCACCACCACGCCGCCCTCCGGACCTCCACGGAAGGGCCGGCGGGGCCGATCCCGGTGCTCGGCGCCCCCCACGCGCGGCGCGCGGCCCGCGAGCCGGCCGGGTGGCTCCTGCACGGCATCGCCCGCGACGGGGACGGGGGGTGGCGGCTCGACACCGCCGAGCGCCTTTGGGACGCGGAGGCGGGCGTGTTCCGCACGGCGCGGCGTTGGACGGTCCGGATCAGTAGCGGAGCCGGACCGCGATGCGGTTCCCGCCCGGGGGCAGCGTGAAGCGCACCCGGTCGAAGTCGGGCAGGCCGAAGGCCGTGGGGGCGTCGTTGGAGAAGCCGTAGCCTTCGATCGGCAGGCCGAGCGGGTTCCGGTTGAAGTCGCGGTCGTCGTTCTCGTCGTGGTACACGGCGAGCGCGTAGTCCCCGGGCGCGGCGAGGGCGAAGCAGGCCTCGACCGCGGTGGCGCCCGCCAAGGGGATGCGCTGGCGGGCCAGCCTGCCGCCGCGCGCGAGGAAGCTTTCCCGCCGGGGGCCGTAGAGGGTGACGGTGACGTTGCCCTCGGTGCTGCGCGCGCCGGACACGGCCACGCGGAGCCGCGGCCCCGCGGGCGCGCCGGGCGCTTGGCAGGCGGCGGCTTCGGACGCGGCGGCCGCCGGGCGCGGTGGGGCGGCTGCGGCCAGAAGGAGCAAAAGCCAGGGCCACGCGGCGCCCGGATGGCCGGGCGGTTTGCCGTGGGCCGGGTCCGCCCTGTAGGGTCCCGGCCCGAGAACCCCGGCGGGGCTCCACCCGTGATCGTCCCGCCGTTGTTGCGACATCCGTTCCTGCGAGTTCCCGGCATGACCAGCGCGACCGGCGGCGGCGCATCCGGCGGCGCGGCGCGGCCCTTGAAAACCTGGGCCGGCGGTCCGCGTCCGCGCGTCCGAAGCCCCGACCTCCCGGACGGGGCGAGGAACCTGCGCGCTCCCCGCGCACCCCCGCCACGCTTCCTTGTTGCCTCACCATCTTACCGTGGCGCCACCTCGCGTCCTCACCCGGGGCCGCTGCGGCTTCCTGGACGGAAGGCTCGGCCCGGGCGTTGGCGGGTCGAAGCTAGCCTTTCCGTTTCCGCGGCGCGAAGACTCCCGTGGCTGGCCCGACGACGGCGCTGACCGTCCCGCGGCGGGCGCCGGCGGCGGGCGGGCTGGTCGGGCGGTACCTGCTGCGGCTGCTGGCCAAGCCGCTGCTGGCGACCCTGCTCGTGGTGCTCCCGGCGCTGCTGATGGAGCGGCTGTTGCGGCTGTTCGACCTGCTGGCCGGGACCGGCGGGCCGGTGTCCTCCGTCGCGCGGCTGCTGGTCTACCTCGTGCCGCACTACCTCGGCCTCGCCCTGCCGGCGGCGCTGTTCATCGGCGTGTACGCCGTGGTCGCGCGCCTCAGCGAGCACAACGAACTGGACGCCTTGCAGAGCGCGGGCTTCTCGCTCGGGCGGCTGAGCCGGCCTTTCCTGCTCGCCGGGCTGCTGTCCGCCGCCGCCGGCGTCGGGCTCTACGGCTACGCCCAGCCGCTCGGCCGCTACGCCTACCGCTCGTCCTTCCACGCGCTGACCCACTCCGGCTGGAACGGCCGGATCGTGCCCGGCGAGTTCACGCGGGTCGGCGCGCGGGCGACGGTCTTGGTCGAGGCGCGCGACCCGGCGGGCAGCGCTTTCCGCGGCGTGTTCGTGCGGGAGCGGCGCGAGGACGGCGCCGAGGTGCTGACGACCGCCGCCGCCGGGCGCCTGTTGGCCAACCCCGACGGCGGCGACCTTCTCCTGGAACTGGAGCACGGGCGGCAGGTCGCGGTGCTGGCCGACGGGCGGGTCTCCACGCTGGACTTCGCCGGGACGGACCTGTCTCGCCCGGTGGCCGTGCGGTTGCCGGGCTTCCGCCCGCGCGGCGCGGACGAGCGGGAGATGACGCTGCGGGAGCTTTGGGCGGCGCGCCACGGGCCGGAGCCGCCGTCCGTGGCGCCCTCGCGGCTGGACGGGGAGTTGCACGGGCGGCTGGTGCGCGCGGCCTCGCTCGCGGTGCTGCCGCTTCTGGCGGTGCCGATGGGGCTCGCGGCCAAGCGGTCGCGGCGCTCCCACGGCATGGTCCTCGCGGCGGCCATCCTGGTGCTCTACCAGCAGGCGTTGCAGTTGGTGGAGGCGTTCGGCGACGCGGGCCGGCTGGACCCGCGACCGGCGGTCTGGGCCGTGTTCGGCCTGTTCGCGCTGTTCTGCGCGCTGGTGTTCCGGCGCAGCCACCGCAACCCGGCGGAGGGCGGGTTCGACGGCGCGCTGGCCGCCATCGAGCGGGGCGCTTCCCGTGCCGCCGCGCTGGTGCCGCGGCGTTGGCGGACGTCGCCGTGACTCTGCGGCGCTACCTGACGCGGCTCTTCGCGGCGCGCGCGTTCGGGGCGCTGGCGGCGCTCGCCGCGCTGCTCCAGCTCCTCGACCTGCTCGACAAGGCCGGCGAGGTGCTGGCGGACGGCGGCGGCGCGGCGGACGTGGCGCGCTACGCCGCGCTGCGCTTGCCGACGCTGCTCGGGCACGCCGTGCCGGTGGCGGTGCTGGTGGGCGCGGTGCTCACCTTCCTGCGGCTGGCGGCGACGTCGGAAATGGCGGCGTTGCGCGCGGCGGGCGTGGGCGGCTGGCGCGTGCTGGGCGCCTTGGCGCCGGCCTGCGCGCTGGCGGCGGCGGCGCAACTCGCGCTGCTGCTCGCCGTCGCGCCGAGGACGGAGCGGGCGCTGGCCGATTGGTGGGCCGGGCGGGACTCGCCCGCCGCCGGAGAAGCGGCGGCCCTGCCGCGCCGCCTGTGGTTGCGGAACGGCGGCGACATCGTCGCGGCGGACGCGGTTTCGCTGGACGGGAGCCGGTTGGGCGGGGTGCTCATCGTCCGCCGCGACGAGGAAGGCGGCGTGGCGGCGCGGATCGAGGCGCGCGGCGCGGAGCACGGCGGGTCGGCGCCCGGGTGGGTGTTGCGGGACGCGAGCGTGGTCCGTCCGGGGCGGCCGCGGGCGGAAGCGGTGGCCTCGCTCCCTTGGCCGGACGGACCGCCGCCGGCGGCGGTGCGGGAGCTGGCGCGGCCGACCGAGGCGCTGCCCCCCGACCGGTTGCTGGCCGGCCTGCGCGGCGAAGGCGCGGTGTCGCGCGGCCCCGCTTTCTACGCGACGCGCGCGCAATCGGCGGCGGCGTCGCCCGCCGCCCCGTTCCTCATGGCGCTGCTGGCGTTGCCGGCGGCCTTCGGAGTCGCGCGGCGCGGCGGCGGCTGGAAGCGGGCAGCGGTTGGCCTGGCGCTCGGCCTCGGCTATCTGGCCGCGGCGGGTCTGCTGGGCGCCTTGGGCGAAGCGGGCGCGCTGCCGCCGTTGCTGGCCGCCTGGGCGCCGCCCTTCCTCTTCGCCGCCGCGGGCGTGCTGCTCTTGCAGCAGGAGGAGGGTTAGCGTCCGGGCCGCTGGGCACCCGGAATCGAGGCGGGGGAAGAAGGGGCCATGTCCGGATGCCGGCGCGACGGACGGAGCGTCGCCCCAGGGTGGGTGACGCCACGGGAGCTTCCGGGCGCATGCGCGGGGCGCCCGTCGGCCCGTCCGCGCCTCGTGCCTGCGACGGCGGGATGAAAGGGCGGCACTTGGCGCACCGACTCCGCTACGGGCGCGGCGACCGCGGCGCCGCCCCCTCCGCCGTGGACCGCGCCGCCAGCGCCTCCCACGCCGGGGCGCGCGAATGGCCGCCGGGCCCCGGCGGCGAGGCGTGAGCCGCCATCCCCCGAGCGGCGGCCCTGCGGCGGCGGGGCAGGGCGGCGTCGAGGTCCTGCCCGTTCGGGGCCGCGCCGAGATGGAGCGCTTCATCCGCCTGCCGCACGCGCTTTTCCGGGACGATCCGAATTGGGTGCCGCCGCTCTGGGCGGAGCGGCGGGCCGCCTTGTCGCCGCGCAAGAACCCGTGGTTCCGGCACGCCGAAGCGGCGTTCTGGATCGCGCGGCGCGGCGGGCGCGATGTCGGCCGCGTCAGCGCGCAGGACGACCGCTTGGCCCCTGCTGATCCGGATGGCGCGCGGATCGGGCATTTCGGCCTGCTCGCCGCCGAGGACGACGGGGCGGTGTTCGCGGCGCTCCTTTCGGCGGCGGAGGGTTGGGTCGCGGCGCGCGGGCTGCGGCGGGTGCGCGGGCCCTTCAGCCTATCGATCAACGAACAGGCCGGGCTCCTGGTGTCGGGCTTCGACACGCCGCCCATGCTGCTGATGCCGCACGACCCGCCCCACGCCGGGCCGCGGCTGGAAGCGCTCGGCTACCGCAAGGCGCGCGATCTGCTGGCCTACATCTCCGACACGGACACGCCCTTGCCGCGCTCTGCGGCGGCCGTGGTCCGGCGCGGCTTGCCGGCGGGCGTGACGCTGCGGCCGCTGCGGCGGAAGTCGCTGCGTGAGGAGGTTTCGGCGCTGATCGACATCTTCAACGACGCCTGGGCCGGCAACTGGGGCTTCGTCCCGTTCACGCCGGAGGAGGTGGCGCACCTCGCGGACGAACTGCGCCCGCTGCTGCACGAGAAGCTGGTCTGGTTCGCGGAGTTCCGTGGCGAGCCTGTGGCCTTCGCGGTGTGCTTGCCCAACCTGAACGAAGCGATCCGCGACCTGTCCGGCCGGCTGCTGCCCTTCGGCTGGGCGCGGCTGTTGTGGAGGCTCAAAATCGCCGGCGTCGAGAGCGCCCGGGTGCCCCTGATGGGCATGCGGCGCAGCCTCAACGACGGCCTGCTCGGCCGCGTGCTGCCCTTTTTCCTCGTCGAAGCCCTTCGGCGGGAGGCGCACGCGCTCGGCATCCGCCGCGTGGAGATGTCCTGGGTCCTGGAGGACAACGCGCCCATGCGCCACTTGGTCGAAGCCGCGGCGGCGCGCGCCTACAAGACCTACCGGGTGTACGAGCGGGACTTGGCCGGGTGACGGCGGGCGGCGCCGTGGCGGCGCTGGTGCTGGCCGGGCGGCGGAAGGGCGGGCCGGACCCGATGGCCGCGGCAGCGGGGGGGTCGCACAAAGCGCTGCTGCCGGTGGCGGGCGTGCCGATGCTGCTGCGGGTCGTCGCGGCGCTGCGCGCTTCGCCGGCCGTCGGGCGCGTCGTCGTTTGCGTGGAATCGCCGGGGGAGACGCTGTCCGGCCTCCGCGGGCTGGAGGGCGTGGAAACGCGCGCGGCGGCCGCTTCGCCGGCCGCGAGCGTGGCGGCGGCGCTGGCGGAGCCCGGCGGGGCGCCGCTGCTCGTCACCACCGCCGACCACGCGCTGCTGACGCCGGAGATGGTGGGGCACTTCCTTCGCTCGGCGCCGCCGGGCGCGGCGGCGGTGGCGGCGCTGGCGCGGAGCGAAACGGTGCTCGCGGCCTACCCGGGCACGCGGCGGACCTGGCTGCGCTTCCGCGACGGCGCCTTTTCGGGCTGCAACCTGTTCCTGCTGGCCGACGCGGACGCCGCCGGCAGGGCGGTCGCGTTCTGGCGGCGGGTGGAAGGGTCGCGCAAGCGGCCCTTGGCCATGGCGCGGGCGCTGGGGCCGCTCTTGGTGCTGCGCTTCGCGCTCGGCCGATTGACGCTGCGCGCCGCGCTGGACGCGCTGGGACGGCGCTGCGGCGCGCGCTTGGCGGCGGTGGAGATGCCCTTCGCCGACGCCGCGGTGGACGTGGACAAGCCGGACGATCTCGCGCTGGCCGAAGCGGCGCTGCGGCGCCGGGGCGAGGGCTGACCGACCGCCCCGGCGTTCAGGCGGCCCGGCGCTGCTTCACGATGGCCAGTTGCACGCGCGGCGGGCCGCCCATCGGCCTCGGCACCAGCGCCGTGACGGTCGCCGCGAGCGGCCGCCCAGCGGCGAGCAGCGGCGCCACCCGCGCGGCGGTGTCCGGGGCGATCCGGCCGACGCAGCGCCCGTCCGGCAGCACCGCCTCGACGCCCGGCTTGGCCGCGGCG
>NZ_BAAAFZ010000095.1:0-7914 GCF_039523795.1 Craurococcus roseus | reverse complement strand
GCGGCCCGCGGCGCCGCCCCTTCGTCCGCCAAGCGCAGGCCGAGCCGGTCGCCGGCGGCCAAGTCCCGCAAGGCGCCGTTCCCGCTCGCCGGCCCCACCTCCACCAAATGCGTCGTCGCGGCCGCGACGGTGGCGCGGTCTCCTGCCAAATTCGGCATGGCCAGTCCCCCTCGATGCCGGCGTGGTCCAGGTCCCGGGCCTCGAATAGCAGCGAAGCGCCCTTCCGGGCAGGGCCGGACGGGCCAGGCCCAGACGCCGCGTGCCGATACCTTCGCGGGGTGGAGAAACCCGCATTGCAACCAAAACGTCAATGCCGTAATGATTCTGCGCGCAAAAGGAGCAGGCGCCGAATCATGCGGTTCTCGATCGGCACGGGCCGGGCAGGATCTCCGGTCCAGTGGTACCTCCCCGGCACGGATGTCGCCCGTCTGCCTTCTCCGCCCGACGGCGCCCCGCCCCCGGTGACCGGGGCGTTGGAGGACGTGGCGACGGTTGGCGACGGCGGCGGCACCCTGCTCGGTGGGCTGGTCGGCTTTTCCGGCGATCCGGGCTCCGACGGGCAGGGGCTTGTCCTTGACGTGCTGGGGGCCTGGAACAGCGTCAAAAACGTGTCCGTCCTGTTGGACGAGGCGGGGCGCGTGACCCTTGCGGGGTTCGTGCACGCCGACGTCGCCCTGGGTGGAGGCGGCGACTCCTCCGTGGTGCTGTACGGGGCGAAGCGCGGCAATGTGCTGACCGGTGGCGGCGATGACACGGTGACGATCGAAGCCGCCTCGAACGTCTACGCCTGGGTCAACGAGTTCCGCGTCGCTACGGGCGGCGGCGGCGACACCGTGGTGGTGCGCGCTCTCGACATCGCGGCCGCCGCCGCGGCCGACGCCACCTTCGCCGCCACGGCAAGCGACGCGGGGGCCTTCGCCGGCACGGACGCCGCTTCGGTGGTGATCGCCGACCTGGGGGCGGGCGACGACACGTTTGTCGCGCTCGGGGAAAGCGCGGACCGCGTGTCGGGCGGCGGCGGCGAGGACATCATCCGCGCGGGCCGCGGCGCCGACGTGCTCGCCGGCGGGGCGGGGAACGACCTGTTCCTGTTCGTTGCGGGCGACGGCCGAGACACGATCCTCGATTTCCGCCCCGGCGCCGATCGCCTGGGCTTCGGCCTCGGCGCGGCGGAAGCCGAGGCGTTGCTGGAGGCAGCGACCGAAGCCGAAGGGGCGACCACCATCTCCTATGGCGAGGACGCGGTGGTGCTGGTGGGCGTGGCGAAATCGCAACTAAACGCGAATGATCTGCTGTAGCCGGCACCGCCCCACGCCCGGCCCGGCGCGGCGTGACGCAAAGATGCGCATACATTAATATTACATAATCCTACGCTTCCTTGGCTCACGGTCGCGTGATACAACCTGTGGGAGAACTGCGAGAGTTCCTCCAGGGCATGACGGTCAACTGCCTTCTCTTCGGTCCGCACGCGAGCCTGCCGGGGCACCTGCGCGAGGCCTTGGCGGCCGAGGGCTGTGCGATGGAGGGCGTGGAGGGGGCGGGAGCTTTCCGGGCAGGCGTGCGGTCCGGGCACTACGCCCTGGGCTTCGTCCACGCCGCTTGGCCGTCCAAAGCCGAAGCCTTGGACGCCTTGCGGGATCTCCGGCGGGCGTCGTCCATGCCCTGCATCTTGGTGGACGTGACACCCTTGCCGCCCGCCGAGCGCGTGGCGGGGTTGGAAGCGGGCGCGGACGAGGTCCTGGACGCCGCCGTTCCCCTGCCCGAAGCCTTGGCGCGGGTGCGGGCGGTGCTCCGCCGTTCCGGCCCGGCTACGGCCGCCGCGGCGGTTCACCGCCCCACTGGGGGCAGGTGGGGCCTCTCGCCCGGAGTGCGGCTGGTGCATGGGCCCGATGGCGTGTCGCACCGCTTGACCGGCGCCGAGTTCGACCTGCTGCGGTTGCTGATCGCGGCGTCCGGGCGGGCCGTGGAGCGCGACGCGATCTCCAGGGAAGCGTTCCGGCGGCCCTGGCGGCCGGAAGACCGGGCCGTGGACGGGTTGGTGAAGCGGCTCCGCCGCAAGCTCGGCCCCGACTCCATCCTGGCCTCACGCGGCGTCGGATACGCCCTGACCATCGAGATTCATTCCAGGTGATCGTATGTGGAGTTTTGTGATACACCTATAGGTAGTGTTGTGCGGCGCGTTAACGCGCGTTAGTTTTATCACGGAGGGCGAATGAAACGCCCGGATCCAAAAGGGGAAAAAGCATGGCGGACTTCGCCACTTTGCCGGGCGGCCTGTACTTCGGCAGCAACGAGGGCAACCTCGTGCAAGCCGACGGCGACATGCCGGGCAGCTTCGACAACCTGATTTCCACCTTCGGCGGCGCGGACACGATCTTCGCCGGCCTCGGCGACGACATCGTCTTCGCCGGCCGGGGCGATGACTTGGCCCTCGGCGGCGCCGGGAACGACTTGGTCTTCGGCCAGGACGGCAATGACAGCTTGGCGGGCGGCGCCGGAAACGACATCCTCCAGGGCGGCCGGGGCAACGACGCCATGGCCGGCGACGCCGGGAACGACACCCTCCTCGCCGACGACGGCGACGACGTCCTCGCCGGCGGCGACGGCAACGACGTGCTCGACGGCGCGGACGGCGACGACGTGGTGGCGGGCGGCGATGGCGCCGACCGGGCGAGCGGCGGCCGCGGCGACGACACCGTGGCGGGCGGCGCGGGCGCCGACACGCTGTCGGGCGGCCGTGGCGACGACCAACTGGCGGGCGGCGCCGGCGGCGACACCTTCACCTTCGAAACCGGCTTCGGCCGCGACGTGGTGCTGGACTTCCGCGCCGGCGAGGACGTGCTGGAGATCCAGAGCAACATCAACGGCACCGGCATCACCGACGCTTCGCAGCTGGCCTCCCGCATCAGCAGCGACGCCACCGGCTCGGTGATCACGCTCGGCAACGACCAGATCAAGCTCGTCGGCGTCTCCGCCGAGGACCTGATCGGCAACCTCGACGCGTACATCAAGATCGTCTGAGGCGCCCTGTAGGGTGCGGAGGACGAAGGCCGAAGCGGCGCCGGGGAAACCCGGCGCCGCAGCGTTTCCCGGCGCCGCGGTCGGGCTCCAGCCGGTCGAGCACCGCCTCGTCCGGTTGCCGAGCGGCGTCGTCCTGTTGGAACTGAACTGCGCCGTTCCGGCCGAGGGGGCCGGAGGGGCGGCCCTGCTGGTCGACGGCGCGCCGCTGCCGCCGCCCTCCGCGCTGCTGTCCTTGTCCCGGCCCGGCGCGCCCTCGCGCGCGATCCTGGCCGTCCGCGACAGCGCGGAACTGCTGCGGCCGGGCGCGGCGTGCGTCCTGACGCTCGGCGGCGCCCCCGCCGCAGCCTTCCCCCTCGACCCGCCGGTACCGGCGGAAACCCTGACGCTCGACCGCGAAGCCGGCGACCACGAGCGGTTGCTGCGCTTCCTGGTGGGCACGTGCGCCCAGGCCCTGCGGGCCGCCGACGATCCCGACCTGGCGGCGCTCTGCCATTCTCTCGCGCGCGCTGCGGCAGGGGAAGGGGCGGGCGGCGACGCCGTGCCCCTCAGCCACCCCGGTGCGCGGTTGTCCGCCTGGGCCGTGCCGCTGGCTGGCGGCGGCAGCGGCGCGTGGCGCCTGCTGTCGCGCGGCGCCGTGCGGCGGATCGCCCCGCCGGAAGGCGGCGTGCTCCTGCTCGACAAACCGCCGGTGGCCGGCGCCGTGCTGCTGCCGCCCGCGCCGGCCGCGCCGCTTGCTTTCCAAACCGCCGTGAGGGGGGCGGCCTCCTTGCCCGGTTTGGCGACGCTCGCGCGCGAGGCGCTCCGGCCGGATGGCAGCGGTCCCGGCGCGGCGGCGGGCCGGCGCGTGCTGCCCGCCCTGCTCCGCCGCGCCCGGACCGACGCGCGCTGCGCCGCCCTGCTGCGCGAGGCGCAACTGATGGAACCCGCCCGGCCGCAGCGCCTGAACGACCCCGCCAAGCCGGTCGGCGGCGCCCTCGAACTCGCCGTTTCCGACCACGGAGGCGGCCTGTTCCTGTGCGGCTGGCTGCGCGACCCCCTCGCCCTGGTGGACGGGCTCGAACTGCGGGGGCCGGGGGGCGAGGCGCAACCCATCCCGCCCGCGGCCTTGCACCGCGTCGCGCGGCCCGACCTCGCGGAGCGCTTCGCGCGCGCGGCCTTCGGCGGCGCCGGCCTCGCGCCCGGCTTCCTCGCGCACCTGCCCGCGGCGGACCACCCGGGCGTGGCGCAGTGGCGGCTCGGCGTGCGCCTCCTGTCCGGCGCATCCTTGGACCTATCCGCGCCCCCGGGCCTACTGCCGCCGGAGACGGCGCGAGACCTGGTGCTGCGCTCCGCGCATCCCGACGCGCTGCGGCCGGGCCTGCTGGACGCCTGCATCGCCCCGGCGGCCGAACGGCTGCACGCCGCCGTCATGCGCGGCTGGACCGGCGAGCCGGATGCGGTGGAGTTCGGCGCCGCGCAGGGCCGCGCGCCGCGCGTCTCGGTCGTGGTGCCGCTCTACCGGACCCTACGCTTCCTGCGCTTCCAGATCGCCGCCTTCGCGCGCGACCCGGGGGTGCGCGGCGCCGCCGACCTCGTCTTCGTCCTGGACTCGCCCGAGCAGCGCCACGAGGTGGAGCCGCTGCTGCGCGGCCTGTCCGCGCTGCACGGCGGCCTGGGGCTGCGCCTCGCCGTGATGCCCGGCAACCGCGGCTACGCCGCCGCGTGCAACGCCGGCGCCGCGCTCGCCCGCGCGGACACGCTGCTGTTCCTGAACTCGGACGTGCTGCCCGCCGCGCCGGGCTGGCTGCCGCCGCTGCTGGAGCCCCTGCGCCGCGACCGCGCGCTCGCCGCCATCGGGCCGAAGCTGCTGTTCGAGGACGGCTCCGTGCAGCACGCCGGCATGGTCTTCCGCCAGGACGCCGCGGGCGAGTGGCTCAACGACCACCGTTGCAAGGGTTTCCCGCGCTCGCACCCGGACGCCGCCAGGGGCGGCCCCGTGCCGGCCGTGACGGGCGCGGCGCTCTGCGTGCGGCGCGCCGCCTTCGAGGCCGCGGGCGGCTTCGACACCGGCTACGTCATCGGCGACTTCGAGGACTCCGACCTCTGCCTCAAGCTCCGCGCCGCCGGGGGCGAGATCGCCTACGAGCCGGCCTCCGAGCTGTTCCACTTCGAGCGGCAGTCCGTCTCCGCGCACGAGGGCCACTCGCGCACCCTCGCCGGCGCCTACAACCGCCGCCGCCACCACCGCCGCTGGGACGCTGCCATGGCCGCCCTGATGGCGCGCTTCCCCGAAGGCGCTTGAGCGGGGGAGCCGGCGCCGTGCGCATCCTCTTCGTCCTCCACAACCACCCGGCGTTGCAGCCCGGCGGCACCGAGGCCTTCGCGCTCGGGCTCTTCCGGGCGCTCCGCGACCGGCACGGGGCGGAGGGCCTGTTCCTCGCCGGCACCACCGGCGCGCTGCGCGAGCGGAAGCCCGGCACGCTGCTGCAAGCGGCCGGCGCGGCGCCGGACGAGATGCTGGTCTCGCTGGACAACTTCGACCGCTTCTTCCTGGTCCAGCACGACGTCCACGGCCTGGCCAGCCTGGCGCCGCTGGTGGCGAAGCTGCGGCCGGACGTCATCCACCTGCACCACCCGCTGCTGTTCGGCCTGGACGCGATCGACATGCTGCGCGGCGCCGCGCCCGACGCTGCCTTCGTCGCCACCCTGCACGACTACTTCGCCATCTGCCCGCGGGAAGGGCAGTTGCTGACGGCCGAAGGCCGCCTCTGCGCCGGCCCGTCGCCGGACGGGTGCCGCCGCTGCTTCCCCGACCGCCCCGCGCTGGACTTCTCGCTCCGCGCCCTGGCCGTGCGCGACGCCTTCCGCGCCGTGGACCGCCTGGTCGCGCCGAGCCGCTTCCTGCGGGACCGCTTCGTTGCCGCGGGTTGGGACGCCGAGCGCTTCGCCGTGCTCCCCAACGCCGTGCCGGCCGCCGTTCCGGCGCCGCCGCGCCCGCTGCCGCCAGGCGGACGGCGCGACCGCTTCGCCGTGTTCGGCAACATCAACCGCTTCAAAGGCACGCTGGTCGCCCTCGGCGCCTCCGCGCGGCTTTCGCGCGAGGGCGTCGCGCATTCGCTGGCGCTGCACGGCGGCACCGCATGGCAGTCCGACGCTTTCCTCGCCGAATTCACCGCGGCGCTGGCGGCGGCGCCGGACGCCCTGCACCGTGGCGCCTACGGCGCTCCGGACGCCGCCGCCCGCATGGCGGATGCCGACTGGGTGGTGGTGCCCTCCGTGTGGTGGGAGAACGCCCCGCTGGTGATCCTGGAGGCGTTCCGGCACGGCCGCCCCGTGATCTGCGGCGGCGTGGGCGGCATGGCGGAGATGGTGCGCGACGGGGTGGACGGGCTGCACGCGCCGGTGGGCGACCCGGCCGGGCTGGCCGCCGCCATGCGCCGCGCCGCGGAGGAGCCGGGCCTGTGGGACCGCCTTTCCGCCGGCGTCCGCCCGCCGCCCGACATGGACGACGCAGCGCGCGCCCACCTCGGCCTCTACGCGGACGCGCTCCGCCGCAAAGGCGGGCGCGCTCCGCAACGCAACCCGAAGAACCGGAGACAGCCCCTTGGCAACCGTGCTCGACCAGTCGCCGCGCCACCAGGCTGACGCGCCGCCGGCCCGCGGCGCCGCGCTCCCCGAGGTGCAGGGGCTGGTGGACAGGGCGATGCCCGACCGCCTGTACGGCTGGGCCTGGAACGCCAGCGACCCCGGCGAGCGCGTGGCCGTGGAGCTGCGCCTGGGCGACGCGCCCGTCGCGCGGGCGGTGGCGGACCTCGCGCGCCACGACCTGGAGAAGGCCGGCGTCGGCGACGGCCGCCACGCCTTCGAGTTGCCGCTCGAAGCCGAGTGGACCCGCCGCGCCTCCGAACTCTCCGTGGTGGTGCGGACGGCCGACGGCGTGGCGACGCCGATCCCCATGCGCGTGCGCCGGCAGGCGCCGGAAACCTCGCTGCCCGCGGCCGGGCTGCAACGGGCGCTCGACGGCCTGGCCGCCGGGCAGGAGCGGGTGGCGGCGCAGGTCGCGGACCTCGCCACCCGGCTGCCCGGCCCGGAGGAGCGCGACGCGGTGCGGACGCTGGTGGCCGCCCAGGCCGCGCTGTCGGAACGCCTCGACACGCTGGCGCTGTGGCTGGCTCGGCTGGACGAACGCCTCGCCGACACGGGGCCTCCGGCGGCCGGCTCGCCGCAGAAGGCCGCCAAGGCGCGGCCGGACCTGTGGCAGGCCGTGCTCTTCGCCCTGCTCGGCGCCGCGGCGGCGGGCGGTGTGGCGGCCGGCTTCTTCCTGCGCGGCTGACCGGCCGATGGCGAAGCAGGCGGCGCCCCGGGCCGCGGGGGTGATGGCGCGCTTGGCGCCCGAGGTTTCGGGCGCCTTGCGCCTGGCGGCCGGGCTCGGCGTCGCCGGCGCGCTCGGCCCCTTCTGCCTGGTGCTGTTGCAGGTCCAGATCTACACCCTGGTCGTGCCCACGGGCGACGTCGGCACCGCGGTCGGCCTCGCCGCCGGCTTCGCGGTGGCGGCGGCGCTGATGGTGGCGCTGTCGCACCTGCGCGACGCGGCCCTGCTGGCGATCGGCCACCGCGTCGCCAGGCGCTTGGCCTCGCCCGTGCTGCTCGCCGCGACCGCGCGCGGCGGCGCGGAGCCGGCCGGCGCGGCGGCGCGGGCGATGCGCGACGTGGAGGAGGTGCGCCGCGGCGTGTCGGGCTCCCTCAGCGGCCTCTTGCTCGACGCCGCCGTGGTGCCGCTGCTCCTCCTGCTGATGGCGGCCTTCCACTGGGCCTTCGCCGTGTTCGCCGCCGCCTGCGCCCTCGCCGCGCTGCTGCTGGGCCTCGCGGCCGATCGCGCGACGCGCGCGGCGCTGGCGGGCGCCAACGGCGCGG
>NZ_BAAAFZ010000094.1:0-71486 GCF_039523795.1 Craurococcus roseus | reverse complement strand
GCGGGCGCTGGAGCGCGACCTGCTGGGCTGCGGGGCCGTCCGGCGCAAGGCGGGGGCGCGCCCGCCGGGCCGCGGCGCCTACGCCCGGCTGCTCCACGCCGCGCTGGAGGGCGCGCGCTGGCGCCGCCGGTCGGACGGGGCGGTGTACCGGGGCGGGCGGCGCTCCACGGCCGGCCTGGTGGCGCGGGTCGCGGGCGGCGACGCGGACGATCTCGACTTCGCCTGGGGCGGCCCGGCCGGGGTGCTGGACGAGGAGGTGCTGGCCGACCTCGGCGCCCTCGGCTGGGAGCGCGAGGCGGAGCCGTGACGCGGCTGGACGGCGCGGGGGGAGGAGCGGGCGATGGTGGACGAGGACGGCGGGGAGGCCGGCTGGATGCCGGTGAAGGTCAACGTGTTCAGCTGCCCGACGCGCATCGCCCGCGCGCTCGGGCTGGACGGCGTGGAGCTGCCCGACGTGGACAGCCGCGACCGGGCCTACTGGGAGCGCGTGCACGCGGAGGGCTGGAAGCCCAAGCTCCGCGGCAGGATCCTCGACACGGAGGAGGAGCGCGGCGACCCGGGCTGGTGCGCGCTGCTGGCCTTCCCGTTCTGCGCGGTCAGGTTCCACCTGGCGGAGAGCGTCGTGGTCCGGACCGCCGTGGTCGGCCTCTGGCCGACGCTCGACCTGGTGCACGGCTTGGCGGCGCGCGGCGCGCCGCTGCGCGACGCGGCCGATGGCGAGGCGCTGGTCAAGGTGATGCAGTGCCGCTTCGGCCGCGTGCCCGACGTCGCGCCGGCGTTCCGCGCGGCGGGCCTCGTGCCGGAGCCGGGGCGGCCGGACCCGCTCTGGTGGGAGCTCGACCCGGCGCGCTGGCCCGGGGCGTGAGCGACCGCGTCGGCAGGGGCCGGCCAGACGGCCAAGGGACGCGCGCGGAGAGGCCCGGATGCGGCGGCATCCGTGCGAGCGGGGTGTCCGGCGCCGCGGCCCCGCCGGAGGCGCGCGGGGTCGTGGCGTCCGGAGGGGGCGCGGCTCCCCCGGCCGAGGGCCTCTGCCCGGTGCCGACCGGAGCCGATGCGGCCGGCGGAAGCTGCCCGATGCCGGCCGGCCGGGGCTGGGAGCCCGACGGCACCGCCGGCGCGGCCGGGCGCGCGGAGCCTTGGGCCGCCTTCGGGGAGTGGCTGGCCCACCCGACCGACGAGGTCCGCCGGTCCTACGAGGAGCTCGGGAAGGCGCCCGGCGCGGTCGGGCTGGACGGGAACGGGGCGCTGGTGCGGCGCACCGCGACAGGGGGGCTGGAACCGGTCGCTCCCGAGCGCGTCGGCAGAACTCCCGCGTGACGGGTCTTGGTGGAAGGGCATCGACTTGATCTGCGCCGTCAGCAGACATCATTTCAACCGTCGTAACGCTGTCTCAACGGCGAACTCGCGGACCTGGGTGCGCTCCCTCGCCGCGTCGCAGGCGGCGTCGATCTCGGCCCAGACCGGGGTCTTGGCGGCGCGCTCGCAGACCCCGGCGATCGGGCACGCGCCGCTCAGGGCTTCGTGCGGGCGGTCCCAGTTGCGGTGGTGCGCCCGCACGGCGAGCTGGTCGCCGATGTCCGGCACCCGCGCCTCCACCGTGGCCCAGAACGCCTCGAGCGCGGTCCGCTGCGCGCGCTCGACCTCGCCGTTCAGGTGCGGCGGACGGGGCGGGACGGGCCGGAACTTGACGGTCTCGGCCATCAATCGGCGCTGCACCGCGTCGGCGAAGAACCCCGCCCTGCGGTCCGTCTGCGCGCGCTGGATCGCAAAGGGCGCCTCGTCGAGGACCTGGCCGAGGAAGGCCAGGGCCGCCGCCGCGCTCGGGCCCCCTGCCAGGCCGCCCACCGGGTAGCGGCTGCGGTCGTCGACGGCGGTGGACTGCCAGAGCCCGGGCCGGATCTTGCGGGTGTCGATCTGCACGCGGTCGCCCGGCACCGGCCGGCTGTACCGCTTCGGCTTGTGCCGCGGGCGCGCCCGCCGCGGCAGCGCGCAGAGGCCGTGCCGGACCAGGACCTTGTGTATGATCGACGGCGACAACCGCAGGCCGTGCAGGCGGCGCAGCTCGACGCGGAGCCGCTTGGCCCCGAGCCGCCTGTCGCGGCGCAGGCCGAGGATCAGCTCCTCCTCCGCCGGCCCCGCCTTCCAGGCCGGGGAGCGCCGCGGCCGACGGCTTCTCTCCCGGAGGCCGGCCTCGCCCTCCGCGTCGTACCGCCGCAGCCGTTTGCGCAGCGTCGGGCGCGAGATGCCGAAGCGGCGGCAGACCGCGCCCGCATCGCCAAGCTCGCGGCGGGCCTCGAGCCGCTTCAAGCGAAGGCGCGCGGCACGATCCGCCGCGCCTTCCCTCTCCTTTGCTGTTGTCGGCATCGCGGTGGTGGGAGCTGTGGGATCGCGGGCAACGCGCAGCGTTGTCCATCAAGTCCACAGCCTATCCGGTCCCCTGAAACGATATCTACGAACCGTACACCTGACGGTCGAACCGGCGCCTTGGAACCCTTTGCGCAAAAATGGCGCCTCGACGCCGGTGCTTTTTGAGAACCAGGGCGCGCGGCTCTCCATCTCGATCCTCGAGGAGGACCGGGCCCGGTACGCGAACCACGCCGGCACCGGCAACACGCTGAACGCCAGCCACCCCGTCGTCCGGCGGACGATCGTGGACAGCCCGCGACGCGGGGGCGATGCACGTCGACGGGTTCCGGTTCGATCTCGCGTCCATCCTGTCGCGGGACGAGCGGGGTCGGCCCATGCCGAACCCGCCGGTCCTGTGGGACATCGAGGCGGACCCGGTGCTCGCGGGCACCAAGCTCATAGCCGAGGTTTGGGATGCCGCGGGCCTCTACTTCGTCGGCAGCCTCATGGGCGACAGCCGGAAGGAGTGGAACGGCAGGGTCCGGGACGACGTCCGGTCCTTCTTCCGGAGCGACGAGAACTCGGTGGCGGACCGCTTGGTGGGAACTCCCGATGTCTACGGGCATGAGGAGCGCGAGGCCGAGCAGAGCGTCAATTTCGCCGCGTGCCACGACGGCTTCACGGTCAACGACGTCGTCTCATACGCGACCAAGCACAACGAGGCGAACGGGGAGGACAACCGGGACGGCGCGGACGACAACCGCAGCTGGAACTGCGGCGTGGAAGGGTCGACCGACGATCCGGCCGTCGAGATCCCGCGGAACCGGCAGGTGAAGAACCTCCTGACGGTGACGACGCTCTCGCTCGGCGTTCCCATGATCCACATGGGCGACGAGGCGCGGCGCACCCAGCGCGTGAACAACAACGCGTACTGCTAAGACAACGGGATCAGCTGGCTCGACCGGACTCCGCTCCAGAAGCACGCGGACGTGCGCCGCTTCGTGGCGCTGCTCAACGCGCGGCTGCTGCTGCGGGACTCGGAGCACGAGCGCCGGCGCATGGCCCTGAATCAGGTCATCCCGCAAGCGGGCAAGGCATGGCACGGCGTGAGGCTCGGGCACCCGGACTGGTGCAGGCACCCCCACAGCCTCGCGTTCGAAGCCGAGCTCCGGGAGGAGGGGCTCGGCATGCATCTCATCATGAACGCGTACCGGGAGCCGCTGCGCTTCGAGCTGCCGCCGACAGGTGACGACGGAGCGGGCCCGTGGCGCCGGTGGATCGACACGGCGCTCTACTCTCCGCAGGGCATCGCGCAATGGAACACCGCGCCGCCCACGCTCGGGAACGGCTACCAAGCGGCAGAGCGCTCGGTGGTGGTGCTGATCAGAACCATCCGGCGCGGCGACGCCCCGCATTGAGGGGGGTAATTCTCGGAACCCAAGGATGGGCTTGGCTGCTTGCAGCTTGCGCATACGGCCTGCGGACCTGGAACCTACCCGCTCCACCCTGATGGGCCAAGTCGGCCACTTGGCTCGAAGACTGGCGGAACCGAATCGAGCCAGGCCGATGCCGTCAGCGGACTGCCCGGCGAGCCTCTCCGCCCTCACCATCGCCCGCCCGCGGCCTCGCGGAGGGCGGCGGCGCTGCGTTCGAGCAGGGTTTGCTCCTCCTCGCTGAGCTGTGGGTGCAAGGTCATGAGGACGCCGTCCCGGCCGACGATGCGGGGCAGCGAGAGAGCGACGGGACGGCCTCCGCCCAGGCCTTCAGCGACCGCCGAGACGGTCAGAACCGCGCGCTCATCACGCCCGATCGCGCGGACGATGCGCGCGATGCCGCCGGCGATGCCGTACCAGGTCGCCCCCTTGCCGCGGATGATGCGGTAGGCGGCACGGCGCACGTCGCCGTCGATCGCGGCCCGCACCTCGGCCGTGAGTGGACGGCCGGCCTGTTCCGCGAAGCTCGGCGCCGGCACGCCGCCCGCCGCCGCCTGCGACCAGCACAGCACCTCGCTGTCGCCGTGCTCGCCCAGCACGTACGCGTGCACCGAAGAGGGGGCGACGCCGAGATGGCCGGCGAGGCAGGCACGGAAGCGGGCGGTGTCCAGGATCGTCCCTGAGCCGATCACCCGCTCCGCCGGCAAGCCCGAGAGCCGCCGGGCGACCAGCGTCATGACGTCGACCGGGTTGGCCGCGACGACGAGGAGGCAGTCCGGCGCGGCGCGCAGCACCTGCGGGATGACGGCGCCGAAGACCTCCGCATTGCGCCCGAGCAGTTGCAGGCGTGTTTCCCCCGGCTTCTGCGGCACGCCGGCGCTGAGCACCACCACCTCGGCGCCGCCGAGGCGGTCGTAGCCGCCGGCGAACACCCGCGCGTCATGGCCGAAAGGCGTCGCGTGCAGCACGTCCTCCGCCTCGGCCACCGCGCGGTCCGCCAGCGCGTCGACGAGCACGACCTCGTCCGCCGCGCCGGTCAGCACGAGCGCGTTGGCCGTCGCTCCGCCGACCATCCCGGCGCCGATGATCCCGATCTTCATTGCTGCCCCCTGGCGTTGTCTTGCCCGCTCCTCTGATCGCCGTTCGGCAGGGCCTGGGTCGTCCGGATCTCCCCTCGCATGGGCAGGTGTCCCGGGCCACCAGCCGGCGGCTCGCCCGGTCGCGCGATCTGCACGGCGATCGTCTCGCCATGGCGGATCACCACGCGGTCGCCGGGCCGCACCCGCGGCAGGTTCCGCGCCTCCTGGCCCGCGTGGACCGTGAGGAGGCCACCGGTCGGCCCGCGCAGCAGAACCATGCGCGTCCGCTGGCCGACCGTTTCGACCGTCGCCGTCACCTCGTCGGAGCCGATGATGATCCCGGGCGGCGCGATCCCAGGCTGCGCCATCGCCGCCGGAGTCGCGGCCGGCGAAGCGAACAGCAGGCAGCCGGTTGCAGCCGTCGAGAGGAAGGTCTCGCGCATGTCGTTTGTCCTTCTGGCTGTGGCGCGACGACGGGGGGCGGAGGGGGCGCTCGCCGCTCGCTCTCAGCGTCCCCAGTCATCGCGCCGGGAGGACGTGGGCGCGGAGTGTCGGTGAGTGGAACCCTGCCACATCCCGGGCGCAACGGCCTCGAGGAGGTCATCACATGGTCGCGCCTGGACGGCAGGCGCGCCGCGGGCCGGCCGGCGGCCGGCGCGGCGCTGGCCGCCCCGGGGCGATCGGCCAGGCGAATGGGACCGTTCTGTCGGGTCCCGCGCCAGGCGCCCGCGGATCACGTTGGCCCGCTAGCGGGATCCGTGTGGAGGTCTACGGTGAGCGCCTGTGCTGATCATGGCGGCGGCCGCTACGCCGCCCGCGGCCCGGTGCCGCGCATCGCGTCAGGTCATCGCGCTGAGGCTCGCACGCAGGCGCGCGAGCGCGTAGCCGAACAGGCATGCTCCGATCGCGCCCAGGGCCAGGAACTGCGGCCAGACGACCGGCAGGCCCGCGCCGCGGAAGAGGATCGCCTGGGCGAGCGAGACGAAGTGGGTCGTCGGCGCGGCCAACATGGCCATCTGCACGAACCCGGGCATGCTCTCGCGCGGCGTGAATCCGCCGGACAGCATCTCCAGCGGAATTATCACCAGGATCACCAGCAGCCCGAACTGCGGCATCGAGCGCGCCACCGTCGCCAGGAAGATGCCCATCGAGGTGGTGGCGAAGAGGTTCGTGGCGGCGCCGGCGAGGAACAGCGCGGCCGAGCCCTGGAAAGGCACCCCGAGCACGCCCTGCACGACGATGGCGAGCGACAGCGCGCACGTCACGAGAACCACGAGCGCCATGGACCAAACCTTGGCGGTCATGATCTCGAACGGGGTGAGCGGCATGACCAGCAGGTGCTCGAGCGTGCCGTGCTCGCGCTCCCGGATCAGCGCCGCCCCGGTCAGGATGGCCGAGAGCAGCGTCACCTGGTTGATCACCTCGATGATGGAGTAGAACCAGGTACGGCTGAGCTGCGGATTGTAGCGCACCCGCAGCGCCAGATCGACCGGCAGATCGTCCGCGGCGCGGTACCGCTTCAGGAAGGCGCTCACCTCGCCGTCCACGATGGCTTGGATGTAGCCGCTGCCGGTGAAGGCCTGGGTGATCGTCGTCGCGTCGACGTTGAGCTGGATGGTCGGCCGGCGCCCCGCCAGCAGGTCCTGCTGGAATCTCGGCGGGATGTCGAGGGCGAAGGTATCGAGCCCGGCATCCATGCGAGCGTCCATCTCGGCCTGGCCGATCATCACCGGCGGCACGAAGTAGGGCAGGTAGAAGGCGCTGGAGATCCGGGCTGACAGCGGCGACCGGTCCTCGTCCACGACGGCGATTGTCGCCCGGCTGAGCGTGTCCGGGACCGCGGTCGCCGCCGTGTAGACCGCGAAGGTGAAGGACCAGGCGATCAGGACCAGCATCATCGGGTCGCGGTACAGGCTGCGCAGCTCCTTGACGCCGAGGTGCAGGACATTGGCGGCGGCGCGGCGCACGGCTCACCTCTCCTGCTTGGGGAGCAGCGCGGCGCTCAAGCCGATCAACACCGGTAGGGTCACCAGGAGCGGAAGGCACGACGCCGCGACGTCGGGGAAGGCCAGCGCCTTCGAGAAGACGCCTCGCGAAATTGCCAGGTAGTGCGACGTCGGGAAGATCTCCCCGATCAGGGCGCCGACGCCCTGCAGGGAGGACACCGGGTAGATCACGCCGGAAAGGTTGATCGCAGGCACCATGGTGCCGATGGCCGTTCCGAACACGGCGGCGATTTGGCTGCGCATGAAGGTGGAAGCCACGAGGCCGATCGCTGTCGCAACGCCGACATAGAGCAGCGTCGCCAAGGCCAGGGTGAGGAAGTCGCCCTTCAGCGGCACGCCGAACCAGGCGACGGCCATGAGCGTCATGAGCAGAAAGTTCACCATCCCGAGGGCGACATAGGGCAGCTGCTTGCCCAGCAGGAATTCGACCCGCGTGGTCGGAGTCACGTAGAGGTTGACGATCGAGCCGAGCTCCTTCTCGCGCACGACGCTGAGCGCGGTGAGCATGGCCGGAATCAGCAGCAGCAGGAGCGGTATGTTGGCCGGCACCAGCGCCGGCACG
Source organism: Craurococcus roseus (assembly GCF_039523795.1). Taxonomy (NCBI): domain Bacteria; kingdom Pseudomonadati; phylum Pseudomonadota; class Alphaproteobacteria; order Acetobacterales; family Acetobacteraceae; genus Craurococcus; species Craurococcus roseus. The sequence continues at coordinate 64,060 of NZ_BAAAFZ010000094.1, read as the reverse complement.
CTCCTGACGTCGGGGTTGTAGCGGAACCGCGTCTCGATCCTGAATTGGCCGGCCGGCATCACCTCGCTCGATAGGTGGGCGGCCCTCTGCGTGAGCCAAAGCGAGTGCAGTTGCGTCATGTAGCTGCGGACCGTCTCGGCGCGCAGCGGCATGGCGCCGTCGATCCAGACGCCGATCTTCACCGGCCGCCGATGCTCCACGTCGCGCCCGAAGTTGGGGGGGAGCTCGATCGCCAGGCTCAGCTTGCCCGAGCGCATGCGGTCGTCCAGATCGGCGTAGCCGAGGACCGGCGGCTGCTCGACGAAGTAGCGGGAGGAGCCCGCGACGTTGAGCGCGTAGTCGCGGCTGATGGTGGTCTGGTCGCGGTCCAGCACGGCGAAACTCAGGTTCTCGACGTCCACCGTGATCCCGTAGCTCATGATGACCATCAGGATCAGCGAGCCGAGCAACGCGAGCGTCGCGCGAACCGGATCGCGGCGGAGCTCCAAGGCCTCCCAACGCGAATAGCTGAGCAGCCGCCGGGGATCGAAGCCGTGCCGCCCGGACTGCCGCGGATCCGCGCCGGGCCTTTCGGCAGGCTTGGGGATGTCTCGCGGCGGTGCCGCCGGTGCCGGTTCGCTGTCCCGGGTCGCCTCCTCCAGGTATGCGATGAAGGCCTCCTCCAGCGTTGCGGCGCCGCGCTTCTCGGTCAGGGCGCGGGGCGCATCGCTCACCAGCACCCGGCCGGCGTTCATCAACGAGATGCGGTCGCAGCGCTCGGCCTCGTTCATGAAGTGCGTCGAGATGAAGATGGTGACCTCGTCGCGCCGCGAGAGCTCGACCAGGATCCGCCAGAAGCCGTCGCGCGCGACGGGGTCGACGCCCGAGGTCGGCTCGTCGAGGATCAGCATCTCCGGCCGGTGGACCATCGCCACCGCGAGCGAGAGGCGCTGGCGCTGGCCCAAGGGCAAGGCGTCCGGCAGCGCGTCCATGATCTCCGTTAGCTCGAACCGCCGCGCCATCTCATCGACGCGCGCGGGGATCGTCTCCTCCGGCAGATGGAACAGCCGGGCATGCAACACGAGGTTCTGCCGCACCGTCAGCTCGCTGTAGAGCGAGAAGCTCTGGGTCATGAATCCAACCCGCCGGCGCGTGTCCAGGTTCGCTGCGTCCACCGGCTGGCCGAACAGCCAAGCCTGCCCCTCGCTGGCTGACAGCAAGCCGGTCAGCATCTTCATCGTGGTCGTTTTTCCACAGCCATTCGAGCCCAGGAAACCGAAGATCTCGCCCGGCTCGATGCGGAAGCTCACGTGGTCCACCGCCGTGAAGTCGCCGAAGCGCATGGTGAGGCCGCGCGCCTCGATGGCGGCCGTCGCCTCGCCCTCGACCTGGCGTGGCGGAATCTCGACCCGCCGGTGTCCCTGGCGCTCCCCGTCCGGCAGGAAAGCGATGAACGCCTCCTCCAACGTTGCCGTACCGGTGCGCGCGAGCAGGTCCTGCGGCGTGCCGGTGGCGAGCACGCGGCCCGCGTTCATCGCCGCCAGCCAGTCGAAAGCCGCCGCCTCCTCCATGTAGGCGGTGGCGACCATCACGCTCATGCCGGGCCGCTCCGCGCGGATCCGGGCGATGAGCTTCCAGAACTGCCGGCGCGACAGCGGATCGACGCCAGTGGTCGGCTCGTCCAGGATCAGCAGGTCCGGGTCGTGGATCAGCGAGCAGCATAGGCTGAGCTTCTGCTTCATCCCGCCCGAGAGCTTCCCCGCCGGCCGGCCGGCGAAGCGCGCCAAGCCCGTGCTCTCGGTCAGCTCGGTGATGCGGCGCTCGCGCTCGGCGCGTTCCTGGCCGAACAGGCGGCCGAAGAAGTCGATGTTCTCGGACACCGACAGAGTCGGGTAGAGGTTCTTGCCCAGGCCCTGCGGCATGTAGGCGATGCGCGGCCCCACCGCCGCGCGGTAGTGCGCCTCCGCCATGTCGCCCCCGAGCACCTCGACCCGGCCGGTCTGCAGCCTGCGGGCGCCGGCGATCAGCGCCAGCAGGCTGGACTTGCCGACCCCGTCCGGGCCGATCAGCCCGACCATGCAGCCCGCCGGGACGTCGAGGCTGACGGCGTCGAGCGCGCACACCTTGCCGTAGCGCAGGCCGACGTCGCTCAGCCGGGCGACCGGGTCCAGCGCGGCCAAGGAAGCCGGCGGGCTCGCCGCGGTCACGGCGGTCATGCCTCCGGCAGCCGGACTTGCAGGTTGGCCGGCCATTCGACCCCGGGGGCGAGCCGCACATAGGCCATGCCCGGCAGGCCGGTCTTGACCTTGGTCAGGTGCGCGTGGAGCACGTCGGGGCTGATCCGCGCCTTGATCCGGAACATCAGCTTGAGGCGTTCCTCCTCCGTCTCCACGGTCTTGGGGGTGAACTGGGCGACGTCGGCGACCATGGAGACCTGCGCCGGGATGACGTATTGCGGCGCGGCGTCGAGCACCACCCGCACCTCGCTGCCCATGTTCACCCGGCCGGCCGCCGCGGTTGGCAGGAAGAACAGCATGTAGACGTCGCCGAGATCGACCATGTTCAGCAGCCGTCCCCCGGCCGGGAGGACTTCGCCCGGCTGCGCCACGCGGTACTGCACGCGTCCGTCGCGCGGCGAACGCAGCTGGCTGTCGTCGATGTCGGCCTGGATGCGCTCGATGGTCGCGCGCGTCGAATCGACCGCCGCCTGCGCCCCGATCACCATCGCCCGCGCCGCGTTCAGGGCGGCGTCGGCCGCCGCCACCTGCGCCCTAGCGGTGTTGACGGCCGCCCGGGCGGCCAGGAAAGCGGCCCGGTCGTCATCCAACCTGCTGTAGGGCACGGCGTTCCGCGGCGCGAGGTCTTCGGACCGCGCGAAGCGGCGCTGCGCGCCGTCCACGTCGGCCTCGCGCTGCGCCACCGTGGCCTGCGCCGCCGCCTTCTCGGCCTCGCGCTGCGTGACTTGGCTCCGGGCGGTGTCGACGGCGATGTGCGCCATCCGCAGTTGCGCCTCGGCCTCCCGGCGCTGCGCCTCGAGCACCGCGGTGTCCATCCTGGCGACGAGCTGGCCGGCGGTGACGAAGTCGCCCTCGTCCACCAGGACGTCTTTGATGCGCCCCGGTATTTTGGCGGCGATGTCGATCTCCGTCGCCTCGACCCGGCCGTTGCCGCCTGCGAAGCCTTCCGGCAGGCCCTTTGGCTTGAAGTACTGCCAGGCGGAGACGCCGGCCGCGACGGCGGCCACGGCGATGGCCGCGCGTAGCAGCCAGGTCCACCTCCTGCTCGCAAGCTTCGGCGAAGGCCGGGCCGGCGGCGGGGCGGGCGCACCGGGCGGGGCGGGCCGCTCGGAGATCGCAGGCGCAGGGGGTGACGGGCGCAGCGAGGTCACGTCCATCTCGGGTCTCCCTCAGGTCTCCGTGCCGCAGAGTTCCGGATCCCGGGATCACGACGCGGCCGCGCGCAGTCCTCGGACTGGGGCATGTCCCGGCCGAGGCTGCTTGTGCCAAGGATTCTCGTGCGCGAAGCCGCCCCGAGCGAGTGAGGTCTGGTAAGCAGCGGTAAGACGTGGTGAGAGGGACATCGATCCATGCCGCATCCCGATCGAACGCCGTCGCTTTCGGGGTCCGCCGGCCAAACCTCGGCCCAGGCGCTCAGGCGCTGCGCTGGGCCGCCGAATCACCCATGCCCATTCCGATCTCGGCGGCGATGGCGGCAGCGGTCGGTTTGTCCACGCCGGGGATGGTGGTGAGTTGAGCCAGCTGCTCCGCGAAGGGGCGCATGGCCGCGCCGATCACCGCCTCGACCTCGGCGATGGCGCGGTCGATCTGCTCAAGCGGCCGGATGCGCGCGCCGCTGCCCTCCGAGGCCGGCGGCGACCGCGTCCAGGCCGGCGCGCCCCCGGAACCGTCCGCGGCGAGGACGGACTGCGCGTCTATCGGGGCCCCACCCCACTCTGCCCTTCTCAGCGGCCGCGAAAGCACCCGCAGCCGGCCCGGCTCCGAGGAAAGAACCCGGTTCTTCGTCCCGGCCAGCGACTCTGTGCCCCTTTCGATCTTCTCTGACGGCAGATCTAACCGCGGCTTACCACGTCTAACCCCGCCCTGGCGGACCGACGGCGTAGAAGACGCCAGGAACCTCGGGGCGCTCCAACCCCCACCACCCGAGGCAACCTGCGGCCGGTCCGCTCCCGGGCCGACCGCATCCCTGACGAACGCCCGAGGCGGCCAGCCCCGCCCCGCCGACAAGGATCCGGTTTCATGCCAATCCGTACCGTCGGGATCATCGGCGCCGGCACGATGGGCAGCGGCATCGCCCAGGTCTTCGCGACCGCCGGCTTCGACGTCGTGCTCACCGACGTCAGCGAAGCCGCGGCGGCGAGGGGGGTGGCGGCGGTCGCCGACAACCTCGAGCGCCTCGTGGCCAGGGCGAAGATCTCTGCGGAGGACAGGGCGGCGGCGCTGCGGCGCATCGCCGCGTCGTCGCGCCACGAAGAACTCGGCCCGGCGGACTTGCTGATCGAAGCGGTGCCCGAGGACGCCGAACTCAAGGCGGGCATCTTCCGGCGGATCGACCCGATCGCCCGTCCCGAGGCCATCGTCGCCTCCAACACCTCCTCGGTCTCGATCACCCGGCTTGCCTCGGCGATCTCGCATCCGGACCGCTTCGTCGGCCTGCACTTTTTCAACCCCGTCCCGGTGATGCGCCTGGTCGAGGTCGTGCGCGGCCTGCGGACGAGCGACGCCACGCACGACGCCGTCGAGGCGCTGGTGATGCGGCTCGGCAAGACGCCGATCACCGCGAAGAGCTCGCCCGGCTTCGTGGTGAACCGGATCCTGCTGCCGATGCTGAACGAGGCCCTTTTCGTGCTCGCCGAGGGTAACGCCGAGGCGGCGGACATCGACGAGGGCATGAAGCTCGGGTGCAACCACCCGATCGGGCCGCTCGCCCTGGCGGACCTCATCGGGCTCGATGTGCTCCTGTCGGTGATGCGGACGCTCCACAAGGAAATGGGCGATCCGAAGTACCGCCCGGCGCCGCTGCTCGGGGAGTTGGTTGCCGCCGGCTACCTCGGACGCAAGTCCGGCCGCGGCGTGTACCGGTACTGAGGAACGACGGCTGGGGCGGCGGCGGGAGGGCCCGAAATCCGGCGGTTCGCCGAAGGGGCGCCAAGCCGCGCTGACCGCCCGCCGCGGAGAGATCGGAGGAGAGACGGCCATGGCGCCATCCAGTATCATCGCCGCTTCCATCGAGCGGTCCGACGCGGCCACGGCGCGCGATTGGGCGTCCGGGCGATGAACCGCGATGCGCCGATGTTGGGCGTCATCAACGCCGGCTCCTCCTCGTTGAAGTTCGCCGTGTACGACGAGGAGGCCCTCGTCCTCTCCGGGCAGGTGGACGGCATCGGAGTCCACCCCGGCATCCGCGTCGCGGGGGCGCGCAGCGAGGCGATCGACGCGCCGGACATCGGGTCGCCGGCGACGCCGGCCGACGTCCTGCCGCGCCTCCTCCCCTGGCTGCGCGAACGGCTGGGCGGGCGACCCCTGGCCGCGCTCGGCCACCGCGTGGTGCACGGCGGCGCGTCGCATACGGGGCCGGCGCGCATCACGCCGGCGCTGTTGCGGGAGCTCGCCGACCTCGCGCCGCTGGCGCCGCTGCACATGCCGCACAACCTGGCGCCGATGCGCGCCGTGCTGGAGCATGCGCCCGGCCTGCCGCAGGTCGCCTGCTTCGACACCGCCTTCCACCGCACCGTGCCGGAGGTGGCGCAGGCCTTCGCCATCCCCCGCGACCTCGCCGCCAAGGGGGTCCGTCGCTACGGCTTCCACGGGCTGTCCTACGAGTACATCGCCTCGGCGCTGCCCTCCGCCGCGCCGGACATCGCCCAGGGCCGCGTCGTCGTGGCGCATCTCGGGAACGGCGCCTCCCTCTGCGCGCTGCAGGAGGGGCGGAGCGTCGCCACCACCATGGGCTTCTCGGCCCTCGACGGCCTGCCGATGGGCACGCGCTGCGGTGAGCTCGACGCCGGCGTCGTGCTCTACCTCCTCGAGCGCGAGGCCATGTCGACCTCCGAAATCGAGGACCTGCTCTACCGGCGCTCGGGCATGCTCGGCCTCTCGGGCGTCTCCTCCGACTTCCGCGACCTGCTCGCCAGCGCGGACCCCCGGGCCCGCTTCGCGCTGGAGGTCTTCGTCTACCGCGTCGCGCGCGGCGTCGGCTCCCTCGCCGCCGCGCTAGGCGGACTGGATGGGATGGTCTTCACCGCCGGCATCGGCGAGCACGCCGCACCGGTCCGCGCCGCGGTCTGCCAGGCCTGCGCTTGGCTCGGCATCGAGCTGGACCCGGTCGCCAACGCGTCGCACGGCCCGCGCATCAGCTGCCCGCGCGCCCGCGCGGCCGCCTACGTCATTCCCACCGACGAGAATCTTACGATCGCGCGACACACCCGCGCCCTGATCGCCGAAGGAAGGTGACGACGATGGCCCTGCCGGATGAAACCGACCTCCCGCCGATCCTCGCCGGGCGCAAGGCGCTCGTCGTCGGCGTCGCCAACGAGCACTCGATCGCCTGGGGCTGCGCCAGGGCCCTGCGCCGCGCCGGCGCGGACATCGCCATGACCTACCTGAACGAGAAGGCGCGGCCGCACGTCGAGCCGCTGGCGCGGGCGGTGGAGGCGCCGATCTTCCTGCCGCTCGATGTGCGCGACCGCGCGCAGGTCGACGCGCTGTTCGACGCCGTAGCCAGGAAGTGGGACCGGCTCGACGTCCTGGTGCATTCCATCGCCTTCGCGCCGAAGGAGGCGCTGCAGGGCCGCGTCACCGACTGCCCCCGCGACGGCTTCCTCGCGGCGATGGACGTTTCCTGCTGGTCCTTCCTGGACCTGGCGCGCCGGGCCGAGCCGCTGATGCGCCAGGGCGGCGCGATGGTCACCATGACCTATCTCGGCGCCAACGAGGTGGTCGAGAATTACGGCGTCATGGGCCCGGTCAAGGCCGCGCTGGAATCCGCCGTGCGCTACGTCGCCACCGAGCTCGGCCCCAAGGGCATCCGGGTGCACGCGGTCAGCCCCGGTCCGCTGGCGACCCGCGCCGCCTCCGGCATCCGCGACTTCGACGCGCTGATGAAGCAGGTCGTGGTCAGGGCCCCGGCGCATCGGCTGGTGACGATCGACGAGATCGGCGCCGCCTGCGTCTTCCTGGCCAGCCCATACGCCGCCGCCATGACCGGCGAGACGCTCTACATCGACGGCGGCTACCACGTTCTCGCGTAGCGCGATCACGGGCCCACCTCCGCTGGAGCCGAGACCATGGACATCACCGCCGGCAACCTGAGCGCGGAAGCCATCCACGCCTTCCTCGAGGAGAAGAAGAAGCAGAAGGAGGCGGAGAAGCGCAAGCACGAGGAGGCGGCGAAGGCCGAACGGGAGACGCTGCATCAGGCCTTCCTGAATGACGACGTGCCCGGGGACGCGATGGCCCGGGTGGCGCTCGTGGTGCGCAGGGCCGTCGAGGCGGGGGAGAAGCAGGCTTTGGTGTTCCGGTGCCCGTCCGACTGGCTGACGGACCAGGGGCGCTCGATCACGAACCACGCCGCGGACTGGCCCGAGCACCTCGAGGGCGAAGCCCGGCGGGCCTACGCCTACTACGAGCGCGAGCTCAAGCCGCGGGGCTTCCAGCTGCGTGCCGAAATCCTCGACTGGCCCGACGGCATGCCGGGCGACGTCGGCTTCTTCCTGCGATGGAATCGACCGGACGAGAGGTGAACCATGACACAGATGCCATCCGCCCCAGGCTCCGCCGCGCCCCAGACTCCCGCGGCTCCGTCGGCGAAGGACTCGGCCTGGCTCCTGCCGGGTAACGGCGGGGCCGCATGGCCCGCCGACCCGGTCACCGCCTACTGGCTCGACGCGGGGCAGCGCTGGATCCTGCTGCTCGACGTGCTGCGCCAGCGCGGCAACAACGCCCTTGAGTACAGTGCCCGCACGGCCCCGAACGTCCTCACCTTCGAGTACGAGCTGATCCTACGCGGCGACGAGTTCGAGCGGCCGGTGAACTACGGCTTGGTGCGCGTCGTCCCGACGGCAGGCACGGTCATCGACGACGCCAAGCGCCCGTTCGTGGTCTTCGACCCGCGGGCCGGGCACGGCCCGGGCATCGGCGGGATGAAGCACGACAGCGAGATCGGCGAGGCCCTGGCCGCCGGCCATCCCTGCTACTTCGTCGGCTTCCTGCCCGACCCGGTGCCGGGCCAGACCGTCGAGGACGTCTGCCGCGCCGAGGCGCTCTTTGTCGAGGCCGTGGCCGCGCGGCATCCGAAAGCCCAGGGCAAGCCCGTCCTGATCGGCAACTGCCAAGCGGGCTGGCAGGTCATGATGATGTGCGCGGTCCGGCCCGATCTGCCGGGCCCGATCCTGCTGGTCGGGTCTCCGTTGTCCTACTGGGCGGGCATCCGCGGCCAGAGCCCGATGCGCTACCTCGGCGGCCTGCTCGGCGGGACCTGGCTGACCTCGCTCGCCGGCGACCTCGGCTGCGGCATCTTCGACGGCGCCAGCCTGGTGGCCAACTTCGAGGCGATGCACCCCGACAACAATTACTGGAAGAAGCTCTACGACGTCTACGCCAAGGTCGACACCGAGGCGGCGCGCTTCCTGGAGTTCGAGAAATGGTGGGGCAGCCCGGTGCTGCTCAACGCCGAGGAGATGCAGTACATCACGGACAACCTCTTCGTCGGCAACAGGCTCAGCACCGGCCAGCTCCGCACCTCCGACGGCCTGCGCATCGACCTGCGGAACATCCGCTCGCCGATCATCGTCTTCTGCTCGTGGGGGGACGACATCACGCCGCCGCCGCAGGCGCTCGGCTGGATCCTCGACCTCTACGAGCACGAGGACGAGATCGTCGCCAACGGCCAGACGATCGTCTATTGCTTGCACCCCAGCGTCGGCCACCTCGGCATTTTCGTGTCCGGCAAGGTGGCGACGAAGGAGCACGGCGAGTTCGTGCAGGGCATGGACCTGATCGACCTCATGCCGCCGGGCCTCTACGAGGCCGTCATCACCGAGCTCGGCGAGGAGACGGAAAATCCCGAGCTCGTGCACGGCCACCACCTCCTCGGGCTGGAGAAGCGGTCGCTGGACGACATGCGCTCGATCATTCGGAACGACCCGGCCGACGACCGACGGTTCGAGGCGGCGGCGCGCCTGTCCGAGGTGAACCAGGGACTGTACGCGAACTTCGTCCGGCCGGCCGTGCGGGCCATGACGACCCAGCCCGGGGCTGAGGCGATGCGGCTCCTGCACCCCGACCGGCTCCGGTTCTCCCTGTTCTCGGACCGTAATCCGTTCATGGCAGGGATCGGGCCGCTGGCCGAGGCGGTGCGGCAGAACCGCCGCCCGGCCGACGCCGGCAACCCCCTGGCGGAGGCGGAGCGCCTCGCCTCCGAGGGGATCCAGGCCTGGCTAAAGACCTGTGGGAAGGCGCGAGACATGTTCACCGAGCAGTTCTTCCTGTCGACCTATGGGTCGCCGGCGCTGCAGGCGCTGCTCGGCCTCGCCGCCGAGAACGCGGGGAGGCCGCGGCACATCGAGCGCGACGTCGCGCGGGAGGCGGCCGCGAGGGCGGCAAACGCGGAGGCCGAAGCGGCGGTCGAGCGCGGCGGCGCCGTCGAGGCGTTCGTGCGGGCGGTGATGCACATCGCCCGCCCGTCCGGACGGGTGGACGAGCGCGGGTTCGCGGCACTGCAGGAACTGCGCGCCATGCTGCCGCCGCAGGAACAGCCAAGCTTCGCCCGCTTCAAGGACATCGTGCGCCAGCAGTTCCTCGCCCTGGAGCTCGACGAGGAACGGGCGGTCCAGGCCCTGCCGAAGCTCGCGGCGACCGAGGAGGATCGCCGCCGCGTGCTCGGCGGGCTGCGCCACCTCCTGTCGTTCCGGCCAAGGCTTTCGAAGGATCAGCAGCGCAGGCTGCAACGGGTGGCGGCGCTGCTCGAGACAACCGCTTCAAAAAGGTCCCAGCGGGAGCGCGCCACGGTCGAGGGCTGAGCGACGGAACGGCGAGCCGCCAGGCCACACCTGAGCCACGAACACTCGCCGCCCGAGCCCGTGAGCTTGAGCCGATGCCGACCACCGTCGTGCACCCCTGTGATGACGTGTCGCTGTCCGGTGTGTTCGAAGCCCGAAGGCGTGGCCTGATCGCACCGACCCCGGTCGGCCTGGAAATGCGCAGCGGAACTCGGCGCCGTAGCCCCGCACGCGGCGTACGACGGCGGCCGGCTTCCTGATGAGCGCGGCAGGCGCCTTCACGCCGCCCGCCTCTTGGCCAGCCGTGCGCCCCAGGCCTTGAGGGCAGGCCACAGCGCAACCCGCGCTAGGAGCACACCGTCCGTCCCGGACGTGGAGATCCGGGTCACCACGTCACCGCTCTTCGAGACCTCGCCGTCGTAGCTGACGCGGGGTGCGCGACGCCGACTGCGCCGCGACCGAAGTTCCTTTCGCAAGTCGCGGCTTTGGAGACCGGCTCACCGCGTCTAACCGCGACTTACCGGATCTCACCCCGCCCCGGGCGCTCGGCACGCTACCAAGGTGCTGTCCGGGCGGTTGGGGCCTGCTCCCCCAGGTCAGCCGCAGCCGGCCCGTTTGGAGGAGGACCACCGATGAAACCGCGATTCTCCTTGGTTGGTACGGCCACTGCGGCTGCGCTCTGCCTCGGCAGCACCACCGCATGGGCGCAGGACTGCTTGGCCGTGATGTCGCAGAAGCAGGAACTCAGTGACTTTGTCGGCGCGCTGAACCGGACCGGCCAAGCGAGCCTGCTTCTTGGCCCTGGGCCCTTCACCTTCCTCGTCCCAACCAACGCGGCGATCCAAAAGGTGCCAGTCAATGTCCGCAACGATCTGATGGGATCGCAGCCTACCCAGGATATCGACCCCATACGTGCTCCAGCGGTGGTCAACGCGCACATCGTCGACGGCAAGCACATGGCGAGCGAGGTGCGAGGGCAGGAGCGGGCGACGATCCGGACGAGGAACGGCAACGAGCTGATCATCCAGCGCGGCAGTGACGGACGCTATGCCCTGGCTCCTGGAGCTGGCGGGTTCGAAGGCGGCGGCGCACACCGCATTGAGCCCGCCCATGTCGTGCAAGCCGACATTCCCTGCAGCAACGGCGTGGTGCACATCGTTGATGCTGTTCTCGCGCGGTAGCGCTTAGACGGTTCGCTCATCATCCGCGCGTAGCAGCCTATCGGCCACATACCCGAACGGTACGACGGCCCGTGCGCGTCGTCACCCTATGGCCCGGCGTCCTGCGGACGGAGACCCGACATGGATGTAGCTTCCTCCACTCCGCCGCTGGCGCCCCCTGCGTCTCCTGCGTCAGGACGGCATGGCCGATCCGGTTCGCCTGTCGCATTCCGCGCGCGTCCGGCCCCGGAGCCGGACCGCCACGCTCTCGCCAACGCCGACCGCGCCTTCCGTGCAGGGCTCGCCCGCCTCACGCTCGGCATCTCACCGGCGACGGTGGCGGACACCCAGGCCGACTGGCTCGCGCACTTGGCCATGTCGCCGGGCAAGCAGATCGGGCTGCTCGAACAGGCTGCGCGCGACGTGACGCGCCTCGCCCTCTACGCGCTGCAGTCGACCTTCGACCGGGAGACGCCGGCCCCCTTCGCGCCCGCGCACGGCGACCGACGCTTTGCGGACGAGGGCTGGCGGCAGTGGCCTTACAACCTGCTGGCGCAGTCTTTCCTGCTGGCTGAAGATTGGTGGCGGGAGGCGACCACGGGCATCGAGGGCGTCGAGCGCCTCTCGCAGGCGCGCATGGCCTTCATGGCGCGGCAGCGCCTCGACGCCCTCTCGCCGTCGAACTTCCTCTGGACCAGCCCCGAGATCGCCCGATCCACGTTGGAGAGCGGCGGGCTCAACCTGCTGGCGGGCGCGCAGAACCTCGCCGAGGACGCGAGGCGGCTGCTGGCCGGCGAGCCCCCCGCCGGCGCGGAGGCCTTCCGCATCGGCGAGACGGTCGCCGTGACGCCGGGCAAGGTGGTGTTCCGCAACCGCCTGATCGAGCTGATCCAGTACGCGCCGGTGACGGAGACGGTGCAGGCCGAGCCGGTGCTCATCGTGCCGGCCTGGATCATGAAGTACTACATCCTCGACCTCTCGCCCGGGAATTCGCTGGTCCGCTACCTGGCCGAGCGCGGCCACACCGTCTTCATGATCTCCTGGCGCAACCCCACCGCCGAGGACCGTGACCTCGGCATGGAGGACTACCGCAAGCTCGGCGTCATGGCGGCGATGGACGCCATCTCGGCCATCGTGTCGGGGCGGAAGGTGCACCTCGCCGGCTACTGCCTGGGCGGCACGCTGGCGATGATCGCGGCCGCGACCATGGGGCGCGACCGCGACGAGCGATTGGCGTCGCTGACGCTGTTCGCCGCCCAGGGCGACTTCTCCGAGGCGGGCGAACTCATGCTCTTCATCGACGAAGGCGAGGTGGCCTACCTGGAGGCGATGATGTGGGACCGCGGCTACCTGGACACCAGCCAGATGTCCGGCGCCTTCCAGATCCTGCGCTCGAACGACCTGGTCTGGTCGCGGGCGGTGCGCGAATACCTGCTGGGCGAGCGGGCCCCGATGACCGACCTGATGGCCTGGAACGCGGACGCGACGCGCATGCCCTACCGCATGCACTCGGAGTACCTCCGGCGGCTGTTCCTGCGCAACGACCTCACCGGCGGGCGCTACGAGGCGGACGGGCGGCCGGTCTGGGTCAGCGACCCCTTCCTGCCGATCTTCGCCGTGGGCACCGAGGCGGACCATGTCGCGCCCTGGCGCTCCGTCTACAAGGTCCACCTCGTCGTCAACTCCGAGGTGACGTTCGTGCTGACCAGCGGCGGCCACAACGCCGGTATCGTCAGCGAGCCCGGCCATCCCCACCGCAGCTACCGCGTCGCCACCCGGCCCCCCGGCGAGCCCTACGCCGACGCCGACGAATGGCAGGCGCGCACGCCGGTGAAGCAGGGCTCCTGGTGGCCGGAATGGCAAGCCTGGCTGGCCGCCCGTTCCACCCCGGGCGCGGAGCCCCCGCCGATTGGGACGCCGGAGAAGGGGCTGCCACCGCTCGGGGACGCCCCAGGCACCTACGTGCTGCAGCGCTGAGGCGGAGGCCACCCATGGACACCGCGACCCCTCCGCCGGACGACGGCATGATCGAGAACCGCACCTTCGACGAGATCGCAATCGGGGACAGCGCGAGCCTCTCACATAGGCTGACGGAACAGGACATCGAGCTGTTCGCCGTCGTCTCGGGCGACGTGAATCCGGCGCACCTCGACCCGGCCTACGCCGAGACCGGCCTGTTCCACAAGATCATCGGCCACGGCATGTGGAGCGGCGCGCTGATCTCCGCCGTCCTGGGCACCCGGCTGCCGGGGCCGGGCACGATCTACCTGTCGCAGGACCTGCGCTTCCGCGCGCCGGTCGGCCTGGGCGACACCATCACCGCGACGGTGACGGCGCGGGAGAAGAAGCCCGAGAAGAAGCGTGTCGTCTTCGACTGCGCCTGCCTGAACCAGGATGGGACGCAGGTGGTGTCGGGCACCGCGGAGGTGCAGGCGCCGACCGAGAAGGTGCGCCGGCCGCGCATGGAGCTGCCGGAGGTGCGGCTCAACCGCCACCGCCGGTTCCGCGAACTGCTGGCCGATGCGAAGGGCCAGCCGCCCGTGCCGGTCGCCGTGGCGCATCCGTGCGACGCCGCCTCCATCGCCGCGGTGGCGGAGGTCGCCGCCGCCGGGCTGGTGGCGCCGATCCTCGTGGGGCCGGAGGCGAAGATCCGCGCCGCGGCGCAGGCGGCCGGGGTGGACATCAGCGCCTTCCGCCTGGAGCCCGCGCCGCACAGCCAGGCAGCCGCGGCGCAGGCCGTGGCGCTGGTGCGCGCGGGCGAGGCCGAGATCCTGATGAAGGGCTCGCTCCACACCGACGAGCTGATGCACGCGGTGGTCGCGGCGGAAACCGGGCTGCGCACCGAGCGGCGGCTGAGCCACGTCTACCTCATGGACGTGCCCACCTATCCGCGGCCGCTGCTGGTGACCGACGCCGCGGTGAACATCGCGCCGACGCTCGCGGAGAAGCGCGACATCGTGCAGAACGCGATCGACCTCGCGCGGGCGATGGGCCTCGACACGCCGCGCGTCGCCGTCCTTTCGGCGGTGGAGACGGTCAACCCCGCCCTGCGCTCGACGCTGGACGCCGCGGCGCTGTGCAAGATGGCCGACCGCGGGCAGATCGCCGGCGGCGTCGTGGACGGGCCGCTCGCCTTCGACAACGCGGTGAGCCCGGAGGCGGCGCGGCAGAAGGGCATCGTCTCGCCGGTGGCGGGCCAGGCGGACATCCTGGTCGTGCCGGACCTCGAGGCGGGCAACATGCTGGCCAAGCAGCTTTCTTTCCTGGCCGGCGCCGACGCCGCCGGCGTGGTGGTGGGCGCGCGGGTGCCGATCGTGCTGACGAGCCGCGCCGACTCCGAGCGCACCCGCATCGCCTCCTGCGCGGTCGCCGTGCTGATGGCCCGCGCGCGCCGCGCCGCGACCGGGACCGCCGCCTGACGCCGAGGAATCCTGCACCATGCCCAAGTTCCCGATCGCAGCTGCCGCCCTGGTCGCCGTGGCGGCGGCCGTCTCGGGCTGCGACGAGCCGGCGCCACCCGCGCCGCAGGCCAGGCCCGTCCGGTACATCACCGTCGAGCGCCGCGCGGAGGGCGAGACCGTCTCACTGACCGGCCACGTCCGCGCCAGGGACCAGGCCAGCCTCGCCTTCCGCATCGACGGGCGCGTCCTCGAGCGGCCCGTCGACGTAGGCGATGCGCTCCAGGCGGGCCAGCTCGTCGCGCGGCTCGATCCCCAGGACCAGCAGAACGGGTTGCGCTCGGCTCAGGCCAATCTCGCGTCGGCGGAGGCGGTGCTGGCCCAGACGCGCCTCGCCTTCTGGCGGCAGCAGGAACTCCTGCGGGACGGCTGGACGCCCCGCGCCCGGTTCGACGACGCCCAGCAGGCCTACCTGTCCGCCCAGGCCCGGGTCACCTCCGCGCAGGCTCAGCTGCGCATCGCGGAGGACCAGCTCGGCTACACGACCCTGCTCGCCGATGCCCCGGGCGTGGTCACGGCGAAGGGCGCCGAGCCGGGCGAGGTGGTGCGCGCCGGGCAGATGATCGTGCAGCTCGCGCGCCAGGGCGGCCGCGACGCCGTCTTCGACGTGCCCGAGGAGCTCGTCCGCACCGCCCCGCGCGACCCGGTGGTGCGGATCGCCCTCGTCGACGACCCGAGGGTGACGGCCGCCGGCCGCGTCCGGGAGGTCTCGCCCCAGGCGGATGCCGCCACCCGGACCTTCCAGGTCAAGGTCGGCATCGCCGACCCGCCGGAGGCCATGCGGCTGGGC
The DNA here is from genome assembly GCF_039523795.1 of Craurococcus roseus. NCBI lineage: Bacteria > Pseudomonadati > Pseudomonadota > Alphaproteobacteria > Acetobacterales > Acetobacteraceae > Craurococcus > Craurococcus roseus. The sequence continues at coordinate 48,658 of NZ_BAAAFZ010000094.1, read as the reverse complement.
TCCACCGTCACCGGCCGCGTCCAACTCGCGGCCCCCCTGGGGGTGGAGGTCCCGGCGAGCGCGCTCACCGAGGCCAACGGTCGCCCGGCGGTGTGGGTGGTCGACCCGCAGAGCCGGACCGTTTCCCTGCGCAACGTGGACGTCGCCCGCTACGACCCGGCGAGCGTCGTGGTCTCGCAAGGGCTGGAAGCGGGGGAGGTCGTGGTCACCGCCGGTGTGCAGGTGCTGCGCCCGGGCCAGAAGGTCCGCCTCCTCGGGGCCGCCGCATGATGGTGCGACGCTTCGGCCTCTCCGGATCGGCGGTCGATAGCCGTTTCCTGGTGGCCTTCCTCGTGCTCGTGCTCGTGCTCGTGCTTGAGGGTGTCGCGTCCTGCATCGCGCTCGGGTGGAGCGGGGACGCGGACGGGTTCACCCGTCTGGGGCTGCGGGACCGCGTGGACGAGGTCCGCAAGCGGCTCCTCCAGTTGCCCGACATATCCAAGATCGACGTCCTCGGCGCGCGGGACGGGCGCGTCCACGTGGGGTTCCCGACCGAGAGGCCGGCGGCCCTCGGCATCGGCCGCGCCGCGCTGGCCGCCGCTCCGCGGGCCCGGGGGGCCGCGCCATGAGGCGCTCCAACCTCTCCGAATGGGCGATCGGGCACCGCTCCCTGGTGGCCTACTTCATGCTCGTCCTCATGGCCGCGGGCGCCGCGTCCTACCTCAGGCTCGGGCGCAGCGAGGACCCCGACTTCACCATCAAGACCATGGTGGTGGGGGCCACATGGCCCGGGGCTACGGTCGGCGACACGCTGCAGCAAGTCACGGACCGCCTCGAGCGCAAGCTCCAAGAGACGCCGGACCTGGACTACCTGAAGAGCTACACGACGGCCGGCCAGGCCACGGTCTTCGTCTACCTGAAGGACCGGACGCCCGCCGCCCGGGTGCCGGACATCTGGTACCAGGTACGCAAGAAGGTGGGCGACATCCGCCACACGCTGCCGCCGGGCGTCCAGGGCCCGTTTTTCAACGACGAGTTCGGCGACACCTACGGCATCGTCTACGGCTTCACCGCCGACGGGTTCACCCGCCAGGAGCTGCGGGACCACGTGGACGAGGTCCGCAAGCGGCTCCTCCAATTGCCCGACATATCCAAGATCGACGTCCTCGGCGCGCAGGACGAGCGCGTCCACGTGGAGTTCTCGACCGAGAGGTTGGCGGGCCTAGGGATCGACCGCGCCGCCCTGGTCGCCGCCCTGCAGGCGCAGAACGCCGTCGCGCCCGCGGGCGTGGTGCAGACCGGGGACGAGAAGATCCTCGTCCGGGTCTCCGGCGACTTCCGGTCCCAGCAGGACGTCCTGGCGGTCAACTTCGTCGCCAACGGCCGGATGATCCGCCTGGGCGACATCGCGCGCGTGGCGCGCGGTCCCGCCGACCCCCCGCAGCCGATGTTCCGCGTCCACGGGGAGGACGCCATCGGTCTCGCCGTCGCCATGCGCACGGGCGGCGACGTCCTGGCGCTCGGGCGCAACGTCGAGCACGCCATGGCCGAGATCGTCGCGGACTTGCCGGTCGGGGTCGAGGCGCACCTCGTCGCCGACCAGCCGGTGACCGTCGAGCACGCGGTGGACGAGTTCCTGGAGGCGCTGTGGGAAGCCGTCGCCATCGTCCTCGCGGTGAGCCTGGTCAGCCTCGGCCTGCGGGCGGGCGCCGTGGTGGCCGTGACGATCCCGCTCGTGCTGGCCATCGTGTTCGTGGCCATGGAGGTTTGGGGGATCGACCTGCAGCGGATCTCGCTGGGCGCCCTCATCATCGCCCTCGGCCTCTTGGTCGACGACGCCATGATCACGGTCGAGAGCATGGTCACGCGACTGGAGCACGGCGACGACAAGGAGCACGCCGCCACCTTCGCCTACACCTCGACCGCCTTCCCGATGCTCACCGGCACGCTGGTCACGGTCGCGGGGTTCGTGCCCATCGGCTTCGCCCGCAGCATGGCGGGCGAGTACACCTTCTCGATCTTCGCCGTCGTCGCCATCGCGCTGCTCACGTCTTGGGTCGTCGCGGTCGTCTTCGCCCCCCTGCTCGGCGTCTGGATCCTCGGCAAGCCCAAGGAGGCCCACCCCGGCGAGCCCGGCCCCGTCATGCGCGCGTTCCGCGGCCTGCTCGTGCTGGCGATGCGGGCGCGCTGGGTCACGGTCCTGCTCACGCTGGCCCTGTTCGGGGCCTCGCTCTGGGGCATGCGCCTCGTCCCGCAGCAGTTCTTCCCCTCCTCGGACCGCCCCGAGCTGCTGGTGGACCTGCAGCTGCCCGAGAACGCCTCCATCTACGCGACCCGGGACGCCTCCGCCCGCTTGGACCGGCTCCTGAAGGGCGACGGGGACGTGGACCACTGGAGCACCTATGTCGGGCAGGGCGCCGTCCGGTTCTACCTGCCCCTCAACCTGCAGCTCTCGAACGACTTCTTCGCCCAGGCCGTGGTCGTGACCAAAGGGCTGGAGCAGCGCGAGCGGGTGAAGGCGCGGCTGGAGCGGGCGCTGGAGAACGACTTCCCGGGCGCCACCGGGCGGGTCTACCCGCTGGAGCTCGGCCCGCCGGTGGGTTGGCCGCTGCAGTACCGGGTGAGCGGCCCGGAACCGGGCCAGGTGCGCGAGATCGCGTTCCGCGTCGCGCAGGCCGTGGGGGCCGGGGCCGCGGTGCGGAACGTCAACTACAACTGGATGGAGCCGGCGCGCACGATGCGGATCCAGGTCGACCAGGACCGGGCCCGCCTCGTCGGCCTGAGCTCCCAGGACCTGGCGCAGGCCCTGAACACGGTCGTGTCCGGCGTGACCGCCACCCAGGTGCGGGACGGGATCTACCTCGTCGACGTGCTGGTCCGCGCCTCCGCCGAGCAGCGCGTGTCGCTGGAGACGATCCGGACGTTGCAGGTGCCGCTGCCGAATGGGCGCACCGTCCCCCTGAGCCAGTTCGCCTCGATAGAGTACGGCCAGGAGTACCCGCTGGTTTGGCGCCGAGACCGCAGACCGACTGTGACGGTCCAGGCAGACGTCGCGCCCGGCACGCTGCCCGCCACGGTCGCGCAGTCCCTCGCCCCGGAGATCGCGGCGCTGAACGCCGGCCTGCCGAGCGGGTACCACGTCGAGGTCGGCGGCACGGTGGAGGAGAGCGCCAAGGCGGAGGGGTCGGTCATGGCCGTGCTGCCGATGGCGGCCCTGCTGACGCTCACCGTGCTGATGGTCCAGATGCAAAGCTTCAGCCGGCTGTTCCTGGTGGTCAGCGTGGTCCCGCTTGGCCTCATCGGGGTCGTCGCGGCCCTGCTGCTATCGGGCAAGCCGCTCGGCTTCGTCGCGCTGCTCGGCGTGCTCGCCCTTTCCGGCATGATCGCCCGCAACTCGGTGATCCTCGTCGACCAGGTCGAGACGGAGAAGGCGCACGGGCGCCACCCCTGGGACGCGGTGGTCGAGGCCACGGCGCACCGCTTCCGCCCGATCCTGCTGACCGCGGCGGCCGCCATCCTCGGCATGGTCCCGATCGCGCCGACCGTCTTCTGGGGTCCGATGGCCTACGCGATCATGGGCGGCCTGGCGGTCGCCACCCTCCTCACCCTCGTCTTCCTCCCGGCGCTCTACGTGGCTTGGTTCCGGATAAGGCCGCAGCCGGACGCTGGCCGGGAACAGGCTCAACCCCGGGCGCTGTCCGAGGCGACACGCGTCGAGTTCGGGACGCGTCCGAGCGTCGGCGCCCGGGCTATCCCCCCGTGAAGGTGCATTCGAGGACGAATGAAAGTCGATCCAGCCCTCCTGAGTTCGGCGGCGGCGCTCATCGGGGCGCTCATAGGAGGCGGCGCCTCGCTGGCCGTCGCCGTCTACACGCAACGCTACTGCGGGTGGTTGCCGCTGGCGTTCGCCGCGACGAACCGGAGCAGCGCCGCCCGCCGCATCCCGGCGATGCGCGCGGGGCCGAGCAGGTCGTGCAGGACGGCGAGCGACAGGCTGGTCCGGAAATCCGGCAGCACGGCCTCCACGGCGGGGCACGCCCAGCGCACCAAGTCGAGCAGGCGGCGCTTGATGGCGGCGACCTCGTCCTCCAGGCGCTCGCGTCGGCGCGTGAGGCGCTGCAACGCGCGCCGCTCGGCGCCGGGCACGTAGACCGGGTCGGCGGGCGCGCCGCCGAACAGCGGGATGGCGCCGAGCACATAGGCGTCGGCCGCGTCCGTCTTGGCGTGCTCGCTGAGGTAGCGGCGCAGCGCGCGGACGCGCTGGCCCTTGACCCGGATCGTACGGATGCCCGCCTGTTCGAGCCGGTGGGCGACCGGGAACCACGCCATGCCGGTCGGCTCCATCGCCGCGGTGACGGTGCCGCCCGGCGCCAACCTGGCGTGCAGGGCCGCGACCAACCGGTCGAGGCTGTCGGACGTCAGGCGGAAGCGGATCGGCTTTCCGCTCGGCCGCCCGTCGTCGAGGATGCGGGCGACGTGGTCGCCGCGGATGGCGAGGTCGATGCCGACCGTGCGCTGGCCCATGCGGCCCTCCCTGCGGTTCGCGGGCGGAGTCCCGGGCGGCGCAGCCATGTGCTTGATCCGTGGCCGGCCATGCCGCCACAATCTCCGCACTCTCGCCCGCCCAGGCCGGTTCCGGGGCACGTCGTCACGTCGTCGAGACGCTGGGGAGCCCTCACTGCTGGAGACGCCCACGGCGCCGCCGCCCGCCGAGGCGGAGGCGCGCCACTATGCTCAGATCGAGCCTGCCGCCATGGCGGCCTGACTCAAGCTCACCGGCCTTCGGAGAAGCCGGGGCAGTTCACAACACTTGGGCTGGCACTGTCACAAGGCGTGCGGTAACAACCTGGGCACGTGGCAGGGCGGCGGGAGCCATGAGCATGGCCGTTCCGGGCGGTTTGTTCGAGGCCGCGGCCACGGCGCTTCTGGATCCCTCCTCCTCGGACCGCCTCGGTCCCGAGATGCTGGGCTTGTTGCGCGTGCTGGACTGCCCGCTGCCAGCAGTCCCCGGTGCGGCGGAGCGGCACCGAGCGCTTTTGTTCCGCGCGGCGGCTAGTTTCGTTCGGGTGTTCCGGCTGGCGTCGGAAGTCGCGCCCGGCCTAAAATTTTTCGGTGCGGAGGTGGCGCCGGACGCGGTCGCGGCCGAACCCGGCCTGCCGGTCGCCGGTGTTGCCGGCGCTGGGTTGTCTGGCCTTGAGGCGTTCGAGGCCTGCACTGGGGAAGGCATCGAGCGGCTGTCCGCGGTAGAGGCCGTGGAAGACCGTGTGGCCCGGCAGGCCCCGCCGGCGGAGGTGGCGCCCTGGCTACAGCCATTGCTACGCAGCACCGCCGCCGATCCCGGTTGGCTGGCGATGCGGCGCCAGAGCGACGGCGGCACGGTGCTCGTGCCGCTGGATTTGTGCCTTCGGCGCGCTTCCAGAAACCGCGCCTTCGAGCCGCCCTGGCCCCTTAGCATCGGCTGCGCGGCAAGCATCTCGCCCGAGGGCGCGACGCTGCATGGACTTCTGGAGCTGATCGAACGAGACGCCGTGGCTTTGTGGTGGCGCGGCGGCCGCCGCGGGCGGCCGGTCGGGCTCGATGAGGCCGCGGCGGCCGAGGCGGCGGCGCGGCTTGCGCTGTTGCGCAGGCACCGGCTGGACCGAAGGACTTGGCTGCTCGACATCACGACCGACGTCGGCGTGCCGTCTGTCGCGGCCGTTTCCTTCGGACGCGATGGTGGCGGCTTCTGTCTTGGCACCGCGGCGCGCCCCGATCTGGCGGGAGCGGCCAGTGCGGCCATCATGGAAATGGCGCAGAGCGAACTAGCGATCGAGGTGGCGGAGGCGAAGCGGCGGGAGCGCGGCGACGCCGCCCTGAACGCCGCCGATCATGTCCACCTCCGCCGCTTCAGGGGCATCCACGCCGGGCGTTGCGCGCTGGTGCATCCCACCGCCTCGGGCTGCGCCGCCGCAGACCTGCCCGCCGGCACGGCCGCCGGCACGCTGCGTGCCGTGCTGGACCGGTTGGCTCGGCTAGGGCTGGAGGTGCTGACGCTCGACCTCACCCGCGCGCGCTTCGGCGTCCCTGTCATGCGCGTGCTCTGCCCCGGGCTGGAGCGGGAGCCCTCCTCCACCGCCGGGCCGCGATTGGCGGCCGCCCTTGCGGCTACTGGCGGAGGCGATTGCCATCACGGAGGAATTGCCTTGATGTAACCGCCGGGCAGGAGCCGGAAGCCCGGCTATTTGAGAGGCGCCATGAATTCCCACCCGGCCACTGCGGATCCAATGCCGCTTCGGCTCAGCGCTCGGCCGCCGCTGATGATACATGTGCTCGGCCATCTCCGCGTGAGCTGCGACGGCCGGGAGGTTCGGATCCGCAGCCGCAAGGCGGGTGCCGTGCTGGCCTACCTCGCATTGGAGGAGGCCGGGGCAGCGACGCGGGAGCGCTTGGTCGGCCTGCTCTGGAGCGAAGCCGAGGAGGAGAAGGCGCGCGCCTCCCTCCGCCAAGTGGTACATGAATTGCGGGAAGCGTTGCAGGCCGCCGGCTTTTCCAGTCTGCAGGCAGGGCGTGCGACGCTCGGCCTCGACGCCCACGGGACCATACTGGACGCGCGCGAGGTGCTGCGCCAAGCCGAGGCGGGAACGGTGCATCCGCTGCTGCTCGACGTGCCCCACCTCGACGAGATGCTGCTGATCGGACTGGAAGACCTCGACCCCGCCTTCCGGGTCTGGTTGATGGCCCGGCGGCAGGCGGTGCATGACCGCCTGCTGCGGGTGCTGGAAACCATGCTCCGGCAGGAGGGCGTTGCCCGCCTAGGGCGCCGGCAGGCGGCGCGGGCGATCCTGCATCTCGACCCGACGCACGAAGAGGCGTGCCGCGCCTTGATGCGGGACTGCGCCGAGGCGGGCGACCCGGTCGCGGCACTGCGCGCCTACGAGGCGCTATGGCGCGTGCTGGCGGAGGATTACGACACCGAGCCCACGCTGGCGACGCAGCAGCTCGTGGCGGACATCAAGCTGGGCAGGCTCGAGCCTCCGCCGCAGCAGCAAGGCCGGCCGGAGGCGCCGCCGCTCCCGCACGCCGCGGCTCCAGCCGGACCCCGGCCGGCGCCGTCCGCCCCTGCGGCCTCCACCCCGACGGTGCCGCCCCGCATCGCGCTGCTCGTCGAGCCCTTTGCGGTCCACGGCGTCGGCCCGGACCGGCAGCACCTCGTGCAGGGCTTCCGGCACGATCTGATCGCCCGGCTTGTGCGCTTCCGCGAGTGGTTCGTGGTGGACGGCCCGACGCTTCCGCCGCCGGACCAGACCCGGGCGCGGGTCTCCGGCCGCTACCGCATCGGCGCCAGCGCCTACAGCGCCGGCGAGCGGATCAGCATGGCGCTGACCCTGGCCGAGCAGGAGAGCGGCATCTTCGTCTGGAGCGAGCGGCTGGAGCTGAGCTTGGACGGCTGGTTCGAGGCGCAGCAGCACGTGCTCCGCCGCATCGCCATCGCGCTCAACATGCAGATCTCCTCGGCGCGGCTGGCGCGGCTGGCCGGCGAGCCGGACGTGACGCTGGAGGGCTACGACCGCTGGCTGCGCTGCCAGCAGATGGTGCTGAGCTTCAGCCACCGCGACTGGGACCGGGCCTTCGGCATGCTGGAGGAGATGGCGGCGCGCACCCCGGCCTTCGCGCCGACCTACAGCCATCTGGCGCAGCTCGACAACTTGGCGCACATCATCCGCCCCGGCACGCATCGCGCCCGGGCGCGGGAGCAGCGGGCCCTGGCCAATGCGCGCCGGGCGGTGGAGCTGGACCCGATGGACAGCCGCTCGCAGCTCCACCTGGGATGGTCGCTGACCATGGCGGGACAGCACGCCCAGGCCGATGTCCCGATGCGCTTGGCGCTCGAGCTGAACCCGGACGATTCCTGGCTGGTGATCTCGCTGGCGCTGTTCCACGCCTTCAACGGGGAGCACGAACTCGCCGAGACGCTCGGGCGGCAGTCGCTCCGAATGACCCTCGTCCCGAGCGCGGCGCACTGGGCCTACGAGGTGACGAACGCCTACCTGCGCGGGGACGACGCCGCCGCGCTCGAGGCCTGCGACCGGTCGGCGGACGTGATCCGCACCATGCAGGCGTGGCGCGCCGCGGCGCTGCACAATCTCGGCCGGCGGCAGGAAGCGGCGGCGGCGGCGGAGCGGTTCTGCACGACGGTGTCCGCCTGCTGGTACGGGCAGTCCGCGCCGACGCCGGAGACGATCACGCGCTGGCTGCTGCACCTCTACCCGATCCGGCGCCCGGACGACTGGGAGCGGCTGCGCCGGGGTGTCGCCGGCGCGGGCCTGCCCACGGCAGGCGCCGCGCACGGTGGATGGTACGATGCCGCCTTCTAGCCGCAGTTGGTGATGCTGTAATCGCCGAACCGCTCGACGTTCAGCACGGCGTAGGCCGGGTCCGTCGCCGGCTTGCGCGGGCCGTTGAAGGCCTTGTCATAGATCGCCGGCAGCGGCCAGCTTGCGGGTTCGCGTAGGCGCGCGAGCATGTCCGGCGAGGGAACCTTCAGGACCAAGGTGCTCGCGTCATGCCGCAGGGCGACGAACCCCGTCTCGGGGACCTCGGCGGCGATGCCGTTGGCGACCAACTGCCGCTTGAACTCCTCGATGTCCTTCGGAACCGGTTGGTCGCCCCTCGACCAAGCCTCGATGAGCGTGCCCATTTTCATGTGATCGGTAATGTCAAGAAGCCTCATGGTGATCTCCCTGCGTTGCCGCCAGAACGGCGGTGGGCTCAGACGAGGTCCGGCTCCGGATCCGCGGACCGGGGGGCGGGAACCTTGCTTGAGGGGTGCGGGCGGCGCTCATCGACGAAGTGGATGAGGCCGGCCATGGTGTCGAAATTTCCGAGACCGTGGAACGCCTTCGAAACGCCGGTGAGCTTGTCCGCCAGCGGCCCTCCGGCCCTGCCGAACTCCGGATCTTCGTGATCGAGAATGCCGAGCATGACTTCCGCAACGACGACCGAGCCGAGCGGCCCGAGGGTCTCGACATCGGCATACCCCTCCTTTTGGCGGGCCAACTCCGCCTCGAGCAGGACGTAGAAGGACATCGGCGGATCGTCGGTGAGCGCGGCGACGTCCGCGTCCTCCAACTGGAACTCAGGGTGCCTGTTCTTCTCCAGCCAGCCGCGAACCTGCGCGCGCAGTTCCGCATCGCTCCCGGGCAATAGATCCCGCAACTGCTCCAGCCGCTCATCCTCGCGAAGCCGCCGGATGAGCGCACGCACCGACCAGAGCCCGGCCAAGGCGGAACTCATCAGGTCGCGGTGGACGAGGCCCGGCATACCGGCGGCGCCCTTCGGCGGGAACAGCGTCTCCGCGGTGAGCGAGCCGATGACGGTTGGCCCGATGCGGCGGGCGTAATTCGGCTCCGTCCGACCCTCGAACCCGAAGAACCGCGACCAAGCGACGATCCAGTCCGCCGTCAATGGCAGATCCTCGCGCCCGGCCCGTTCCGCGGTCTGCCGCAGGAGGTCCGTGATTCGGGTCGGGTAGTCCTCGGTCGCCTGATTGAGCTGGTACCGGTGTTGTGCCATCGCGTGACCAAAACGGAAGGCGCCGTGCGTGAATTCGACCGGCAACGCGCTCGTCGGGCCTGGCTCCAGCCGCTCGAAGCCGCCGTCGTAGAGCTTCCACACGGCGGGATGAATGATCTTCGGCAGCACCTCCTGGCGCAGGATGTGGCGGTAGATCAGCGTCGTCGCTTGGCGGGCCTTGTCGAAGCGCCCCTCCGCGCCCTTGCCTTGCGCCTCGACAAGCTCGTTGTGCAGCATCGTGAAGAGCACGGTCAGTTGCGACAGGACGACATTGGTGTCGTTCTTCTCGTCGGCGAGGAGCGTCCGCCAGAAGGGCGGCTCCTCGCCCGCCTGCGCCAGCGGGCAGCGCGGGGCGTCGCGTCGCGGCGCGGCGCCGCCCTTGCCTGCCCCTCCTGGCGCCATCGGCCCGACCAGCAGCTTGTCAGCATCGGACTCGTCCCTTTCCGCGGCGCGGCCGGCGCCGTCGCCGTAGAGCGTCTCCAGCCGCAGCGGCTTCCGGCGCCGGTTCCCGCGATCCCCCGGCTCCACGTGGGGCGCTTCCAGCACGGACGGCTCGGTGTCGACGAGGTCGTGGACGACGAACTGCAACAGGTAGGTGAAGCCGGCCGGGATCTTCGAGTCTCGCTCCCGCGTCCCGGCTGTCCGGGTCATCATGTGTGCCAGCGCCTTCAGCCGCTGTGGCGTCTTCTCGATCGCCGCGAAGCGCTCGGCCGGCTCGCCGAGGAAGTTGCGGAGCCTGCCTTCCCGCGCCGCCCCTCTGTCCGGCCCACCGCCCGTCGACGGCCCCACCGCCGCGGGCGGCGGTGGGGCCGTCGCCGTGTCGGTCGCGCCAAGCGGAGATCCACCGTGCAGCGCCTGCATCGCACCCTCCTCAATCACGCCGGCGCGCAACATCGCAGGGCCAGCGTGAGTCCAGCGTGAATTCCCCGGAGGGTGGCCACCGCCGGCGCATCACGGGCCGTTGCTGGCGCATCTGGTCCAATCCGCCTCGCACCTCGGCCGATCCGGCCGGCGGCGCGATAATGGCGAGGAAGCGGCATGGCGACCCTCACCGACATTGACGGGAGAGACCGGGCCAGGCCCGACGGCGCTCCGGGCAACAACCCAGGCGCTGCCGAGCCGGAACTTGTCGGCCCCGGCCGGGGCGAGCCGGTTGCGGCGGTCGTGGCGACGCCCGCCGGCCGGCGCCGCATTCCCGAGGTGGTGTCAACCGGAGCCAGGTGGAGAGTGGATGCGGGCCGGCGGCCGTGCGGCGGCCGACCGCGCCGCCGTGCCGGCACGCCCGCCGCGGGCGGAGCGGAGCCCCGGGCGGCCGCTTACGCCTACCGCAGCCACGCCACCGCCGATGGCCTTCCCCTCGGCTCCCTTGACGCCGGCTTGGCGCTGCCCTGCCCCGAATGCGGGACCCTTCACCGTCCCAGTGGCGAGGAGTCGCGCGCTGCCCTTGGCGTACCGCCACCCGTAGGCCGGCTAGCGGCCGGGCTGCAGGCCCCGCCGACTCGCCTGCGGGCGAGAGACGCGGAGCGGCGGCCGGTCAGCGTCCTGTTCTGCGACGTGGTGGACTCCGTCGGCCTGTCGAGCCGCCTCGACCTCGAGGACTACGGTGCCCTGATCCTCGCCTATCGCAAGGCCTGCGCCGACGCGGTCACCGCCGCCGGCGGCATCGTCGCGCAATATGTCGGCGACGGCGTCATGGCCTGCTTCGGCTGCCCCACGGCGCACGAGGACGACCCCGTTCGGGCGGTTCGGGCCGGCCTCGGCGTCCTTGGCGCCATGCGGGACCTCAATACCGACTTGGCAGCCGAGGGAATGCCGGCACTCGCTGTGCGCGCCGCGATCCACACCGATGTCGTCCTGGTTGGCGATCTCGGCGTAGGCACAGGGCAGGAGGCGATCACGATCGTGGGTGAGGGCCCGAACGTGGCGGCGCGCCTGCAGCAGGCGGCCGAGCCCGACACGCTGCTGGTCAGCGATGCCACGTTTTGTGCCGTACAGGGCTTCTTCGAGTGCCGCCCGCTCGGTCCGCAGGCGTTGCGCGGCCTTTCGCGCATGATGGGGGCCTTCGCCGTCGTGGGCCCGACCGGTGCCACAACCCGCCTGGAGGCCAGCCGCACGCTGACGCCACTGGTCGGGAGGACGGACGAACTCGCGGAGTTGCGACGGCTCTGGTCCTGCACCGCGCAGGGCGGCGGCCGAGCTGTGGTGCTGCGGGGCGAGGCCGGCATCGGCAAGTCGCGCTTGGCGCAGGAGTTGCAGGCGCAAGTCGCCGCAAGCGGCCCTCTCTTGATTACCTGCCGCTGCGGGCAGGAGCACACGACGAACGCCCCCTGGCCCCTTGCCATGGCGACCCAGCGGCTGCCCAGAGGGCCGTCGGCCCGTTTCCGCAGCCTTGCCGACGTGGTGGACGAGTTGCTGCCGCCGCGGACCGCTTGCCGGCCGACACTTCTGGTGGTGGAGGATGCGCAATGGGCCGACGGAGCGACGCTTCGCTTGCTCGAGATCCTTATCGAGCGATTGCCTGCATCGGCGGCTCTGGCGGTCTTCACGGCTCGACCGGAGTTCGATCCCCCCTGGCTCGATCATCCGGGCGTCTCCTTGCTCGACCTGCACCGCCTGCGGGAGCCGGAAGCGTCCGAGATGCTCGAGTCGCTGGTGATCGGGAAGGAGATGCCGGCGGTGGTGCGACGCGAAACACTGGAGCGATCGGATGGCGTGCCGCTTTTCATGGAGGAGCTGGCGCGCGCGGCAGCGGCACCGAACTCAGGCTCGCCCCCTGGCGGCGGGGCGTACGGCGGGATGCTGCCCCCGCATCCCATTCCGGTCACACTACGCGGATTGGTGATGTCCCGCCTGGACCACCTCGGCGACGGCAAGACGATAGCGCAGCTGTGCGCCGGGCTCGGGTCGTGCTTCAGCCAAGCCCAGGTGCAAGCGGCCGCGGGAGTCAGCGCGACGGTGGCATGCAGGCTCCTCGCCCGGCTTGTGGCCGAGCAATTCCTGGATCGGGACGGCTCGGGTACGGCGGCCACCTACTCGTTCCGCCACACCCTGGTCCGTGAGGCGACCTATCAATCCATGCTGCTGGCGCGGCGGCGATTTGGTCCACGATAGCGTCCGCGGAGGTGGTGGGATTGCCGGCCGCGCCCGGTGGGGAACCATGAGGGGTTCTGTTGCAAACCTCTGGCGCAGGATGCGCGAGGGTGACCTGATGGGTCAGTAGGTCTCTTACGCTGCTTTGAGTTCGAGCCGGTGGCCGACAAACTGGACGGCCTCGGCCAAGGCGGAAGCACCAAGCCCGAAGGCGCGCTCGACGATGCGCGCTTCGCCGAGGATGTCGCCCGTGACGTTGAAGGCGCGTGCCTACCCTTTGCGAAGGGCGCGCATCGCCCCGAAACCCTTGATCGTCGCGTAAGCCGTCTCAAGCGTCTTGAGGCCCCGGACCGGCCGGATCAGCTGTTTCAGCTTGCCGTGGTCAGCCTCGATGACGTTGCTGAGGTACTTGGCTTGCCGGTGCAGCGTCCCCTCCGGGCACTTGCCTCCCTTCTTCAGCTCGGCCAATGCGGCACCGTGGGTTGGTGCCTTGTCGGTGTTGATGACCATCGGCTTCTGCCAGTCTTTCAGGCCGTTCAGGGCCTTGCCGAGGAAGCGCTTCGCCGCGACTGTGCTGCGCGTCGGCGAGAGGTAGAAATCAATGGTGTTCCCGTGCTTGTCGACAGCCCGGTAAAGGTAGGCCCACTGGCCACGAACCTTCACGTATGTTTCGTCGACGCGCCAGCTTGTCGAGCGTGGTCCCCGCCACCGCCATCGCAGCCGCCTCTTAACTTCGTGCGCATACCGCAGAACCCAGCGGCATCGCCAAGTTGGCCGTCTCTGGCCGGAATGAGCTGGCTGCGCGAAGCTGGCGGGATGACGCTCGAGCCTGCCACCTACCCTGGATACCGCTTCCCCGCCGAGATCATCGGCCATGCCCTTTGGCTCTACTGTGAGAATATCCGGGCCGCTTGGCGGGCCTGACCCCTGGTTTCTATTGACCGCGTGTCCTGACGTGGATCTGTCGGCCTTCCAAGCGACACCGGCGGTCGAGCGGGATGTGACCTCATAGGAGCCTGGCAGCGTTCGTCCCATCACAGTCCTGTCCCCCTGCTGGACTGCCGGGTCCCCACCCCGTCCGGAGACCCGGTGACATGAGCGAGGCCAACCCGCCCGACATCATCGTAGGCGTCGACACGCATAAGCGGACCCATGCCGCCGTCGCCATCACCGGGCTCGGTGCCCGCGTGGCGGAGTTGACCGTCCCTGCCTGCACGCGGGGATACCGGGACCTGGAGGCCTGGGCCTCTTCGCTCGGGGCTACCCGCGCCTTCGCCGTCGAGGGCACGGGGTCGTACGGCGCGGGCCTGTCGCGGTTCCTGCGCGAGAGGGGCCACGCCGTCCACGAGGTCTGCCGGCCCGACCGGCGGGCCCGCCACCAGCACGGCAAGACCGATCAACTCGACGCCGAGGCCGCGGCCCGCGCACTCCTGGGCGGCCGCAGCGCGGCCGTTCCGAAGTCCGGCACGAGCGAGGTGGAGATGATCCGGCACTTCAAGGTCGCCCGCGGCACCGCGGTCAAGGCGCGGACGCAGGCCATGCTCACGCTGAAGTCGCTCATCGTCGAGGCTCCCGCGGCCTTGCGCGAGCAGCTCGAGGCGGTCGGGGGCAAGAGGGCGCTGCTGCGGCACCTCGCCGCGCTGCGGCCGGGCAAGCTCACCACCACGGCGGCCTCGGCCAAGGCCAGCCTGCGCGCCATCGCCCGGCGCTGGCTCGCCCTCGACGACGAGATCAAGTCGCACGATGCGCATCTCGAGCGCCTCGTCCGGCGCCGCTCGCCGGCGTTGGTCGCCGGCGTTGGTCGAGGCCCACGGCATCGGGGTGGGGACCGCCGCGGAGATGCTGGTCCTGGTCGGCGACAACCCGGGGCGCGTCCACTCGGAGGCCGCGCTGGCGAAGCTGTGCGGCGTCTGTCCGGTGCCGGCCTCGAGCGGGAAGACCAACAGGCACCGGCTGAACCGCAGCGGGGACAGGCAGGCCAATGCCGCGCTGCACCGCGTGGTCGTCGTGCGGATGCGGGCGCACGAGCCCACCATCGGCTACGTCAGGCGGCGAACGGCCGAAGGGAAGAGCAAGGCGGAGATCATCCGCTGCCTCAAGCGGTTCGTCGCGCGAGAGATTTTCCGCCATCTGTGCGCCACACCGAGGCCGGCGAGCGGCTGTCCCGAAGCGCCTTGACTGACATAGGAGCATCCACGTCTTCGGCCTGAGCCTGCGGGATGCGGAGATGATCCTGGCCGAGCGGGGCATCGGCGTCACGCACGAGAGCATCCGGCAGTGGTGCCTCCGGTTCGGCGCCGACTTCGCCCGGAGGCTGTGCCGGCGACGGCCGAGGCCGGGCGACACCTGGCACCTCGACGAGGTCTTCCTGCGGATCAATGGCGTGCTGCACTACCTCTGGCGCGCGGTGGACCAGGATGGCGTCGTGCTCGACATCCTGGTGCAGACGCGGCGGAACGCCACGGCGGCCAAGCGCTTCTCCAAGTGCTTGCTGGCCGGACTGAGGTACAAGCCGAAACGCATCGTCACCGACGGCCTGAGGAGCTACGGCGCGGCTCAGCGCGAGGTCCTGCCCGACGTGCGGCACCGGACCGGCCGGTGCCTCACCAATCGTGCCGAGAATTCCCACAGGCCGACGCGGCGGCGGGAGCGGCAGATTCAGCGTTTCAAGTCGCCGGACCAGGCGCAGCGGTTCTTTTCATTGCACGCCATGATCTACGGCCACTTCCGTCCGCGCCGGCACCTGATGACCGCCGCTCGGTACCGCTCCGCCCGCGCCGGGGCCTTCCGGGTCTGGCGGCAGGAGACTTGCGTCCAGACGGCCGCGTGAAGCTCTGAGCCGTACCGCGGCCTGATTGCGCGGGCCTTCCCGCACACCAAGTTGGCAATGCTGCGCCTGCCGCGGCTGCTCGAGGCGCTCGGCCTGGCACGGAGCGATGGGCGCTACGCCCGCGTGCTCAAGAGCCTGGCCCGCGTCCAGCTGCTGGTCCTCGACGACTGGGGGCTGACCCCGCTCACGCCCGAGCAGCGGCGCGACCTGCTGGAGATCGTGGACGACCGGCACGGCCGCGCCGCCACCATCTTCACCAGCCAGCTCCCGGTGCCCGACTGGCACGAGTGGATCGCCGATCCCACCCTCGGCGACGCCATCCTGGACCGCCTCGTGCACAACGCCCGCCGGATCGGGCTGAGGGGCGAATCCATGCGCCGGCGCGCCGCCCGGCGCGCGACCGTCGTTGACGCGAACCAGGAGAGCTGAGCCAAATCACCACGTCTGCAGACCGCCCCTCCCCGGCCGGCTTCCATCGGAACGCCCGGCTGGCTTCGGCAGGAACGGGCGGCTGGCTTTGATCGGAAGCCCCGGCTGGCATCGTTGGCATCCGCACCGAGCCGGTCCGGAGCCCTCGGTTCGGTCCGGGAACCGCGGACGGCGAACCGGCGGACCAGACAACCCGATCGGGCGCCAACGCCGGCACAGGGCAGCGCTCCCAGCCCGGCTCTCGGCCGCCCTTGGCGTAGCCGCTCGCGTACCCCGCCGCCACTCGCCCGAACGCAGGGGCGACCGCTTACCCACCGGCGGTGCCCGCGCCGGCCACGGCGCGCTCACCCAAGCAATGTGAACGAGCCGCCTGGCGTGGCCCGCCCTGGCTGCTTGCGCTGCTCTCCGCGGCGCTTGAGCGTCCCGGTCGCAACAGCCTTCCGGCCACACGCTGCCGTGGCTCGCCCACCATGCGGTGCGAGCCGTGAGTGGGTGCATCCTCCGATGAGCGCCGGCCCACGGCGAAACAGCGGTTCAGCGTATCATGGGCCGATGCGGACGGAACGGAGCAGGGCCGCATTGACGGCGCGCGCGGTCCGGTCATCCACGGTCGACGGAAGCGCCTCCAGCAGGCGTCGACCGATGGCGGCGAGGGTTTCGTCGGGCACGGGCCGATCGTCGGCGCCGACATCCGCCGCGGGATGGCCGGCCGTCACGTCGCCGGCCTTCATGACGAGATCGGCCATCACGCGACGAACGTCGCCGAGCACCCGTTTGGCTCCCTGCTCCGCCCGCCCGGCGAGCGCGGCCATCCGGCCCAGCTCCGGCACGTCGGTGCCGGAAGCGGTCTTTGGGCCGTACGACTTCTCCTTTTGCCGTCGCGCCGTGGTGTAAAGGGCGTTGAGCAACGGTCGGTCGCGCTCCGTCAGCGCCGGGGACGCGTAGATCTCCTGCTCCAGCTTGATCATCAAGTCGTCGACCAGCGCGGACGGGTGGCCTCGCGCGGCGATGATCGCTTGTTGCGCCGCCAGGAAATGGTTGTGGAAGGGCAGCCCCTTCACCTGTGCAAAATGCAGGTTGCCCTCCAGCAGCGTCGGCAGGTGGCGGAACTCCAGCAGGAGGTAGTCAGCGTCGTCCACCGTGCGCCGGGTCCCGCCTTGCACCTGCACCAGCACCCCGTCCTGGACCTCCAGCCGCCCAGCGAAGGCGGACGTGGAGGCCGCCAGCAGCCGATGCCCGCTCTTCCGCAGCGCGTCGCCGTCCAGGCGAGCGAAGCGCGTCTCGACGCTGCCGGAGCCGAGCAACGCCTGCAGCTTGCCGGTGAGGTCGCCGGCGACGCGGACCGGCGCGGCGGCCGCCTCCCCGCCGATCGCCTTCGCCGCTTCCGCGGCGAAGGCGAGCAACCCGCTGGTCAGCGAGTCGTCTTTGAACCGACAGAGCGACAGGTACATCGTGAGACCCGTGGCCCGCACCGGCAGGTTCCGCACGACGTCCATGTTGTGGATGGCGAGGTTGCGCCCGGCGTCCTTGGGCGCGTTGGCGCCGAGGCCGCCGCGGATGGTGTCCGCCCCGAGCACGACGGGCAGCGTGCGCTGCCCCCCGCCGTCGCCCTCCCGCAGGAAGCAGGCGCACATCGGCAGGAACTCGGCGGCGTAGCGCCGCGCCTCCGCCAGCCGCAGCTCGACGACGCGGACGCTGGCGTAGCTTTCCTCGGCCGTGAAGTCGCGCACCGCCATCGGGGGTGCGCCCGGCTCCCTCGCTTCCGCGACCTCCAGGTAGGCTTGGCGCAAATTGGGTCGGGTCTTTAAGCCCTGCCACGCCTCGTGGACCGCCTCGACGACGTCGCCGCCCCAGCGCATGCCACCCCCTCCTTTTTAAGCCGCCGCCAACGCCACGGCGGACACCCAGGCCGTGTGCGTATCGCGGTATGAACTCTCGCACGCGCGTTGGTAGGCGGCGGCGGTGGTCAGCCCGTCGTCCAGGTGCGCCGCGTAGAAATTTCTGGTGAAGTCCGCGATCTTCGTCGCGTCGATCGTCCAGCGAAAGCCGATCAGGTCGCATTGGAGCCTGTGGTGCAGCGCCCGCGCGGCGTGCGGCGAGACGCTCTGGCAGGCGGCGAGGAAGATCAGGCGCAAACCTTCGGGCAGCCAGCCAGCGAGCAGATCAACGGGCAGCGGGTCCGGATCGGCGCCATCGGTGCCGGGCAGGATCAACTGCGTCTTCCGCGACTTAAGATGCGTGGTGGTGATGCCGTGGCCGCAGAAATGCAGTATGTCGGGCCGCGGCAGCTTGTCGGCCGGTGCGCGCAGCCGCTCCTCCAGGGCCGCCGCGTACTTCGTCTCCCCGATCTTGAAACCGGGCGGAGGAAAGATCTCGATTCTGCAGAGCGGCAGCTCCGGCGAGCCCCGTTTCTTCTGCTCCAGGTCGCGCAGGCCATTGAGTTGCTCCGCCGCCGTTTCGCGCAGTTCGTCGAACGACGGGAAGACGACGCCTTCCGCGCTGAACACCGCCGGCTGGCCGACCACCATGCTGGCGTCCACGAACAGCACAAGCGGCGGCGGCCGGCGGGGCGCGGCCGGGGCGTTAGCGTTGGCGGCTGGACCCACCGCCAGAACGGCGGGGGACGCCTTGCGCGCCTTGACAATCCCCCGCGCCATGGGACGGAGCTTGCAGAGGAAATCGGTGCCGAGCTCCTTGCACAACAGTTCGAGCGGCAGGCCGAACCGTGCCTCCAGCGCCTCGTCCTCGATCTCGAAGCGGAATTCCAAGCTGTCCACGTCGCTGCGGTCTATGAGATCGGCGGCCGCTGAGTCGAACAGGTAGTTCATCACGTCGATCCCGCGCTCGCTGAACTCCGCCCAGAGCGTCTTGAGCTCGCGGAGCCGGCCCTCCCTGAAGGGTTCGAGGTTCTCCTGGGCCAGGCGGTTGAGCTTGTCTCGCTTCCACCCGTCCACCAGCAGCGGCAGGCCGCTGAAGTGCGAGATGCCGTTCTCGACCACCGCCAGTTGCGCGGCAGGACCCGTGAAACGCACCACGGCGAGCAGCCTCCGCTTGGCCGGCGGAGCGACCGCCGCGCCTAGAACGGCGGCGAGCCGCTTCTCGGCCGCGTCGGGGTCGTCCGGGTCAGCGCTCATGTCCCAGCCCCAGACCCGCGGACGGAGCACCGCGGCGATGTGCGAGAGCTCCGGCGCGCGGATCGGCAGAACCACCGGCACGGTCGGCACCTTCTTCGCGATCCAATCGAGGAGCTCCTCCGCGCCCGGTGCCTCCTTGTCCAAGATCACCGCCGACGGGGGATCTCTCGTCGCAAGCCTGTCCCGCGCGTCGTTGGCGCTGTGCGGCCGTAGTTCCCGCAACGGGCTGCCCTTCTCGATGAAGTCCTCGAGCGTGATGCTCACGCTGTCCTGCACCGCCTCGTCGCTGCTGACCATGTAGAGGGTCATGTCAATGCCTCACGAATGGGCAGGCGGAAGCGGAGCTCGTAACCGTCCTGCCGTTCCTCGAAGCCCGCGCCGTGTGCCCGCAGGACTGCCATCACCGTGCCCAGGCTCCGGCCAGCAGCCTCCCGGGCGGCGCACGCGGCCTTGCCCAGCTCGCCCCCTTCGTCGTCCGGCGCCTCGGGCCGGAGGCACACGGCCCGCAGCGACAAGACCGCGCCGTCCGCCGCGGACCGCCGCAGCGTCACGTCGATCTTGTCGGGCGCGCGCGCCAGCAGGTGCCCTATCAAGGTGCGAAGCGCGAAGGAAAGGCGGCCGCGGTCGCCCGCGACGGTGGCTTCGCCGGTCGGCCCGTGGATCAAGCCGGCATCCGCCTCGGGCAGGCCGTCTTTGATGCCTGCGACCAACTCGCGGAGTTCTACGTCCGACTCCTCCCGCTTCGGGGCGCGCCGGACGTCGGCGGTTTCGGCGAGCCGTTCGAAGGTGATGTCGGCTTTGGTGAGTTCCGCCCGCAGCTTCTTGGCCGCCTTGGCCACGGGCTCCATGTGCGACTGGGGGCCGTAAGCGATCCGCCTGGCCAGCGCGGACGCGAGCAGCAGCGGGCCCCGGGTCTGGCGCGCCACCTCTTCCACTGTCGCTTGGATGTAGCGGGTGTCGTGCGTGAAGGCCTCGTGCTGGGTGGCGTCGAGCAACCACACCAAGTCGCGCGTTTCGGTGCTGTCCTCGAAGCGCTCGACCCACACGTCGTGGCCTTCGCCGCCAACCGGTCCGAGCCGCACTTTCGTGCGCCTATGCCCGATTTCCGGCAACCGCGTGGCTTCGCCGTCGGCGTCGGGACACAAGTGGTCGTGGAGGCGGGCGCCATCGGGCGGTCGGTCCGCGAGCAGGCCCAGGATGCCCTGCGCGCTCCGGTTCGCCCGCAGGATGGTTCCGGCGCCGTCCGTGACCACGACGCCCTGCTCCACCAGCTCGATCAGGGTCTCGTTTATCGCGGCGGTCCGGAGCGCCGCGACGCGGTCGGCGAGCCTCCGCACCAGCGCCGCCACGCGCGCGCCGTCCTCCTCGATGAAGGCGTTCGCGTGACGGGACACGGTGTCGAGCACCCAGCGCGTGCGGCCGTCGATGGTGATCGCCACGGTCAACGCGGACGCCTGGCTCCTGGAAACCGAGCGGAACCAGTGCGGCGGCTTCCCGTGCGTTCGCGGATCGCTCACGTCCGCTGCGACCACGACGCCCGAGCCGCCGTGGCGGGCGCTGCGCACCGCCGCGCCCAACATGCCCGATTCCCGCGCGAGTTCCTCGTCCAAGGGCTCGCCTGGCGCCGGGTCATACAGCGGTTGACGGTGGGACCACGGTATGGCCAACGGGTGCGGGCCGCCGTCGGCGTCGGTGGCCGGGTACTGCACGAAAGGGCGGAACTCGGTGCGTTCCGCTCCACGTTCTGCGACGAAGACCGACGCGTGGTCCCAGCCGAAATGCTCGACCAGGCCCTGCAGCAGAGTCCGCGTGGCTTCCGGCACGGTCTTCGCGCCCTCGGCGGTGTCGCCGATGCGCTCAACGCTGGCGTCGTGGCGCTCGATCTGGCGAAGCAGCGCGAGCAGCGGAGGCTCGAGCTGCAGCCTGATCGCCGCCTTGGAAGGGGGCGGCGGCCAAGCGTCCTCGATCGACGACCAAGAAGCGTCCCCCTCCGCGTCCCCGCCTCCGCCATCGCGGAAGAGGCCGGGCTTGCGGGAGGCCAGTGTCAGCGCCGCCTCGGGCTGGCCGAACGGCACTGGCAGCACGAAATGCGACACCATCCCGTCCGCTACGTGGCGGGCCACCAACGGGTTCTCACCGAGCCCGGGGTCGGTCTCTAAGAGTTCGTTCAATTCGAATGCGAAATGTCCTGCCCGCAGCCGTTCGCGCATGCTCGGCGGCACCGGGACCCAGGCGACGGGCCAGGGCTCGCCCGGGTGGGCGAGGACAGGCCGCGCCCAAGCGCCGTCGCGCGAAAAGCAGGTGAAGTACGCGCGGTCGAACGGCACCGCGAACGCCAGCACGTCCAGCAGCGCCCGCATGCGGTCCGCCCACCCGCGGAGGTCTGCAGGGCCATCGGCGTCGACCGCGGCTTCCCGCAGCTGGAGCCGGAGCGCCTCGAGGATCCGCTTCCGCACCACAGCGAGCACGCCGACCAGACGGCCGCCCGGGGCGTAGTCAGGGAGCAGCGTCACCCACGGCTCCGAGGGGAAGCTGAGGGCTCCGGCCACGATGCGGAAGCCGCAGCCGACCGGGACGCTTTGCGCCTCTTCGGTGCGGACGGCCGCCTGGAAAGCGCGGCGGATCTGCTCCGCGACCGCCGGCTCGAACATCGAGGCGAAGTCCCGCCCGACGCATGGGCCCTGAAACAGCCGCCGTGCCGCGCCGTTGGCGTACCGGACTCGGCCCTTGGGGTCTAGCCGCAAGGTGCCGTAAGGCGTCTTCTCGAAGCGGCGCTGCTCGGCCTCTCGGGCCGCGGTCAGGTCGGTGAGCCCGATGACCAGTCCGCCGCCCCTGGCCGGGAAAGGGTGCGCCAGTAGCGCCGCCGTCGAGCCGTCTGGCGCCTCCGCGAGGCTGGGCAACGGCTCTGGCGCCGGCGCCGCCGCCTCCGCGAGCAATCGCGCGAGGTCCAACCCGAGCAGGGGAGCCACTGCTCGCCCCACACGCGCCTGCGGCAGCAGTCGCGCCGCCGCAGGGTTGATGGCGGTCAGTGTCCCGCCCCGGTCCGCAAGGGCGCAGGGGAACGGGGAGTTCAGCAGCGCCCAGGCCGCCTCGTCGTCCACGGGCCGAAACCTCCCATTGTTCGCGACCTCACGATCGGGTGCTACGTCCACCAGGGTTCCCACTTCCGTGGCCGCAAGCGCCCGTCCAGTCCGCGCACGTACTCTAGCCAAGTGGCGGGAACGCTGGTGTGACGGCTGTCACAGGCGCCCAACCCGGGCCGGGCGTGCCGACGGTGTCAAACGCCTCCGCAAACCGGCTCTTCCGCATTTTCGACACTGCTGGCGAAGTCAGGCGGCGCCTTGGGCGTGGATCAGGCGTCCGAGATTCGACCGCCGGGTTGGTGCCAAGGGATCGCCGGCGATCCAGCAAACGAGGCGGGATGGATTCATCGCAGCCGCGGTGGCGACATGCTGGAGGTGGGTTTTCGCCCGGCCGAAGTAGCGCGACCGGCGCAGGCCGAAGCCTCGCACGGCCTGCGAGATGGTCGCTTCGACCCCGGCCCTGAGCCCGTAGAGGCCGCGGAAGTCCGGAGTTCGCTGGCGTTGCCGCGCCGTCTGTAGCGCGGCGTATTCGTCTCGGGTCCGGAGGGTCATGAGGCGCTGCTTCGCCTTCGGACCCGCGCAGTCCGCGCGATGGATGCAGGCGCGGCAGTCCCTCGCCGAGAACTTCACCTTGACGACCGCGGTGCCGCGGGTGTCCACCGACGGCGTCCAGCCGGAACTGCGGACGCCCATCGGGCAGACGGCCCGTCGCGTGTCCCAGTGGATGGCAAACCCCTCCATCGCAAAGCCCTTGCCGGCTTCCGCTCGCCAGCGCGGATCCGGGCGCGGGGGACCGACGAGGTCGACGCCGAAGTCCCGCCGCGTCTCCACGAGCAGGCCGGCGTCGAGATAGCCGGTGTCGACGATGTGCTGGGCCGGCAGCAGGCCTTTGCCGCGGAGCGCGCGGTGGGTTGGCGTCGTCACGTCGCCGTCCGCGGTGGGTCCGGCCGTGGTCTGCACGCAGGTGACGATCCGGGGCAGGCCGTCGTCGCAGGTTTCGGTCAGGTGCGCCTTGTAGCCGATCCAAGACCTGCTGCTCTTGCGCGCGTAGTGGGCGTCCGGGTCGCAGGGCGAACTGATGAACCGCGCTGCGGGCGGGATCCCCTCCTCCTTGGTGCGCCACCGGACCTCGCCGTCGGAGAGGTAGAACTGCTGGATCCAGACCCGGCGCAGCATGCCCGCCGCGGGGAGCCGGGCCAGCCAGTCCGGAGTCCCGGCGGCGGAGACGGCGGCGAGCAGATGGTGCCCGTCCTCGCCGACCGTCCGGACCCAGGCCGTTCGCTTGGCGGCCGACTTCGGCAAACGGTCGTCGAAGGCGCGCGGGCCGTACGCCGTTCCCCAATGCGGCAGCGCCCGCTCGAGCAGCCATTCGGGCGCCGCGAGGGCCAGCACCTCCAAGGCGTGCCGCAGCGTTTCATGAGCGCACTCCGCACGGTTCATGGCCCGGACCGCGGCCAGGACGTGGGTCGAATCCGTGCGCTGCCGACCGCCGGCCCGGAGCAGTCGGTGCGCGGCGGCGACGTCGAGGACGGCGCCCAGGAGCAGCTCCTCCGCTCCGCCCGCCACCAAGCGCGAGCGGAACTCGCTCAGCACGGTGCTGTCGAACCCGGCGTCGGCCAGCGGCAGGCCGAGCAGGTACTTCCAGTCGACCCGGCTCCGGACGGCGTCGGCGGCTCGGCGGTCGGACAGCCCTTCGGCGAATTGCAGCAGGGTCACCAGCGCCAGACGCCATGGCGCCTCGGCTGGCTGCCCTTTGGTGGGGAAGAGACGGCCGAAACGGCGATCGTGGAACACGGGGCCGAGCCCGTCGCGCAAGCCCAGGAGCAGGTTCCCGCGCGGGAACGCCGACCGGGCGACGTGGGCCGTGTCGGCGGGCACCGGCGGCGGCGGAGTGGGACGCAGGCACATGGCAACCTCACCTTGGCCAGAACCATCCCTTCAACGCCCAGCCCCCGATTTTGCCAGCAGTGTCGAATGTGCGGATGAACCCCTATTCAACGCCTATCCACAACCTTGCTACCCGGAGCGCTGCGGGCCCCGCGATCACGCCATGTGATCGAAAGCTGAGCCGAACGGATACGCCCGGACATCCGCACTGCTGTCGTCTCCGCCTGCCGTGCCCCGGTCGAGGACGCGCTCGCCGGCGTTGAGGCCGGCGGAGGCGAGGCGGCTCCGGTCCGACGTCAGGACCGGGCTGGCATCGGGGCAGGTGCGAAGTCGGGCGCCGGCTCTGGCGGCCGAGACGGGTTTGCACGGGTGGCCGTGCGGGCCGAGGCTGTGAGCCGGATAGATTCGGCACCATGCATGATGGTCAAGTCGTCGCCCTCGACCAGGCTGTAGGTGGTTTGATCGTTGGCGACCTCGACCCGTAGGCGGTGCCCCCGGATCGCCAGGGCGAAGCGCACGCGACGCCATTCGGCCGGCAGGCGCGGCCGGAAGGAGATGCGGCCGCCATGGTCGCGCACCCCCGCGAAGCCATAAACCAGGGCCATCCAGGCGCCACCGATCGAGGCGATATGCGCGCCGCTCATCACGTTGCCGCCGATGTCGGACAGGTCCATCGTCGCGGCGAAGCGGAAGTAGTCGAGCGCCTTACGCTCGTAGCCGATCTCGTTGGCGACGATGCTCTGGATGCATACCGAGAGCGAGCTGTCGTGGGTCGTCAGCGGATCGTAGTAGTCGAAATTGCGCTTCTTCTCCTCCGGCGTGAACTGGTCGCCGAGCAGGAACATCGCCAACACCGTGTCCGCCTGCTTGATCACCTGCTTCCGGTAGAGGTTGAGCGGATGGTAGTGCAGCAGCAGGGGGTAGTGGTCCTCCGGCGTGTTCGCGAAGTCCCACCGCTCCTTGTCGAGGAAGCTGTCGTCCTGCGGGTGGATGCGCAGCCGCTCGTCCCAAGGCAGATACATGCGCTCCGCCGCCTGCCGCCACACCCTGGGCTCCTCCGCGCCAAGGCCGGTGCGGCGGGACAGCGCGGCGAAGGCCTCCGCGTGGTCGCGCCGCATCGCCTCCGCCGTGTCGGCGGCGTAGCGCAGGTTCTCGCGCGCCATCAGGTTGGTGAAGAGGTTGTTGTCCACGACGGCGGTGTACTCGTCCGGCCCGGTCACGCCGTTGATGCAGAACCGGCCGCCGCGGCGCTCGGAGAAGAAGCCGAGGTCCCGCCAGAACCGCGCCGTCTCCACCAGGATCTCCGCCCCGTAGCGGCGTAAGAAGTCCTCGTCGCCCGAGACCTCCACATATTTGCGCAGCGCGTAGGCGATATCCGCGTTGATGTGGTACTGCGCGGTGCCGGCCGCGTAGTAGGCCGAGGCTTCGTCGCCGTTGATGGTCCGCCACGGGAAGGTGGCGCCCCGGTGGCCGAGTTCCGTCGCCCGGGCCCGGGCACGGTCCAGGGTGTCGTACCGGAATTTCAGGAGAGCCCTGGCGATCCGCGGCTGCGTGTAGATCAGGAAGGGCAGGACGTAGATCTCGGCGTCCCAGAAGTAGTGCCCCTCGTAGCTCTGCCCAGTGAGGCCGCGCGCGCTGACACCGTGCCCCTCGGCTCGCTCCGTGGCCTGCATGAGCTGGAACAGGTTCCAGCGGATCACCTGCTGCAGCCGCGGCGCGGCCCCTTCCAGCTCGATGTCGGCATTACCCCAGAAGCGCCCGACTCTGGCCACCTGCCGCTCCAGGATGGAGGCGAATCCGCTCTGCTTGGCGCGGTCAAGCGTCCAGGCGACCCGCGACCGGATCCCGGCAGGATCGCAGCCGTCGGCGTAGTGATAGCCCAGGTATTTCCACAAGCGCACCGGCCGGCCGCTCTCGGCCAGCCCTTTGAACACGACGGCGGCGAAGTCCGCCTCGCAGACGGCCTCATGCGTGAAGCGGCCCATGGTCTCGAGGCCGTGGTCCATGCCGCAGCCCAGGACAAGGCCCGAGCTGCGGGTGGTGTAACTGAGGATCGCGCGCAGCTCCTCGTGACGCGTTCCGGCCGGCTGCAGCACCCGGTCGGCAAAGCCGACCGCCATGCGCGGGTCGGAGTCGTTGCCGGGAAGCGGCGCGCGGTGCTGCAACTCCGAGGAGATGACGATCTCGGCGTCGGCATCTTCTGCCAGGACCTCGTACCGGATCGCCGCCAGGTGCCGCTGATCGAAGGACACCAGGCGGAGGGCCCGCAGCCGCATGCGCCGGCCCGCAGGGGATGCCCAGGAAATCTCCCGAACCAGCGTGCCCGCTTTGAGGTTCAGGACTTGGCGGAAGGAAAGCACCTCGGCCTGCGCCGGGAGGAAGGGCTCGCCATCGACGAAGAGCTTGATGACGGTGCCGTCCGGGCAGTTCAGGATGCTTTGACCAAGGCGTGGGAAGCCGTAGGCAAGCTCACCATAGGTGATCGGCCGGTGCTCGTAGAAGCCGTTCAGCAGCACCCCCGGGTCCTGCGCCGGCCGGCCTTCTTCCGGCGTGCCGCGGATACCGAGGTAGCCGTTGGCCAGCGCGAACATCGTCTCGGCCTGCCCGGCGTACTTCTTGGCGATCTGTGCGTCGTAGCGCACCGCGCCGAACGTCCACGGCTCGGGCGAGAAGATGTCGGGCGGCGGCTGTTGGCGTTCACGCAGCATGGTCACCCCCCTTGTCTCTGTCCCCTTGCTCGGGGCCGGTACCAGGCGTTCTCATTGGCGATGAGGCTCCCGCGAGGCCCACGGGCGTGGCGTAAGCTGCTGATTGCGTTTGCGGATCTGGGTGTCGGAGCCAAACCGCAGCACAGTAGGGCCGCGCCACGCCCGCCACGGGGGCGAGACGACCGAGCCCTTCGGCTTTCCAGCTACCGGCCGCAAGAAGGTGGTCGCCACTCTCGACGATGGACGGCTGGTCTTCGGTTGCGGCGTGACACTACCGCCCGCCGCGAAGCGCCACCTCCTGGTACCATCGGGCAAAGGGGCTCAGGCACGCACGACCATGACCGGGCAGGACGCCTCACGCAGGATGGTTTTCAGGGTCTTGGCGCGGTCGCCGTCCCATTGCCCCTTCCAGGCGAGGACGATGAGATCGGCCCATTCCCGCGCCGCCCGCGTGATCTCGGGGCCCGGCTCGCCGGCGCGGACGCACAGGTGGGCCTGCAGCCGGCGATCCGGGCATCGGGACGCGAGGCGCTCGAGCAGCTCGCCGGACCAATGGGGCCATTCGTGCTGGGGTTGGTCCACGTAGAGCGGCAGCGAGAGCGAACCGCGCTCGGCCGGCGCGCCGGCCCCCGCGGTCCCGACCCGGACCACGAGCAGCTTGGCACCGGCCTTGCGCGCGTACTCCGCGGCCGGGCCGACGACGGCGTCGGCTGCCGGGCTGCCGTCGTGCGCGAGCAGTATCCGGTCCGGCCGCCAAGACTCAGGCCTTTGCACCGGAGGCACGAGCACGACGGGGCAGGGCGCGGCGCGCAGCACCTCCAGGGCGGTGCGGCCCAAGACCGCCGCCGGCCTTGCCGCGGCTGTGTGGGTGCACATGACGATCATGCGGACGCCCAGCATCCGGGCCGCGTCGACGATTGCCGCCGAGGGATCGCCGACGCGCGCGTCGATGCTCCAGCCGAGAAGCCCCGCGCGTTCGAGGCCGAGCCGCCCGACCAATTCCGACAGGGGCGGCGGCGTCCCGCTGCTGACGTGGACCACGCGCAGGCCCGCGCCCACCGCGGCGCCGAGCGCCTTCGCCACTGGCAGCGCGGCGCGGGCGTCGAGGGGACCGTCGAGCGGGACGAGGATGAGCGGCTCAGCCATCGGAGCGCCTCCCGGGCTGGGGGCCGGCGGCGCCGCCGGCAGGCGGCAGGTTCAGGTCGTGTGTCCGGCCCCGCCACATGATGCGCATCGAGAGGCCGCCCCAGTGGGGCGGCAGGTTGGGGTGGTGTTCAGGGCCGTGGTCGGTGAGGCGGAGGCCGGCGAAACCGAACACGACGGCCTGCCAGAGGCCGCCTAGGGCGGCGGCGTGGACGCCCCCGGCCGCGTTCCCCATGTTATCGGCGAGGTCGATGTCCACCGCCTGCCGGAAGTAGCGTGTCGCTAGCTCCGGATCGCCCAGGCGCGCGGCCACGAGCGCATGGATGGCCGGGCTAAGCGAGCTTCCGTGCGCGCAGCGGGGCTCGTAGTAGCGGAAGTTCGCCTCACGCACCGCCGGCGGGTAGTCGTCCCACAGGAGGTGCAGCAGCATCACGACGTCCGGCTGCTTGATGATCTTCGAGCGCTGGACGCGCTCGCGGCCGAGGAGCACATCCACTGGAGCGTTGCGCGGCTCGAAGGCGCCGAGGTCGATGTCCTCCAGCTCGAAGTAACCCCGGAACTGCTCCATCAGCCCTGTCGCCTCGTCGAGCCCGGTGTACATGTCGCGGGCTACGGTCAACCATTCGGCGGGCTCGTCGGGACGAAGGCCGATGCCGGCAGAGAGTGCTTGCCAGCGTTCCGGCCACCGCTCCGCCACGAGCCTGGCCACGCGCTCGCCCGTCAGCAGGTTCCACTTCGCCATCCCGTTGGTGTAGGCGTTGTCGTCCACGGTCTCGTGGTACTCGTCGGGCCCGATGACGCCGCGGATGTGGCACCTGCCATCCTCTCCGCGTTCCGCGCGGCTTGCCCAGAAACGGGCGGTTTCCAGGAGGATCTCCGCACCGGCCCCGAGGAGGAACTCCTGGTCGCCCGTTGCGTGCCAGTAGCTCCAGACGGCATAGGCGACGTCGGCGCTGATGTGCTGCTCCTGCTCTCCTGTGAGAACGCGGATGGTTTCGCCGCCTGGCAGGGAAACCAGCGACGGCGTGACGTCCTCTCCCGTGTCGGCCGACTCCCAAGCGTACAATGCTCCACGGTGGCCAAACTGGGCAGCCCTCCGCCGCGCCGCGGGGAGCGTGTGATAACGATACTTGAGCAGCGCCCTCGCCGCCTCCGGATACGTCAAGGTGAAGAAGGGTAGCATGAAGATCTCGGTGTCCCAGAAGACGTGCCCCTTGTAGGCGCTTCCGGTCAGCCCTCGCGCGCCGATCGAGGTACGCTCGTCCTCCGGATTGGCGGCGCTCAGCAGGTGGTAGATCGCGAACCGGAGGGCGCGCTGAGCGGCCGGATCGCCGCCGATGCGGACGTCGGAGGCGCGCCACCGTTCCATCCAGGCGCTACGGTGGCCGTCGATCAGCGCTGCGAGCTCGGACTCGATGGCGCGGTCGGCGTGCTCGCGCGCCACCAGCTCGGGGCTGCCGGAATCCCTTGAAGTATGGACCGCGACGACCCGATCGAGCCGGTAGACCTTCCCGAGATCGACCCTCAGCGGCCGCGGCGTTGCGCGGTCCTCGGCGGCTGTCGTGCGATCAAAACCGATGAATCGGGTCGCTGCGGCCAGCGCGACGGCAGCGCCCGTGGCGGTCCGCTTGCTCACTAAACCGCCGATCGACGCGTCTAGCGACATCAGGCCGCTGAAGTTTTCCGGAGAGAACGCGACGGATCCCACCAGCAGATGCCGATCCGCGGCGGAGGCGAGCCGGAGCCCGCGTATGCGCGTGAGACGACCGGCGGCATCCTGGTGCTGCCACTCGCGCCAGACGATCGCCTGTCGCAGATCGAGGATACGGCGGTGCTCAAGGAACCGGCCGAGATCGAGCCGGAGGGGCTGCCCTTCCACCGTGATCGAGAGATGCTCCCATTCCGGTAAGGTCGCGAGTTCCGGCGATGCACCGGGCCTGGTATCGAAGACTCCAGCGATGAAGGTTTCCGGCGCTGACAGGGAGCTTCCCTCGGCCAGCGCAGCACGGCTCCCGATGTAGCCGTTGCCGATCGTGAACAGAGACTCCACCTCGTGTTCCCGGGTCGGTGTGAACCCCTCCTCCACGAGGACCCACTCCGGGTCTGCGCTGGGCCACAGCGGGAGGTCGGCGGACGGTCCGCATGCTTGGGCCCCTTCGCGTACCCGAAGGTCCCGGGCCGGATCGCCTGCCTCCTTCGCGCGCAGGTGCAATGCAGTGAGGTCCGGCACCACCACGCCGGCGCCGTGCGCGGCGAGCGCCGCCCCGTGCCCGGTCCGGTCCACGCCGACGGCCAGCCCGAAGCCCGCGGCCCGGATCGCTTCGACACCAGCGAGCGAATCCTCCACCCCGAGGATGCGTTTCGGCGGGACGCCCAAGACCTTCGCCGCGTGCAGGAACGTGTCCGGCGACGGCTTCCCCTCGAGGCCGAGGCGTTCGGCCTCCACGCCGTCGACGCAGGCATCGAATAGATCGGCGAGGCCCGCCGCCTTGAGAATGGGCACGGTGTTCTTGCTGGCGGACACCACGGCGGTCTTCAGGCCCGCCCCGCGCAGGCGCCGTATGAACGCGACGGATCCATCGAACACCTCGACACCCTTCCGCGCCAGGAGTTGGCGGAAGAGCGCGTCCTTGCCGTTGCCGAGGCTGCAAACAGTCTCACGTTCAGGCGGATCGTCCGGCTCGCCATCCGGCAGGACGATGGCGCGGGAGCGGAGGAAGTCGCGCACGCCGTCGAGCCGGGGCTTGCCGTCCACGTGCCGAAGGTAGTCGCCTTCGGCGTCGAAGGGTCGGAACTCCTCCCGCATGCGGGCGGCGCGGCGCGCGAGGAACGCGTCGAAAAGCCGCTTCCAGGCGGCGGCGTGCACGGTGGCGGTTCGTGTGATCACACCATCGAGGTCGAACGCGGCGCCGTCGAACTCGGCGAGGTCGAGGACGGGGGCGCCCTCGATCGAGGGAGCGAGGTTGTCTGCCATTGTCGAACACCCGTGGCGTTTGTGCCCGTCCGCCTGCCCGTTCTGGTCCCGTCGCAGCGGACAGCGGCCTCACCGCCGGTCTGGGACCCTCGCCCGTCGGCTTGGCTTCGGCTCGTCCGACCCCGCGCCGGTCCACACTCTCCACCGCAACGACCGCCGGGGCGGCGACCGGGACGCGCCTGCCCTCGCGCGCCTTCACCCGCGCCCGGCCGGGATGGTCGGCGATCAACCGCACGAACGCACCGGCGGGCAGAGCGTCTTCGTGCTCTGCGCCACACCACCGCGCATGCTGCCGTGTCCGCTCGGCCGCGACCTCGCCCGACCCCTTCCTCTCGCCCATGGCGCCCTCGCCTCCCGCCGGTCGCTCAGGCCGGTACGGCGGCGGCACCGCGCACGTCCTGGCCGTGTCCGACACGGGCGCTCGCCGGGCCCTGGCGCGCCTCGGCCTCGGCCACGCGGCGCAGCGTCCCGGCGAAGCTGTCCGGGTTGAGCGAGATCGAGTCGATCCCTTCCGCGACCAGGAACTCGGCGAAATCCGGATGGTTGCTCGGCGCCTCGCCGCAGATGCCCACCTTCGCCCCGCAGGCATGCGCCCGGCGGATGACGTCGGCGATCATGCGCTCCACCGCCGCGTCGCGCTCGTCGAACAGCCCGGCGAGCTCGGCCGAGTCGCGGTCCACGCCTAGCACGAGCTGGGTGAGGTCGTTCGAGCCGATCGAGAAGCCGTCGAAGCGCGCCGCGAACTCCTCGGCCAGGACCACGTTCGACGGGATCTCGCACATCACATAGACCTTCAGCCCCTCGCGCCCGCGCTCCAGCCCGTGCCGCGCCATCTCCGCCAGCACCCGGTCGGCCTCGGCCGGCGTGCGGCAGAAGGGAACCATGACCACGACATGGGCCAGCCCGGTCTCCTCGCGCACCCGGCGGATGGCGCGGCACTCCAGGGCGAAGGCGTCGCGGTAGCGCTCGCTGTAGTAGCGCGAGGCGCCGCGCAGGCCGAGCATCGGGTTCTCCTCCACCGGCTCGAACTCGGCACCGCCGATCAGGTGGGCGTACTCGTTGCTCTTGAAGTCGGACAGGCGGACGATCACCGGGTTCGGGTGGAAGGGCGCGGCGAGCTTGGCGATGCCGCGCGCCAAGCGGTCCACGAAGTACTCCGCCTTGTCCGGATAGCCGCGGGTCATGGCTTCGATCCGGCGCTTCGCTTCCGCATCCTGCAGCGCGTCGAAACGCACCAGCGCCATCGGGTGGATGCGGATGTGGTCGTTGACGATGAACTCCATCCGCGCCAGCCCGACGCCCGCCGCCGGGAGCCGCCACCATCGCAGCGCCGCGGCGGGGTTGGCGAGGTTGAGCATCATCCTCGTGCGCGGCCGCGGCAGGTCCTTGAGATCGGTCTCCGCGACCGCGAAGTCGAGGCGGCCGTCATAGACATGCCCCTCATCCCCCTCGGCGCAGGAAAGGGTGATCGGCTGCCCGTCGCGCAGCAGCGCCGTCGCGTGCTGCGTGCCGATCACGGCCGGGACGCCTAGCTCGCGGCTGACGATGGCGGCGTGGCTGGTCGGGCCGCCGTGGTCGGTGACGATGCCGGCGGCGCGCTTCATGATCGGCACCCAGTCCGGGTCCGTCGCCTCGGTCACCAGGATGGCGCCGTCGCGGAAGCGCGCGATCTCGTCCGGGCCGCGGATGACGCAAGCCTCGCCGGATGCGATCGCTTCGCCTACCGCGGCGCCTGCGAGCAGCGGATGCGAGCGGCGGCCCTTGAGGCGGTAGGTGCGGAGCGAGCCGGCCCCCGCGCGCCGGGCCTGCACCGTCTCTGGGCGCGCCTGGACGATGAAGAGCTCGCCCGTCTCGCCGTCCTTGGCCCATTCCAGGTCCATGGGCCGGCCGTAGTGCCGCTCCACCGCGACGGCCCAGCGCGCGAGGCGCAGCGCCTCGGCGTCCTCCAGCACGAAGGATTCGCGTTCGCGCCGCGTCGTCTCCAGGAGGGCCGTCCGCGCGCTGCCGCCGGTCGCGTAGACGAGCTTGCGCTCCTTGCCGCCGCGCGTCTTCTCGATGACCGGGACGCGGCGCGGGTCGTCGAGCAGCGGCTTGAAGACCAGGATCTTGTCCGGGTCCACGGTGCCCTGCACCACGGTCTCGCCGAGGCCCCAGGCGGCGCTGACCACGACGACGTGGGGAAAGCCGGTCTCGGTGTCGAGGGTGAAGATCACGCCCGAGCCCGCGAGGTCGGAACGCACCATCGCCTGCACGCCGACCGAGAGCGCGACGGCCATGTGGTCGAAGCCCTGCGCCTCGCGGTAGCTGATCGCGCGGTCGGTGAAGAGCGAGGCGTAGCAGCGCCGGCAAGCGTCGAGCAGCGCCGCCTCGCCGCGCACGTTGAGGAAGGTTTCCTGCTGGCCGGCGAAGCTCGCGGTCGGCAGATCCTCGGCTGTGGCACTGCTGCGCACCGCGACCGCGGGGGCGTCGATGCCGCGCCGGCGCGCCAGTTCACGGTAGGCGGAGCGGACCGCCTGGGCGACATCGGTCGGGAACTCGCCGTCGAGGAACAGGCGGCGGATCGCCTCGCCCGCCTCTTGCAGCGTCGCGCGGCCCTGCTTCAGCGCGGCCAGCCTGTCCCGCATCGCCGGCGCGATGTCGTTCGCCGCGATGTAGGCCCGGTAAGCCGCGGCCGTGGTCGCGAAGCCGCCCGGCACCCGCACGCCGGCCCCGGCGAGCGCCCGCGTCATCTCGCCCAGGGAGGCGTTCTTGCCGCCCACCAACGGGACGTCCGCGATGCCCAGGGTTTCGAACCAAGAGACGAGGCCGTCGTGTGGCATCGGTGTCCTCCCTCGGCGGGCGTGCCGCGGCACTCCGGGCTCCGCGCCCGCCCACGGTCCAGCCGCGCGACGTGGTGCGCTTCAGGACGGCATCGAGGATCGGCCTCGGAAATCCCGCGTGCGGGCCCCGCCCGCGGCCGATCGGGCAACGCCGCTTGTGGCTGTGCATTCTCGCGCGCGCCGCTCGCCCGGAGCGAGTGAGTTTGGGTAAGCCGCGGTAAGACGCGGTTAGGGAATTTCGGTTTGCTTCGCAGTCCTATGGAGCGGCATCGCTTCTGAGGCGGGGGGCTTCGCGGGGGTTCCGTCGGCCCGCGTGCCAGCCGAGGTCATTTGGCCGGTGACGGCGGTCCGGGTAGGTCTCCCGCCGGGGAGCGGGGCCCAGAGGATGGAGCGCGTTCGGTGCGGTTCGGCCGCTATCACCGAGTGTCCGGAGCGCGCGGCCCGGGGCGCCGTCAAGTCGCTGGTTGTGGGCCGACCGGGCTGGTTAGGCCGAGGGCGAGGCCGGCACGGCGTTCAAGCTGCCGCGGCAACCCCGCTGACGTCCGCCCATACCTCGAACGCCCGCGCCCGCGTCCGCGCGGCGCGGCACTGGCTGGTGGAGACGTGGTCGTGGTGGAGATGGAAGAGGTTGCTAATCCGGGCGTGGGCGGAGGGGAGCGCTGTGCTCGGCGCGCCGAATTGAAGCTTTTCATCTAGCGTTTTCGTCGCGACGGCGGCTTGCCGGAAAGCTCCGCCCGGTGTTGAAGCCCCTGTGTCGGTGGTGCTCGACGTGGGGCGTGGAGTTCGCGCGACGGACGGTGCTGAACCACAACACGGGTTTCGCCGACCCGATCAGCGCCTTCAGCGCCTTGGGAGAGGGTTCCTGGGACGCGCGGCGCCTGGACATGAAGGC
This sequence comes from Craurococcus roseus, assembly GCF_039523795.1. Taxonomy (NCBI): domain Bacteria; kingdom Pseudomonadati; phylum Pseudomonadota; class Alphaproteobacteria; order Acetobacterales; family Acetobacteraceae; genus Craurococcus; species Craurococcus roseus. Next base: position 14,138 of record NZ_BAAAFZ010000094.1, on the reverse strand, counting down.
CGGCCATGCCTTGATGCTCGCCACGGGCGGCGGCCAGCCCCGGATAGGCGGCCACACGATCCTCTGCGCCAACATCCCCACCAGCAACGGATACTGCCACGGCCTCAACGGCGGTCTGGAAATCGAGTGACGGCCCGTTTCGAACGGGCGCTCCCGGTGGCTCGCCGCGCGCTGGGGAGCGGTGAGGATGTTGTGGAGTGCGCCGCGGCGATGCTTGGCGGAGACATGAGGGCCTGCAGCTGACTTTCTTCGGCCCGGCCCCGGCAGGTGCGGCAGGCTCCGAGGTGAGGATGTCGAACACGGCCTGCAACAGGGCGACGTCTGCGGGCCCAGGCGGTGCGTCGGCCGTCCTCCGCCGTCTCCAATACGCCAGAAGGCAGTGGCTGGCGGACGCGCGGAGACGGGGGCAGCCGATCCGGCTTGCTTTCGGGTTCAAGCCGCGGGCCTCGCGTCCGGCCTCGGTCGAGCACCGGTCCGGAGATGACGGGGCAGGCTTTAGTCGGCCGCCTCCCCGCGCCAGCGTCCATCGTCGCCCCGGCGCCAGAGCGCGACGGATTGCGACGGCGTCGGATCGAGGCGCCAGGCCCCGCCGTCCCGCCGCCAAACCTCGGCCATGCCCACGTCGGACCTGACCGGACGCGGTTCCGCAGAGCCTCCGGGGCGCGGGGCCGGTGCGGCGGCGGGCGGCGGGACGCCCACCCTGCCGTAGCCGTTGTCGCCGCCGTAGCCGTAGCCGTAGCCGTAGCCGTAGCCACGAGAAAAGCCGCCGCCCAGGGCGAAGCCGCCGTCGCGGAGCGGGCCGAAGCCGCCGCTGAACGGGCCCCGGCCGCCGCCGAAGGCGGAAACGTCGCCGTGCGGGAAGCCGTGGCCGCCGCCGAAGGCGGAAACGTCGCCGTGCGGGAAGCCGTGGCCGCCGCGGAGGACGACCACGCCGCCGTTCCGGAACCCCAGCGCCTCGCGCTGCGCGGTGCTGAACACGCCGATCGCCCCGCGCGGCACGACGACAACGCCGCCCGGGGCGAAGCCGTGGCCGTAGTAGCCGTGGCCACGAGAAAAGCCGCCGCCCAGGGCGAAGCCGCCGTCGCGGAGCGGGCCGAAGCCGCCGCTGAACGGGCCCCGGCCGCCGCCGTGGAAGCCGCCCAGGCCGAACCCGCCCAAGCCGCCCGGTCCAACGCCTCCGCCGCCCCCTCCCGTGCGCGCTTCGGCGGCGCCGGGCAGGCCCGCCGCCAACGCGGCGGCGGCCGCGGCGGCGGGGAGGATGCGGCGGATGCAACAGGCAACAGGGGTGCGGCGCATGGCGGCGGTCTCGCTCCGGGTGGCCTCGGCAGGGCCGGACAGCGGTCCGCCGGGCCACCGTTTGTCACCGTTATGCTTACCGCGTTTGGCGGACGGGAGCGGCGCCACCACCCCGATCGCGGCAATTTGGAACCATGCCGATTGCATCCGTTTCGCACGCGCGGCCCGCGCCTCCCGGCAACGGGCGCCAGGGCGGTCGCCGCCGCGGCGGTTGCGCGGGCGCCTCCGGAGCAGGGAGCGGCAAGCGGACCTCCTTGACCGCCGCCGCGCCTTGCGGATGGGATGGGTCCGCCGGGACGGAGGAGCCGCCGGGCCCGGCGGCGGCGGAGGTGCTGCACGTGGCGATCCGGACGGGCCGCCCGCGGTAGATCACCCCCATCAGCCGCCTGCACCATGTTGCTGTGGAGGGATTCCGGATGCCAGGAATTCTCTCGCGAAGCTCGTCCGCTCTCGTTTTGGGCGGTTGCCTCGTTCTGGGCGGTTGCGTTTCGGTCGCCCCCACCGGCGGCCCCGCCGTCCAAGCGCTGGACATCCGCATCCGGTGCATCGACGGCATCGACAAGGCCGACCCCGACAGGCAAGCGGCGATGGCGGCGGGCACCATCGTGGGCATGGTCACCGGCATCGCCGCGGGGCAGGGCGACGCGGGCATCGCGCTCCTCGGCGCCTACGTCGGGTGCGAGATGGGCGAAGCCTTCACCGAGGCGTACAAAGCGGACGCCGACAGGGCGACGGTCCTCCTCGACCCCTTCCTGTTCGGCTTCGAGCAGGCGCCGGCCGGCCAACGGCTCATCGTCTACACCGGAAGGATGCTGCAACGCGGCGTCGAAGATGCGCGGCGGCAGGCCGGACGGGCGGCCGAAACCGGCGATCGGGCCGGGGCCGCCCTTCGCACCGCCGCCGCCCGCGGTGGGGCCGTGGGCCGGATCGGCGGGGCGACGGCCGCCTCCTTGGCCTCCGCGGGCCTCGACCCGGCGACGGCGGCCGCCGTCGCCGATGTCGTGGCCTCCGTCGGCGCCGCCGGGCGGGCCGCGGTGGGGCTTGTGGAGCACGCGACCAGGAAGGGCGGCCGGGGTTGCTGGGGGTACTGCTGAGCGGGTCCTGCCCTTGGCCGCGGACCGGGAACTATGGCCGCGGGCGGACGGCACTTACCGCGGACGCGCTGCACGGAGCGTGCGGCCCGGCGCTCGCCGCCATTCACCCGCCTCACGGAGCAGCATCGATGCCTCGCGCCCGCCGCCTCCTCCCTGTCATTCCGCTGATCCTGGCGACCGCCTGCTCGACCGGCAGCCCGGCGGAGTTCGATCGCCGGATGGCCACCTGGGTCGGCCACCCCGAGGCCGAGGTGGTGAACGCCCTGGGCGTACCCACCCGGACCTACGAGGGCGACGGACGCCGCCTGCTCCAATACGAGTTCGCGCGCCCGTCCTCCACCCCGGCCATCTTCCCGGGCATCGGACTCGGTTACCGCAGCGGAGGATGGGGCTGGCATGGTGGCGGTTGGGGCGTCGGCACCGGGCTCGGGCTCGGCTTCGGCGGCTATGGCGCTGCTCCAGCAGGCTGCGTCCTCGTCTTCGAGGTACGGGACGGCCGGGTCACCAGCTTTGGCCGCAACGGGCCGGGATGCGTAGCCTGACCTGTAGAGCTCCAGAATCGCCCGCGAGATCAGGCGGAGGACGTCCTCTGGGAAGCGGCGGCTCCACGCGGGCCTTCACCGGCTCGCCCGGGAGCCCGGCGTGGTGCGCCGGACGCCGGCCGCGACCCGCTCGGCGAAGTCTTCGACCGCGCGGGTCATCGCCGCCACGACCGCGGCGTCGCCGGAGCCCGCGATCGGTCGCACCAACGAGACGCGCTCCCCGGCCAGCGTGTCGCGCCCGGCGCCGTCCAGCACGCGCCACCGGGCGACGAGGTTGACGGACCCTCCGTCGCGCGGCTCAAGGGCCTCGACCTCGGCCAGGACCTGGCGCGCGGGCCGCTCCGCGGGCGCGGTGGTGGTGACGACGAGGCCCGGCAGGCGACGCGCCAGCCCGGCCGCCAGCGCTCGCGCGACGCCGACCGAAAGGCGCTCGCCCCAACGGCCGGTCGGGCTCGACGCCACGGTGTTCTCGGCCTTGCGGACCAGGATGTCGGACACGTCGAGATAGTCCGGCACCAGCACCGGCTTCACCTCAATGACCGGCCGCCCCGTGAGCGGCTCGACCCGCTCCGCGCCGACCACGGGCGTGCCGAGCACGTACGTCACCGGGGGCGGCGCTGCCGTGCCGCAGGCGGCCAGCATCGGCGCGAGCGCAGAGGCGCCGAGGGCGGTCCTCGCCGTGGCGGTCCGCCACGGCCGCGGGCGGAGAGCCGAAGCGCCGCTCATCGCGCGCTCCCGCCCCTGATCAGGGCACTGGGTTCCCGCTCGACCGCCCGCGCGAAGCCGCGCAGCGAAGCGGCGCTGGCGGCGAGGTCGCGCGCCGCGGCCTCGAGGTCGCCGCGGAACTGCGAACGCGGCGCCGCCAGGCCGTCCACCGAAGCCAGCAGCGCCTCCGCCCGCCGCGCCAGCCGGTCCACCGATCCCAGCACCCGCGCGACTTCGGCGCCGCGATCGTCGAGCTGCTGCCGAGCGCCGCCGGCAAGCCGGTGGAGCTCCAGCACCGCGTGCGACGCGTCGGCCCGGAGGCGAGCCACCGCCTCCTCTGTCGTCTCCAGAACGCGGGTGGCGGCACCGACGCTGCGCCGTGTGCCGTCCAGCAATGGACCGAGCTCCGCCTCCAGCGTGCCGGCCAAGCGTTCGACCGAGTGCAGGACGCGCTGCGCGGTCTGAACCAGATCCTGCACCGGCACCTCGGCGAGCGTCGCGCGCAGGCGCTCGAGGTCGGAGGGCAGCGCGGGGATCTGCGGCAGGCCGCCGGTGTCGGCCACCACCGTCGCGGCCGGCGTCCCGGGACGGAAGTCGAGATCGATGCGGAGCTGGCCGGTGACGAAGCTTTGCAGCACGAGCTGCGCCCGGAGCCCGGCCGCCACGAACCCTCCGAGGCTGGCTTCCCTCCGCACATCCTCCCCCTCCAGGACCACCTGGCCCGGCAGGAGCTCGACGGTGACGGGGATCCGCGCCCGGCCGTCGGAGGAGAGGTGCAGCGCCATGCCCTGGACGGACCCCACGCGGACGCCGCGGAAGGTGACCGGCGCGCCGATGTCGAGGCCGGCGACCGAGCCCTCGAAGAAGACGACCGCGCGCGTGGTCGGGGCGAACAGGCGGGTTGCGCCGAAGAACAGTATGGCGGCGACGGCGAGCGCCAGGCCGCCTAGCACGAAGGCGCCGACGACGGCGGGTCTAGCGGCGGCCATCCGGGCCCTCCCTGGCATACTCGGGCCGCGCGCGCGCCATGAACGCGCGCACCGTCGGGTGGTCGCACCGGTCGCGCAGCGATCGGGGCGCGCCGTGGGCGATCGCCGTGCGCGCCTCGGCGTCCAGGAAGACGCCGTCGTCGCAGACGGCGAACAGGCTCGGCAACTCGTGGCTGACCATGACGATGGTCGCGCCGAGGCCGTCCCTCAGCTCCAGGATGAGGTCGTCCAGCCGCTTCGAGGCGATCGGGTCCAGGCCCGCCGAGGGCTCGTCGAGGAACAGGATGTCGGGGTCGAGCGCGAGCGCGCGGGCGAGGCCGGCGCGTTTGCGCATGCCGCCGGAGAGTTCCGAAGGCATCCGACCGCCGGCGGCGCCGAGGCCGACGAGCGACAGCTTCAGCCGCGCCAGCGCCTCGATCGAGCCGGCGTCGAGGCGCGTCAGCATCGCCAGCGGCAGGGCCACGTTCTCGGCCACCGTCATCGAGCTCCAGAGCGCGCCGTTCTGGAACAGCACGCCGAAGCGGCGGCCGATCTCGGCCCGGCGCGCCTCGGCGGCCGCCCAGTAGTCCTCGCCGTCCACCAGGACGGTCCCGGCGGCGGGGCGCAGCAGGCCGACCATCGCCCTCAGCACCGTGCTCTTGCCGCAGCCGCTGCCGCCCATCACCGCGAAGATCGAGCCGGTGCGGACGGAGAATTCCAGGTCGCTTTGGACGATCCGCGGGCCGAAGGCCAGCGTCAGCCCCCGGCCGCGCAGCCGGTCGTCCCCGGTCCGCTCGCCGGCCATGGCGTCAGATCCCCAGGGCGTTGGCGCAGACGGCGAAGACGGCGTCGAGCGCGATGACGCCGATGATGCCGGCCACCACCGCGCCGGTCGCGGCGCGGCCCACCTCGGCGGCGCTGCGCCCCGCCGCCAGGCCGATGTGGCAGCCAGCCAGCGCCACCAGCGCGCCGAAGGCCACGCTCTTGGCCAGCCCGATCAGAAACTGCCGGCCGGCGACGGCCTTTTGCGTCTCCTGGAGGTAGGCGGCGGCCGTGAGGTCGAGCGTCGCCATGCCCACGACGAGGCCGCCGAGCAGGCCGACCGCGCAGGCGTAGAGGTAGAGCAGCGGCATCATCGCGACCAGCGCCAGGATCCGCGGCAGCACCAGGTAGTCGAACACCGGGATGCCGAATGCCTTCAGCGCATCGATCTCCTCGTTGCCTTGCATGGTGGCGATCTGCGCGGCGTAGGCGCCGCCGGTGCGCCCTGCCATGACGATCGCCGTCATCATCGCCGCCATCTCGCGCGCCATGGCGATGCCGACCAGGTCGGCGACGAAGATCTCGGCGCCGAAGCGGCGGAGCTGGACTGCGCCGACGAAGGCCAGGATGCCGCCGACCAAGCCGTTGCAGACGGCGACGATGCCGAGCGCGCCGGCGCCGGCCTCTCGCATCAGCTCCAGCACGTCGGCGGGACGGGTCCAGACGCGCCCGCCGAGCGCGGCCGCGCCGCGCAGCACCGTCTCGCCGACCAGGGCGGCGACGGCCTCGGCCCAGCGGGCGGTGGCCCGGTGGCCCGTCCGGGCGAGGAGCGGGTCGGCGGCAGCCGGCGCGGCGGCGGGCGGCGCGGGGCCGGATTCCGCCGCCAGGGCGAGCAGCCGGCGCGCGGCCTCGGGCAGGTCCGTCTCGTCCAGCTCGATCCGCCGCCCCGCGTTCGCGGCGGGGGCCATCACCGCCGCAGCCTCGCGCAGCGCCCGGAGGAAGGCGATCAGGGCGCTGTCCCAGCGGCCGAGGCCGTCGGTTTCGAAGCGCAGCCGCATGGCCCCGCCGGCCGCGGCCAGCACTTGGCGCACCGCGGCCGCGTCGCGCAATCCGGTTTCGCGGGCGATCCAGTCGCCGGTCAGGCAGAGCACCGCGTCCTCCAGGCCCCGCCGCTCGAGCCGCCAGCCGGGAGGGGCGGTGTGCCGGGTGGTCATGGGGCACCGCCGTCCTCACCGGGGGGGCCGCTGCCGACCCAGGCCAGGAAGGCGTGCGCCACCTTCGTGCCCTCGTTGGCAAGGCTCCGACCGGCGGGCCCGCGCAGCCAAACGCGCGCTAGCTCGATTGGCATGGCGTGGAGGGCCAGCGCTGCCGGGATGCTCAGCGTGCGGACGCATGACCACGGTGGGGCCGGGCTACCCTTTGCCGACAAGCGGAGGCCGAGCTTCTTGCCCTCGTCGCTCATGCTTTGCAGGCGGCTCTCGGCGTCGATGGCCGGTGCGGCACCGACGCCGCGCCCTGGACCATCGCCGCCGCCAGGACGATCGCTGCCGCCGCTGCGAGGCGGGGCTTGGCTGTGTGGACAGTCATTTTTTGCTCCTCCTCAATGGCCTTCGCCGTCGGACCCGGCGAGGGCATGTTGCGGCCGGGGACGGCGCGTCGCAGCGGCACGGAGGCGTCTCACATCGTGATGACGATGCGTCCGTCGACTTTCCCTGCGCGCAGGTCGGCGAAAACTGCGTTGATTTCTTCGAGCTTCGCCCTGTGGATCACAGGGCGCACCTTGCCTTCGGCGGCGAAGGCGAGCGCCTCGGCGAGGTCCCGGCGGCCGCCCACGATCGAGCCGCGCAGCGTGATGCGCTTGAGGACGACGTCGAAGATCGGCGTCGGGAACTCCCCGGGCGGCAGGCCGACCAGGCCGACCGTGCCCTTGCGGCGCGCCATGCGGAGCGCTTGGGCGAAGGCCGGCGGCGAAACCGCGGTGACCAGCACGCCGTGCGCGCCGCCGCCGGTCGCCTCGAGGACCTGCGCCACCGCGTCGGGCGACTTGGCATCGACCATCACTTCGGCGCCGAGGCGGCGCGCCAGCGCCAGCTTCGCCTCCGTGACGTCGAGGGCGACGACGTGGAGGCCCATCGCCTTGGCGTATTGGACGGCGACGTGGCCCAGCCCACCGATGCCGGAAATGGCGAGCCACTCGCCGGGCTTCGCCTCGGTCTCCTTGATGCCCTTGTACGTCGTGACTCCGGCACAGAGGACCGGCGCGATCTCGGCGAAATCCGCACCGGGCGGGAGGCGGGCGACATACGGGGCGGCTCCGATGGCGTACTCGGCGAAGCTGCCATTCACGCTGTAGCCGCTGTTGCGCTGCGCCGCGCAGAGCGTCTCCCAGCCGGTGACGCAGTACTCGCACCCGCCGCAGGCATCGTGCAGCCAAGCGATGCCGACCGGATCGCCCTCCTTGAGCCCCGCCACTCCGGCTCCAAGAGCGGCCACGACGCCCGCGCCTTCGTGCCCCGGGATGAACGGCGGGACGGGCTTGACGGGCCAATCGCCGTCGGCGGCGTGCAGGTCGGTGTGGCAGACCCCGGTCGCGGCGATCTTCACCAGGACCTCTCCCGGCCCTGGCGTCGGGACCGGGACGCGCTCGATCCTGAGCGGACTGCGGAAGCCGTGCACGACGGCCGCTTTCATCAACTCCGCCATCTTGACTGGCTCCCCGCAACGAAGGTGTGGATGCGGCCCACCGCCGGGTCGGGCGAGGCTGCTTGTGTCGATGGATTCTCGTGCGCGGAGCCGCCCCGAGCGAGTGAGGTCTGGTGAGCGGCGGTAAGACGTGGTGAGAGGGACATCGATCCATCCCGCATCCCGATCGGACGCCATCGCTGTCAGGATCGAGTGGAGCTTGGCGGTTGAGCGACATCATCCGCCGGCACCGCGACCGGCGAGCGCTTTGGTCATGAAGCCCGAATCCGGTCCGGCTGGAGGGCGAATTTTCCGGTCGCCGGCCGCTGCCCCGAAGTTGAACCGGATCATGTGGGAATGCCCGGCCTTCCCCGGGGCGCAACAGCGTCGAGTGGGGGCCTCCCGTAACGGGATGTGCGGCCGATGGCCGAACCGCCACCGCCTGCCACGGCACCGCGCGATTGCGTTACATCAATGCGGCAGCCACGCCCCTTCTGCCATGGTGCGGCGACGCTGCCCCGGCTGGAGCCGTGCACATGACGATCCCCGCCAAGTCGGTGATGTCGAAGGACGTCGTCACCGTCCCGCCAGAGGCCACCGTGGTCGAAACCGCCCGGCGCATGCTGGCCCGCGGCGTCAGCGCCGTGCCGGTGGTGGACACCCACAACCGGCCGCTAGGCCTGGTCAGCGAGGGCGACCTGATGCGCCACTTCGGCGCGGAGGCCCAGGAGAAGCGGGCGCAGTGGCTGCGCATGCTGGCGGAAGGCGAGGCGCTCTCCCCGGAATACCTCGCCGCGATCCGCCTCGACCAGCGCCGCGTCCGCGACATCATGCGCGCGCCGGTCATTTCCGCCGGTGAGGAAGCCTCGCTGCCGGAGCTGGGCGACCTGATGCTGAAGCAAGGGATCAAGCGCGTGCCCATCCTGCGCGACGGCGCGCTGGTCGGCGTGGTCAGCCGCGCCGACGTGATGCGGGCGGTGGTCGACAAGCTGGAAGAACTGCTCGAGCCGACCGGCTAGCGCCGCATCCCGCCGGCTCGGCCGGGCCCGGCCGTCCGGCCAAGGACCGCCAACTCGGCGATGCCATGGCCCCGTCCTCCCGGTGGTCGGGGTCTCCGGAGGGAACCGCGATGCTCCGACGTCCGTTCGCCTTCTCAATGCCCTTCGCGGGCGTGGCGGGCCTCGCGACGGCGTCTGCCGGCGCCCAGCAGCAGCGGCCCGGCGCCTCCGGCATCCCCGACTTCCACCGGGCGCTCGACGCCTTGCTCGCCAGGTTCGCCGAGGCCTCTAACCGCAAGGACGTGGCCGCGCTCGCCGCCCTCTTCGCGGAGGACGCGGTCCTGGTACCGCCCGGGCCCATCGTGGCCGGGCGGCGCGACATCGCGCAGGCCTTCCGCACGCGCCTCGAGCACGGCGCTGCGGGTTTGCGCTTCGAGGTCGTGGAGGCGCGGGCGGAAGGCGGCGACCTCGCCTGGGCCGTGGGGCGGTTCACGGGCACGGTGCCCGGCGAGGGCGGGATGCCGCAGGAGCGCCGGGGCAACTTCTCCACCCTCTACCGGCGGCAAAGCAGCGAAGGGCTCCTGATACGCGTCCACGCCTTCAGCTTCCTGCAGGCGCCGCCACCGCCAAGACGCTGACGGGAACACCCCCCGGTCCGCACAGGTCGGCCGCGCGGACCCGTTCCGACGCGGGCGCTTGGATGTGGCTCATCACGCCGGCTGGGAATTGTTCAGGCGACGCGAGCGGGCCCAGTACGCTAGTATTGGCACCGCCGTGGTGACACACAGACCGGGCGAGGCTGCGATGACCGAGCTGCGTACTTCCGCGGTCGAACCCGCCCTCTCGTTCGATCGGTTCCAAATCCTGCCTCGCCAGCGGCTCTTGCTGGAAACGGGCAGGCCCGTCCGCATCGGAAGCCGCGCCTTCGACATCCTCCTGGCCCTGCTCGAAAGGCCCGGCGAGCGGGTCGGCAAGGCCGAGCTGCTGGCCCGGGTCTGGCCCGACACCCACGTCGTGGAAGGCAACCTCAAGTTCCAGGTGGCCGCCCTCAGGCGGGTGCTCCGCGACGGGCAGGACGGCAGGCGGTTCATCGAGACGAGCCAGGGGCAAGGATACCGCTTCGTCGCGCCCGTGGCCGTCATCGAGGAAGGGGAGCGGCCGGTGCCGCCGCCGGTCGGCGCCGCGCGGCGCCACAACCTGCCCGAGCAGCTGACGCCGCTGGTCGGACGCGGCGAGGTCGTAGCCAAGCTCGCGGGGCAGCTGTCGGCGCACCGCCTGCTCACGATCGTCGGGCCGGGCGGGATCGGCAAGACGTCCGTGGCGCTCGCCGTGGCCGAGCGGGTGGTCGATGCCTACGAGGACGGCGTCTGGGTCGTCGACCTGGCGTGGACCGCGGACCCGGACCAGGTGCGCGGCGCGGTCGCCGCGGCCGTCGGCCTCGAGGTCAGCCCCGGGCTGACGACGCGGGATCTCGTCGCAGCGCTGCGCGGCAGGAAGATGCTGCTGGTGCTCGACAACTGCATGCACGTCGTCGATGCCGCCGCCGAGCTGGTTTCCGCCATCCTCCGGGGCGCGCCGCACGTCCGCGTCGTCGCGACCAGCCGCGAGCCGCTCCGCACCGAGGGCGAGCGCCTCTGCCGGTTGGAGCCGCTGCAGGCCCCGCCTCCTTCGCCACGCATCGAAGCGGCCGAAGCGCTGCGCTACGCATCCGTCCAGCTCTTCGTCGAGCAGGCCGCCGCGGGCCTGGACGCGTTCGAGCTGACCGACGGCGACGCGCCCCTCGTCGCCGAGATCTGCCGCAAGCTGGACGGCATACCCCTGGCGATCGGGCTCGCGGCCGCCCGGGTCGGACTGCTCGGGCTCCGCGGATTGGCGGCGCAGCTCGACGACCGGCTGCGCCCGCTCACCGGCGGCCGGCGCACGGCCCTCCCGAGGCACAGGACCATGCGCGCGGCGCTGGACTGGAGCCACGACCTGCTGGGCCCACCCGAGCAGACGGTCTTTCGCAGGCTAGCGGTCTTCGTCGACGGATTCACCCTCGCCGCGGCAGCCGGCGTGGCCGCCGACGAGGGCCACTCCGGAGACGAGGTCGTGCGGCTGGTGTTGGAGTTGGCGGAGAAATCGCTCGTCGTGGCCGACCTGGACTCCCCGGGCCCGCGCTTCCGGTTGCTGGACACGACGCGCGCCTACGCCCTGGAGAAGGCCAGGGAGGGAGGCGAACTCGCGTCGCTCGCGCGCCGCCACGCGGCGTACTTCCTCGAGCTCGTCGAGGCCGCCGCGCGCGAGCGCGAGGAGGGCGACGACGGGTACGCCGCCGTCGAGCCCGACATGGACAACCTGCGCGCCGCGCTGGCGTGGGCCTTCGCGCCGGCGGGTGACCCGGCGATCGGCGTGGGCTTGGCGGCCGCCGCGCTGCCGCTGTGGTTCTCGACGTCGCTGCTGGGCGAGGCCCTCGCCTGGACCGAGAAGGCCATACAGACCCTCGACGAGGCCGGCCTGCGCGGCAGCCGGCAGGAAATGGCGCTGCAGACGGCGCTCGGGATCTCGCTCCAGATGGCCAGGGGCAGGACGTCCGAGGCCCATGCCGCCCTGAACAGGGCGCTCGCGCTCGCCGAGCGGCACCGCGACGCCGACTTTCGGCTGCACGTGCTCCACACGCTCTGGGTCTACCACATGCGCGTTGGCGGGGTGCGGACGGCGCTGGACCATGCCCACAAAGCCGAGGCGATCGCCGCCTCCATGGCCGACCCGGTCGCCCCGGGGACGGCGGAGTGGATGCTCGGCATCGCCATGCACTTCGCCGGCGAACACCAGGCGGCACGCTCCCGTCTCGAGCATCTGCTCCTCGCCCCCCCGCCCCGGCCGCGGCGCCGCCAGATCCGCCGCGCCGGCTTCGATCCGCGCGTCACCACGCGTTACGTCCTGGGCCACGTCCTCTGGGTGCAGGGGCATCCCGACCAGGCCGCGGAAGCCGTCCGGATCGCCGTGGAGGAGGCGCGGCGCCTGCAACATCCCGTCACCTTGTGCTCCGTGCTCGCCTGGGGGGCATGCGCGCTCGCCCTCCTGGCGCGTGACCTGGATGAAGCGTGGCGAAGCGCGACGGAACTCGTCCACCACGCCGAGAAGCACGCGCTCGCCGACCACCTGTCCTACGGGTTGGCGGCGCTGGAAATCATCTCGTTGCAGAAGGCCGGTCCCGAGGCCGACGTCGAGCAGGTCCGCGCCGCCCTCGAGCGCTGGCGCGCCTCGCAATGGCATGTCTTCCTGAGCGTGGGCGACTTCGCGGAGGCGGCGGCCGCCGCGGGGCTCGCCGGGGAGATCTCCACGGTCGTCGATGAGGCGCTGCAGCGGGCGGAACGCGACCAGGAGCTCTGGGCCTATCCGGAGATGCTCCGGGTCAGGGGCGAACTCCTGCTCCGGCAGGACGTCCCGGATCCCCGGGGGGCCAGACGCTACTTCGTGCGTTCGCTCGAGCGGGCGCGCGCCCAAGGCGCACTGGCGTGGCGGTTGAGGTCGGCGGCGAGCCTGCACCGCCTGGACCTCCGGCAGGGCGACGCCCGCGAATCGCGCGAGGCGCTGTCGCGGGCCTACGGCCGGTTCGGCGAAGGCTCCGACACCCCCGATCTGCGGGCCGCCAAGCAGCTTCTCGTGGGCCGTCGGGAGCCGGGGCCGGCCGAGCGAGGAGGCGCGGCTCGCGCCCTTTGACCCGGATCATGGCGCCGGTCCGGAGGCCGCGGCACGGGAGGGCGCCGAGGACCGAAGCTATGGGAGGAAGGCATGGCGCTTCCGCCGTCGCGCTCTGGCCACCGCGCCGCGCCCGTCGTCATCCCGCCCGCCGGGCTGGCGGGCACGCTGGAGGTCCCCGAGGGCGCGGAGGCCGTGGTCGTCTTCGCCCACGGCAGCGGCTCCGGCCGCCACAGCCCGCGCAACCGTCGGGTCGCCGCGGCGCTGCACCAAGCCGGCCTGGCCACCCTGCTCAGCGATCTCCTCACCGGGGAGGAGGCCGCGGACCGGCAGAAGGTGTTCGACATCCGCCTGCTCGCCCGCCGGCTCGAGGCCGCGGTGCACTGCGCGACCGGACACGCCGCGACCGAGGGCCTGCCCGTCGGGCTGTTCGGCGGAAGCACCGGCGCGGCGGCCGCGCTGATCGCCGCCGCCGAGCGGCCGGCCACGGTGGGCGCGGTCGTCTCGCGCGGCGGGCGGCCCGACCTCGCCGGCGAAAGGCCGCTCCGGAACGTCGCCGCCCCGACCCTCTTGATCGTCGGCGGCGCCGACCGGGAAGTGCTGGGACTCAACGAATGGGCGCGGTCCTGGATGGCCTGCCCGGCCGAACTCGCCGTGGTGCCTGGCGCGACGCACCTCTTCGAGGAGCCGGGGGCGCTGGAACAGGTCGCCCGGCTCGCCGCGGGCTGGTTCCGCCGCTGGCTCGTGCGGGAGGCCGATCAGGCCAGGACCTGAGCCTGTCGGCTTCGCCGCCCACGGGGAGGCCGGGCGGCGGTTGGTCGAGCGGCTGGGGCGCCCACGCCTCGAACGCCCCGTCGTCTTGGCCCTGCCGCGCGGGCGCGCGCCGGCGGGCGCCGAAGCGGCGGCCGCGCTCGGCGCGCCGGCGTCGGGCCGGCCACGCCGCCTTGCGCGGGTGCCGTGCGTACAGAGCGCAACGGGAGGGGACGATCGTGGTTCTCCCTCTTCGAGACTGGACGCAACCCGAAGTGGCGGCTGCGGCCTTCGCGGACGCGCGCCTCTGTACCGCCCGTGGTCAGCGGGACACTTGGTTGCAGCCTATGCGACGAGAGCCGCGGTCGAAAGCCGATCCTGCCGGACGGCGCTCGGCGGCCGGAACCCGTGCCGCTCGATCAGCCAGGTGGCGTTGTAGGTCTCTCGGAACTTGAGCAGCGCCCGGCGCAGCTCCTCGACGGTGTCGAAGGTCCGCAGCCAAAGCAGGTTTTACTCGAGGGTGCGGATGGACCGCTCGGCGCAGCCGTTGCCCTCGGGCGCGATGACGATTGGACTTCCCCAGGAGAAGTGGAGAGCGCTCAGGTTGGACTTGCCCTCGGAAAGTGGAGAGCGGCTGTTGAACTACATGGCGGCCTC
>NZ_BAAAFZ010000093.1:0-11893 GCF_039523795.1 Craurococcus roseus | reverse complement strand
GCCGCCGCCAAGGCCGCCAGCGCGCCGTCGGCCGGCCCCGCCGAACGGAGCAGCGCCGGCAGCGGCGCGGCCGCCGCGCCGGCCTCGGCCGAGAGATCGTCCACCGCCGCGGCGTCCTTGCGGTCCAGCGCGCGCGCCAAGCGCCCGGCGAGCGCCGGCGGCACCCCGCTGGCCGCGTCCAGCAGCGCGGGCGTCATGGTGGGGAGGGTCACGTCCAGCGTCGCGGGCGCCAGGCCGACCGCCGCCAGCGCCTCGGTGGCGACCACGGCCACCTCGGCGTCCGCCGCCGGCGCGTCCGTGCCGATCAGCTCGACCCCGGCCTGCGACACCTGCCGCTCGGGCGCGAGCTGGGTGCCGCGCACCCGCAGCACCTGCCCGGCGTAGCAGAGACGGAGCGGCCGGGCGTCGCCGGCCAAGCGGGTGCCGGCGATGCGCGCCACCTGCGGCGTGGTGTCCGCGCGGAGGCCCATCATGCGCTGGCTCACCGGGTCCATCAGCCGGAAGGTCTGTTCCGCGACTGCTACGCCGGAGCCGGCGAGCAGCGTTTCCTCGAACTCCAGCAGCGGCGGCTTCACCCGCTCGTACCCGTGCGCCGCGAAGGCCGCCATGATCGCCTCGACGAGCAGGGCCTCGCGCTCCGCGTCCGGCGGCAGGAGGTCCGCCAGCCCGGATGGCAGCAAGGCTGGGGATGTGGGCTGGTCGTCCGTCATGTCGCTCGCGGTTCCGCCGCGACGGCTGTGTGGCAGCCGCGGGAAGGGGCCGCAAGGCCGTGCGGCACCACCGGGCGTATCCGAACCATCATGGTCCGGCGGGGAACCGAAGTGGGCGAGGGCGATTAGCTCCCGTGAGTTGTTGCGCCGCAACAAGATGCCAGGTCATCCACTTCCCGGGAGCAGGTGTTTGAGCAATTCCGAAACGGTTGGCGGTTTCGGCCGCCCGCGGCCGTTGGCGGCAGGGGGGCGGGGCCTTTCCCCGCAGGGGCAGCTCCTGCTGGCGGCGGCGGTGTTCTTGGCGTGCCTCGCGCCGGCGGCCATCAACGGCTTCCCGGTCGTGTTCCCCGACACGGAAGGCTACGTCGTCGCCGCCGACGTGTTCCGCCCGCAGTTCATCCGCGCTTTCGGGTACGGCGCGTTCGTCGGTGCCACCGGCGGCGTCTGGTCGCTCTGGCTGACCGTGGCCGCGCAAGCCGCGCTGACCGCTTGGCTGGTGGCCCGCGCGGTCGCGTTGGACAGCGCGCGTTGGCCGCAGGCTTGGCACGCGCCGGTCGCGCTCGCCCTGCTCGCGGTGGTGCTGCTCAGCCACGCGCCCTGGCTCGCGGCCTGGGTGCAACCGGATCTCTTCTCCGGGCTGATGCTGCTTTCGTTGCTCCTCCTCGTCGAGCACCACGACGCCCTCGGGCGCGTGGAGCGGGTGTTGCTGTTCGCCCTGCTCGTCGGCTGCGCCACCGTCCATCTGACGCACCCGCCTCTGCTCGCGGGCCTGGGCCTGTTCGCGCTCGGCGCCTGGGCCGTCGCGTGGCTGGCCCGGAGCGGGCCGACCGTGGTGCGGCGCGTCCGCCGCACGGCGGCCTTGACGCTCGTCGCGGCAGCGCTCGGGTGGGGGGCGCTCGGCGCGGCCAACTACATCACCTATCGCAGCTTCAGCGCTTCGCTCGGCGGTTCCGTGTTCCTGTTCGCCCGGCTGGCCGCGGACGGCGACGCCGCGACGGCGTTGCGCCCCGGGTGCGAGGCCGGCAAGCCTTGGGCCGCGTGCGGCTTCCTCGACCGCTTCAACCTCACGGCGGACGAGTTCCTGTGGCGCGGCTGGTCGCCCTTGACCGAGATGGGCGACGCCCCAAGCTTCATGCGCGAGGCGGCGGAGATCAACCCCGTGTTGATCCGGTCGATCTGGCCGCAGTGGCTCGCCGCGAGCGCCCGCCGTACCGTGCAACAACTCGGCAGCTTCGAGCTCGGGGACGGCATGGACGACGAAGGCCCCTGGATGCTGGGCGGCGTCCTCCCCGACATCGGGCTGGCGCGCGTCACGGACGCGGCGGCCGCGACCCGGCAGGCGACCGACGACCTCCGACCGCTGATGCCGCGCCACGCCGCCGAGGCCCTTGCGCTGGCGGGGCTGCTCGCGCTCGCCGGCATCCTGGTGTTCGGCGCCGTGAGGCGCCGGCCGGAGCTGTGGTGGCCGGCGCTGGTGTTCCTCGCCGTCTACCTCGGCAACGCCGCGCTGATCGCCTTGGGCGGCGAGGTGCATGACCGGTACGGCGCGCGCCTGGTGTGGTTGGCGCCGTTGCTCGCGGGGCTGCTGGCGCTGCGCGCGGCCCACCCGCCGTCCGCCTGGGCCTGAACGCTCCGGGCGCCTCGGGGCCCGCGTCAGGGGAGCGCCACCCGGCGGCGCCTCGGCCGCCACGCCCGCCGATGCAACCGCGGAACTTGCCGCACGGTCACGGCGTTCGCGGGCCCGGCCATGCTGCTTTCCGGAATTATCACCTTTCATGCTTGAGCGCCGTTTGCTCGCCGCCGTGGCGGTGCCGGCGCGAGACGAGGCGGACAGCCTCCGATCCTGCCTGGAGGCGCTCGCGCGGCAACTGGGCGGGCATGGGTGGGCTATCGAGCCGTCCGCCTTCGCCGTGCTGGTCTTCGCCAACAACTGCACCGACGCCACGGCGCGGGTCGCGCGCGAGTTCGCGGCCGGGTCGCCGGTTCGGGTCGCCGTGCTTCAAGCGGCGTTGCCGCCGGAGCGGTCGCACGCGGGCGGCGCGCGCCGCGGCGCCATGGACGCGGCCGCGGCGTTGCTGGAGGACCGACCGGGCGCGGCCCTCCTGAGCACGGACGCGGACGGCCGGGTGGCGCCGGATTGGCTCGCCGCCAACCTCGCGGCGCTGGCGGCGGGCGCGGACGCGGTCGCCGGCGCCATCGGGTTCGACGCTGCGGAACTGGCCGCGCTGCCGCCCGCGTTGCGTGCCCGCGAAGAGCGCGAAGCCGCGTACGCTGCCCTGCTGGACAGGATGGCGTGGCTCATCGACCCCGATCCGCACGACCCTTGGCCCCGCCACGGCATCCACTCCGGCGCATCCATGGCGCTCACGCTCGACGCCTACCGGCGCATCGGCGGGCTGCCCGCGGTGCCCGTCGGCGAGGACCGGGCCTTGTTCGACGCGGTGCGCCGGGCCGGGATGCGGGTGCGCCACTGCCCCGAGGCGCGGGTCACGGTGTCCTGCCGACTGGTCGGGCGCGCGCCGGGCGGCATGGCCGACACGCTGCTGCGTCGCGACCTCGACGCCGCCGCGCCGACCGACACCCGGTTGGAGCCGGCGGCCGACGCGTTCTGGCGCTTCCGCTGCCGCCGGGTGTTCCGGCGCGCGCAATCCGGCGCCGGGCGGCCCGGCGACGTGCTCCGGCTGTCCTTCGCCCTGCGCCTGCCGACCGAGGCGGTGGCGCGCGCGGCGCGGGAGCCGCGGTTTTGGCAGGCGTGGCACGCCCTGGAGGGCGCCTCGCCCGCCCTGGCGCGCCGCGTCGTGCCCGCCCCGGCGCTGGCCCGCGAGGCCCGGATCGCCAAGCTGGTCCTGGCCGCCATCGGCGCCGCTCCCGCGGCTTCTAAGGTCGCGCCGCCGCGCCGCGGCCCGCCGCGCCCACCCGCCGCAGCAGATCGAGGCGGTAGCGCCCGGACCGTTCCTGCCGGGTGACGGCGGCGAAGCCGGACGCGGTGGCGATGAACGCCTCAGTCGCCTCGTCGCCCGACAAGGGGTAGTCGGTTTCGCCCGTCCAATGCACCAGCAGGCAATCGCCGTCGGGCGCCAGCGACGCTTCCACGCGGCCGGCGAGGCGCGCGACGTCCGCCCGGTCGAGATAATAGACCACTTCCGAGAGCAGGATCAGGTCGAAGGCGGCGCCGGTGTCGTGTTCCGGCCACTCGTCGGGCACGCGCAGCCGGGCGAAGGCCGCGTTCGGCCGGTCGGCGCAGGTGGCGCGCGCGGCGGCGAGCGCCTTCTCCGCCGCGTCCACCGCGAGCAGCGCGTCGCAGCGCAGCGCCAAGTCGCGCGTCAGCACGCCTATGGAGCAGCCGACCTCCAGCGCCCGGCGGTGGCGCTGCCGGGGGAGGGCGGCGAGGGTGGCGTCGTACTTGGCGCGCTCGTAGGCGCTGCATTGGAAGCGCCAAGGGTCGGGGTCGCGCTCGTAGATCGCGTCGAAGTAGGATGCGGGCAGGGACGCCGCGGGGCGCTGCGGCTGGCCGGTCATGCGGCGGGGTTCTCCTCCAGGAACAGCTCGAACGGCCGGAAGGCGAGGGCGAGGGCTTCGGGCGGCAGGCGGAAACCGCCGGGGTCGTCGGCGATCAGGCCGGTGGTTTGCGAGCGATGGGCCGCGACCGCTTTGCGCTTTTCGGACAAATGGCGGTCCATGGCCAAGCGGACGCCGCGGAGCGGTTCGGACAAAAGCGGCTCCGGGGGCGTCGGGAAGCCGGGGATGGGGTGGGCGAAGGCCCAGCCCCAGACCGGATAGGTGTAAAGCTTCGGCCGCGAGGGCAGGGCACGCGCCAGGGCGCCGCCGATGGCGCGGGCGGCCTTGTGGTCGGTGTGCGGGTCGTGGCCCCAGGTGGTGAAGACGGCGGCGGCCGGGTGGCCGTCCCGTTCGGCGAGGCGCAGGAGGTGGTTGACGGCGGCGTCGAAGACGGGGCCGTTCGACGGCAGGGCGGCGTCAGGCAGGCCGAGGAAGTCGAGGTCGCGCGACGGGTCGAGGCCCAGTTCCGCCACCGCGGCCCGCGTCTCCTCTTCGCGCAGCGCCGCGAGGCGCGGCCGGGGGAAGCCGGGCGAGTTGGGGTGCGATGCGCCGCCATCGGACAAAACCACCACCCGGACCGGGCGGCCGCGGGCGACGCATTCGGCGATGAGGCCGCCGCAGCCGATGCTCTCGTCGTCCGGGTGCGGGGACAGAATGAGGAAGCCGCCGGGGCCGGATGCCAGGGCGTCGAGGGACGCTGCGGCGGGCCAGCCTTCCGCGGCGCGGAGGGCCTCGCCCGCGCCGAGGAACGGCGGCGCCCGCCCTTCTTCCCCGTCTTCCACTCGGCTCGCCACCTTACTTCCTTACCATCTTACTTCCTTACCGGCTCTCGCCCGGCGCCCCCGGCCGCCTGCCGGCTGCCAGCGGCGGGACTGTGCCGTTTTTGTTCCTTAAATGCCAGCGTTTCGGCCACGTTGGCGTCTCAACCCCAGAGGTCGCCGGGCTCCTGCGGCGCGGACAGCACGAAGGCGGCGGCCTCGGAAAGGACGCGGTCGGGGGCGGGTTGGCGGAGGTAGGTGGCAAGGTCGCGGACCAGGCGCTCCAGGGGGCTCGGGCGCATGAACGCTTGGAGGCCGACGGAGCGCTGGGCGAGTTCCAGCACGTCCAGCGCCGCGCGTTCCACCGCGAGCCGGGCCAGGCCGACATGGGCGACGGCCTCGACGCCTGCGCCGGGAGCCTCGGCCTTGGCCGCGGCGGCCTCCACCCAGAGGCGGGCGGTCTCGGCCGCCATCGCGGCTTGGCCCAGCCGGGCGGCTTGGTGCGGGTCGGCGCCGCGGCCGGTGCGGCGGAGGTGGTCGCGCAACGCGCCGAGCACGGCTTCGACCCCGCCGCAGTGGACGGCGGCGAAGCGCCACGCGCCGGCGGAGAAGTCGGGCTGGGCGAGGTAGTCACCGGGTTGGCCGACCAGCTCCCCTGGCCCGACGCGGAGGCCGGTGAAGTCCACGGCGCCGGTGGCGGAGGCGCGCATCCCCTGGGCCGTCCAGCCGGACAGGTCGGCGCGGGCATGCCGTTCGAGGGGGACCAGCGCCATGCGGGTCGGGGCGTCGGCGGGCGCCCCGGCGTCGCGGGCGGTGACGAGGGCGCGCTCCACCCAGCCGGCGCCGGAGCAGAGCACCTTGCGGCCTTTGAGGACGCCGTTTTCCAAGGTCAGGGGCGGTCCGCCGCCGGGCGGGTCGGTGTTCCAGACGCCGAACAGGCGCCCGGCGCGGAGGTCGCGCGCCGCCGCTTCCGCCTGGGCGGCGTTCCCGCGCCGGAGCACCAGCTTCGCGGCGTTGACGTGGCCCTCGAAGATGCGGCCGAGGGGCAGGCTGGCGCGGCCGACGAGGCGCAGCGCCGCGCAAAGCGGCGCGGCGCCGGCCGGTGCGGTGCCCCAGCCTTGGCCGCCTTCGGCCTCCGGCAAGGGAGTCCGGAGCAACCCTTCGGTCGCCAGGGCCGCGATGTCCTCTCCCGGGAACGCCCCGTCCACGTCCAACGCCGCAGCGCGGGCGGCGATGGCCGGAAGCAGGGAGCGCAGCCGATCGAGGGCGGGGGCTTCCTCCATCGCCGGAGGAGCGGGGCGGCGCAGGGCGGGGGGCATGCAGGTTCCGTCGGCGAAAGGTTCCGGCGGCTACAGCGCCGCGCCTGCTTCAAGGTTGCCGGTGGCGGCGGCGGTCAGGCGCCGGGGTCGCGGGCGGCGGAGTCGCCCTTGGCGGCACTGGCGGGCATCATCAGCTTGACCTTGCCGTCCTGGATCGTCGCCACCGCGCCGAGGGGGAGGTAGTGGTGCTCGCCGCTGCCGGTCGGGTCGTCCTTCTTGGTCAGCTTGATCCGGTTGCCTTCCACCTTGTCGACGGTGCCTACGTGCTCGCCGTCATCGCCGATGACTTCCATGTGCTCGGCGATCTTGGACGCGATGTCGTCGCTCATGCTTCGTCTCCCTTCGGCGTGCCCCGATGGCCCGCGCGCGCGGGCCACAGAACGGGCGCGACGGCCGCAGGATGCGGGCGGGCACGAGGGAATGTGGTGGCCGCGCTCAGCGGGCGAAGAGGTGTGCGGTCAGCAAAAGGCCGAGGAGCGAAAGACCCATCGAGATGCCCGGCCAGAAGGGGCGGGCGCCGGCGCCGACCACCAGGGCGTTGGCCGCGAGCGAACCGGCGAGGGCCGCGAGCGGCTGCGTCCAGTGCAGCTTCCACGCGCCCCAGGCCAGCAGGACCAGCCAGAAGGCGAAGGCGGTGCGGCCCAGGATGCGGAAGCCCCGGTCCGCCGCGTCCGCCGCCGGCCGCAAGGCGGAGGTGGCGCAGCGCGCTTCGATCACCGCGGCGACCGAGAGGAGGACGGCGGTGATGAAGTAAAGGCTCACGGAAATCGCCCGCAGCCGGCCGCCGCCCCTGCCGGCGGCATCGTTCCGGCCTGCCCCGCCGCCCTCATTGCGCCTTCCCTCCGACCGCTCGTCACGGTGATAGAACGGCGGAGCCGGCGTGGGAACTCCGACCGCCAGGGGTCGCGCGATCGGGAGGCGGCACCTACCTTGGGCGTAGAACACACGCACGAGGCGTCCACCGCATGCCTGATACCGCCATCACGGACCCGACCACGCTCAAGTTCGGCATCGGCCAGCCCGTGCCGCGGCAGGAAGACCCGGCGCTGTTGCAGGGCCGGGGCCGCTACACGGACGACATCGACCTGCCGGGCCAGCTCTACTGCGTGGTGGTGCGCAGCCCCTACGCGCACGGGACCATCCGCGGCATCGACACTTCGGCGGCGCTGGAGGTGCCGGGCGTGCTCGGCGTGTGGACCGGCGCCGACCTCCAGGCCGCCGGCTTCGGCACCATGTCCTGCGTGCTGCCGCTGAAGAACCGGGACGGTTCGCCGATCCGGAACATCCAACGGCCGTCGCTCGCCATCGACAGGGTGCGGTTCGTGGGCGACCCGGTGGCCTTCGTGGTGGCCGAGACCCGCGCGGCGGCGCGCGACGGCGCCGAGGCGGTGCTCCTCGACGTGGACACGCTCCCCGCCGTCACCGAGGCGTCGGCGGCGGCCGCGCCCGACGCGCCGCGGCTCTACGACGACATCCCCGGCAACGAGGTGCTGGACTTCCACTACGGCGACGCCGCCAAGGTGGAGGAAGCGTTCGGGCGCGCGGCGCACGTCACGCGCATGTCCATCCGCAACAACCGCGTGGTGGTCTGCGCCATGGAGCCGCGCAGCGCCATCGGCGAGTACGACCCCGCCTCTGACCGCTGGACCCTGCACGTCGGCAGCCAGGGCGTGTTCGGCCTGCGCGGGCAGATGGCCAAGGACATCCTGAAGGTGCCGGCCGAGAAGTTCCGGGTGCTGACCGGCAACGTCGGCGGCTCCTTCGGCATGAAGGCGCACGCCTATCCCGAATACACCTGCCTCTTGCACGCGGCGAAGGTTCTGGGGCGGCCGGTGAAGTGGACGGACGACCGCTCCGGCTCCTTCGTCTCCGACCAGCACGGCCGCGACCACGAGGTGGAGGCGGAGCTGGCGCTGGACGCCGAAGGGCGGGCGCTGGCGGTGCGGCTCACCTCCTTCTCCAACCTGGGCGCCTACATCGCCGCCGTCGGGCCGCTGATGGCCACGGGCAACTACGTCAAGAACGTCCAGAGCAACTACGCGACGCCGCTGATCGAGGTGAGCACGCGCTGCATGGTGACGAACACCACCCCGGTCTCCGCCTACCGCGGCGCCGGGCGGCCGGAGGGCAACTACTACTTCGAGCGGCTCCTGGAGCAGGCGGCGCGCGAGACCGGGCGCGACCCGGTCGAGCTGCGCCGGATCAACCACATCAAGCCGGAGCAGATGCCCTTCAAGGCGCCGTCCGGCAGCACATACGACAGCGGCGATTTCGGGGGGGTGCTGGAGCAGGCGCTGCGCGCGGCGGACTGGGACGGCTTCCCGACGCGCAAGGCGGAGAGCGCGGCGCGCGGCAGGCTGCGGGGCAGGGGCCTCGGCAACTTCCTCGAATGCACCGCGCCGCCCTCCAAGGAGCAGGGCGAGATCCGCTTCGAAGCCGACGGCACCGTCACCGTCGTCACCGGCACGCTCGACTACGGCCAGGGCCACTGGACGCCCTTCGCGCAGGTGTTGCACGAGAAGCTCGGCGTGCCGTTCGGCGCCATCCGGCTGGTGCAGGGCGACAGCGACCGGCTGGTTGCGGGCGGCGGGACGGGCGGCTCCAAGTCGCTGATGGCGTCGGGCAGCGCCATCGCGGAGGCCGCCGCCAAGGTGATCGAGAAGGGGCGGCTCGCGGCGGCGCACACGCTGGAAGCGTCGCCCGGCGACATCGAGTTCGAGCGCGGCGCCGAGGGAAACGGCCGCTTCGTCATCGCCGGCACCGACCGCGCCATCGGCATCATGGAATTGGCGGAGCGCGTCCGCACCGCGAACGACCCGCCGCCGGACATGCCGGAGAGCCTCGACGTGAAGCACGTGTTCGAGGAGGCGCCGATGGCCTACCCGAACGGCTGCCACGTCTGCGAGGTGGAGGTGGAGCCGGAGACCGGGCACGTGGAGGTGGTGCGCTACGTGTCGGTGAACGACTTCGGGACGATCGTGAACCCCTTGCTGGTCGAGGGGCAGGCGCACGGCGGCATCGCGCAGGGCATCGGGCAAGCGCTGTACGAGAGCGTCGCCTACAGCGAGGAGGGGCAGTTGCTCAGCGGCTCCTACCAGGACTATTGCCTGCCGCGCGCGGGCGACCTGCCGGACATCGGCTTCCTGTCGCGCCCCTCGCCTTGCGAAACGAACCTGCTCGGCGTCAAAGGCTGCGGCGAAGCGGGGTGCGCAGGGTCCTTGCCGGCGGTGATGAACGCGCTCGTGGACGCGCTGTCCGAGCGGGGCGTGACGCACATCGACATGCCGGCCACGCCGGAGCGCGTTTGGCGCGCGTTGCAGGGCGCGAGCGCGGCGTGACCTGGATGGGCCGCTCGTCCAAAGCGATGGGAATCGATCTGACAAAAAAGTGAGTTCGGCGGTATCTTCCCTCTACGCCCTTGTCCGAACGGCATCGGTGATCTCAAAGTCGTGAGCATAGGCTTTTTTGCGGATGTCGCGGGAGGCCGCCGCGGTCGGCGGCGGCCGGTGGCACGGCCGCGTGAGGGGGATGCCAGGATGACCAAACTCGCGGGACGCCGCATTCTGATCGTCGAGGACGAGGCGCTGGTCGCCATGCTGGTGGAGGACGCGTTGCTGGACGCGGGCGCGGAGGTGATCGGCCCCGTGGCGACGGTCGCCGAGGCTGTGGCGCTTCTGGAGACGTCGGCGCCGGACGCGGCGGTGCTGGACCTCAACCTCGCCGGCGAGACATCGACGCCGGTGGCCGACGTGCTCGCCAGGCGCGGCGTGCCCTTCGTGGTTGCGACCGGTTACGGCGCGGAAGGGCTGCCGGCGGGGCACGCGTCCGTGCCCGTGCTGGCGAAGCCCTACGACCCGGACGAACTGACGAACACGCTCGCGCGCATCTGCCGGTAGCGCGGACCGCGTTCGGCCGTCTCCGGCCAGGGCGCGGGGACGCGCGTCGGCGTCGGGCGCCGGGGACACGCCGGCCGACCGCGTTCGGCTGGGTGCAGCGCTCGGCGCGCGGTCCCGTGTGAACAACGCCGGTCTCGCGCACAGGTGAAGCGAGCGGATACACACCTTACGCTATTTCGCGCGTCTCGCGCGGGGTAACGGTCTCGGGGGATCTCATGGTTTTGAAGCCCGGCAAGAAGCCGAGGTCGGCCGCGCGCGCCGCGACGATGGACGCTCCGGCTCTCGCGAAGGTGGCCGAGGCGCCGCCCAAGCGCGCCACGGCGCCCGCGGGCGCGGCCGCCGCGAAGGGGGTCGAGACCCCGGCTCGGCGCGGGCCTCCGGCGCCGCCTTGCCCCCGGCTTTACTACCTGCACCCCGCGATGGTCGGCCCCCTGCCGGCTTGGGACGCGGCGTTCGCGCACGCGGCGGGGTTGGGCTTCGACGGCGCGCTGCTGGCGCCGATCGGGACTCCGGGGGAAGGCGGACACCTGTTCCGGATCGGCGATCCCGACCGGCCGCACCCCGCGCTGGAAGCCCTGGGGGACATGGCGTCGGCGCTCGCGGCGCTTGCCGAGAAGGCGGGCCGCGCCGGCCTGGCGCTCCACCTCGACCTGGTGCTCGACCGCGCGGCGAGCGGCGGCCGGCTGGTGGCGGAGCACCCGGATTGGTTCGCGGCGCCCCCGGCCGACGCGCCGCCGGACCCGCGTCAGGCGCCGGCGGAGCAGGGCATCCGGCCGGCGCGGTGGTTCGATGAGCGCGTCGGGACCGCGCTGGCCGATTGGTGGGAAGAGCGGCTGCGCGCTTGGGCGGCTGCGGGCGTAGCCGGCTTCCGCTGCGACGCGCCGGCGCGCGTGCCGGCCGCGGTGTGGAAGCGCTTCACCGGCGCTTTGCCGGGGTGCCGCTTCATGGCGTGGACCGCGGGCCTCGCGGCGCGCGACCTGGAAACCCTGGCCGGGGCGGGCTTCGCCGCCACCTTCAACAGCCTCGCTTGGTGGGACGGCCGCGAGGGCTGGTTCGCGGAGGAAGCGTTCCGCTTGGCCGCGGTGGCGCCGGCGATCGGCACCGTCGAGGTCCCGTTCGGCCCGCGCCTCGCGTCCGGCGAGGACGACGCGGCGACGGCCGGACGGGCGGCCCGACAGCGGCTGCGCTTCGCCGCGGGCACCGGCGCGGGCCTGCTGGTGCCGATGGGCTTCGAGCACGGCGCGCACCGTCCGCTGGACGCGGCGCGCGCCCGGCCGGATGACTGGCACCACCTGCGCGCCAACCCCGTGTTCGACATTTCCGAGGAGGTGCGGGCGGCGAACGCGCGGCTGGCGGCCGAGCCGGCGCGGGCGGTCGAGCTGCGGCCGCTGTCCGGCCCCGGCGCGCCGGTGACGGCCTTGCTGCGCGCCGACGCGGCCGATGCGCGGCAGGCAAAGGGCGCGGTGCTCGTGCTGGGCAACCCCGACGGGCGCCGCGCCGCCTCCGTCCGCATGGAGAACCTGCTGGCCGGCGCGGCGGGCTTCGCGCGGTTCCGCCCGGTGCTGCCGGAAGGGGGCGAGGCGCTGGCGCCCGGAAACGAAGCGCGGCTCGAACCCGGCGAGGTGCGGTTGTTCGAGGCCGATGCGCCGCGG
>NZ_BAAAFZ010000092.1:23281-60644 GCF_039523795.1 Craurococcus roseus | reverse complement strand
GCCGGCCCGCGGGGGCCGGCGGGGAACAGCGGCCGCCGGGCGGGGCTGACAGCGGGGGCCGCGGCCGCCCGGACCCGCGCGATCCGGCCCGCGCCGGGCCGGCCGATGGAGGTCACGGGCGTGCCCGGCCGGCGCCGCCGCGTGGCAAAGCGGCCGGGAAGCGTTTGAATGCCTTGCCGGTAGCGAAGTCGCGACGTTAGAAACGCGCCGACATGCCCCGAATGGCCCGCATCGCCCCTCCCCGCTCCGCCGCCACGTTTCGCCGCCCGGGCGGGGAAGCGGCGCGCGCGGCCCCGGGGCCGATCGGCATGGGCGGCGCGGGTGCGGCGGCCGCGCCGCGTGGGGATGTTTGATTTGATGCGTGACATGCTGCGGAACACGCGCCGGATGATCTCCGGCTTCAAGCCGGTGAAGGTGCCCGACGCGCCGGCCCGCTCCTTCCGCGACCTCTGGCCCGGCGACGCCGCGCGCGGCGCGCGCTTGATGCGGGGCGAATTCGAGGCGCTGGGCGCGGTGCGGAGCCTCGACCCGACCCACGACGGCGACGCCGGGTGGGACGAGACCGCCGGCCCGACGGCGTGGCGCGCCGCCGCGCACGGCTTCGCCTGGTTGCGCGACCTCCGGGCGCTGGGCACGGACGCCGCGCGCACGCGGGCGCGCGACCTCACGGAGGACTGGCTTTCCCGCGGCGGCAACCGGGAGATGGCGAACGCGCCCGAGGTGGCGGCGGCGCGCATCTCCGCGTGGCTCGGCCACTGGGATTTCCTGGCGGCGACCGCCGAGGACGGGTTCCGCCGCCGGCTGTTGACGCGCTTGGCGCTCGACGCGCGCGCCTTGTCGGTCGGCCTGCCGGCGGAAGCCTCGCACCGCGGCGCCCTGGTGACGCTGAAGGGCGTGATGGCCGCCGCGGTGGCGCTGGAAGAAGAGGCGTGGCTTTCCCGCGCGCTACGCTTCCTGCCAGGCGAGTTGGAGCGCCAGTTCCACTCCGACGGCGGGCACGTCGAGCGCTCCCCGGGCCAACTCCTGGCCGCCGTGCAGGACCTGATCGAGATCCGCAACCTGCTGCACGGCGCCGGGGTGAACGCGCCGCCCGTGCTGTCGGCCGTGCTGGAGCGCGCCGGGCAGGCGTTACGCCTGTTCAAGCACGGCGACGGCGGCCTCGCCATGTTCAACAGCACGCGCGACGAGGGGCCGGCGCTGGTGGACTTGGTGCTCACCCAAGGCCAAGCGAAGGGCCGCGCGCCGTCGCAGTTGGAGGAGAGCGGGTTCCACCGCCTCCAGGCAGGGCGGGTGGTGGTGATCTGCGACGCCGGGGCGCCGCCGCCGGGCCGCGGGCCCGATGGGGCCACGGGGCTGCCGCGCGGGGCCGACCGCTTCGCCCACGCCGGCACGCTCTCCTTCGAGATGTCGGTCGGGCGCGAGCGCCTCGTCATCAACTGCGGCGCCGCGCCGGCCGCGGAGTCGGGCTGGCGCGACGCGCTGCGCGCCACCGCCGCGCACTCCGCCCTGGTGGTGTCCGAAACCAACAGCTCGGAGCTGCGCGACGAGGGCCTCGGCCGCCGCCCCGAGCGGGTGGAGGCCGAGCGGCACGAGGCCGACGGCGCGCAGTGGCTGGAAGCATCGCACGACGGCTGGCGCCGCCCGTTCGGCGTGGTCCACCGCCGTCGCCTGTACCTGTCGCAGAACGGCGACAACCTCGGCGGCGAGGACATCCTGGAGCCGGGCACGCAGGGCTCCCAGCCGCCGCCCTTCCTGTTGCGCTTCCACCTCCACCCAGACGTGGCCGCCGACGCGGACGAGGACGGGCGGACGGTGCTGCTGCACCTCCCCTCGGGCCAGGGCTGGCGGCTCCGCTGCCACGGCGCGCGCGCGGGGCTGGAGGAGAGCGTCTACGTGGCCGGCGGCGAGGCGCGGCGCGGCGTGCAGGTGGTGCTGCGGGCCGAACCGGGCACGGACCGGGTGCAATGGGCGATCACCCGCGCGTCGGTCGCGGCGCCGGCAGAGGATGGCTGAACCTCCGCTGAAGGTCGCGGAAGTCACCAGCGTCGATTACTCCCTGCGGAACTTCCTGCTGCCGGTGATGCGGGCCGCGCGGGAGCGGGGGCACGAGGTGGTCGGCGTCTGCGCCGACGGCCCGCTGCTGGACGCGCCGCGCGCCGAGGGCTTCCGCATAATCCCGGTGCCGATGGCGCGCAGCCTCGACCCGCGCGCCCAAGTCCGCGCCTTCCGCGCCCTGCTCGACGTGTTCCGCGCCGAGCGCTTCGACCTCGTCCACGCGCACAACCCGATCAGCGGCCTCCTCGGGCGGGCCGCCGCGCGGCGGGCGGGCGTGCCGCGCGTCGCCTACACCTGCCACGGCTTCCTGTTCAACCAGCCCGGCCCGGCGTGGCGGCGCGGCCTCGCGCTCGGGTTGGAGCTGATGGCCGGGCGCCTGACCGACGTGTTCATGACGGTGAGCGAGGAGGAAGCGGCGGACGCGCGGCGCCTCCGCATCCACCCGCGCGCGACGGCCATAGGGAACGGCCGCGACCCGGCGGAATTCCACCCGGACGCGGCCGCGCGCGCCGCCGTGCGGGCCGAACTCGGCGCCGCGCCGGACGCCCGCGTGGTCGTCGTCGTTTCGCGCCTCGTCCGCCACAAAGGCCACCCGGAGCTGCTGCGCGCGATGGAGGACGTGCCCGGCGCCGAGCTGTGGGTGGTTGGCGACCGCCTCCCCACCGACCACGGCGAGCCGCTGGAGCCGCACTTCGCCCGCGCCGAGGCCGCGCTCGGCCCGCGCCTCCGCCGCCTGGGCTACCGGCACGACGTGGCGAGGCTGCTGGCCGCGTCCGACGTCTTCGCCCTGCCGAGCCACTTCGAGGGCCTGCCCATGTCGGTGGTCGAGGCCATGCTGACCGGCCTGCCGGTGGTGGCGACGGACGTGCGCGGGCCGCGGGAGCAGGTGGTGGACGGCGAAAGCGGCTTCCTGGTGCCGCCCTTCGAGACGGCGCCGCTGGCGGACGCGCTGCGCCGCTTGGTGGCGGACCCGGCGCTCCGCGCGCGCATGGGCGAGGCCGGGCGGGCGCGGGCGCTGGAGCGCTACACCGAAGCGAAGGTGATGGCCCGGACGCTCGACCTGCTCGGGCTCTGACGCGCCCGGCCGCCTGTAGCCAGCGCGGGACGGGGCCGGCACCATCGCGCGCACGGCACGACCGGAGCCCGCCATGCCCCCCGACCCCTCCTCCTCCGCCGCCCCGGTCCCTGGCGGGATGCCGCCCGCGTCGCGGGACCTCGCAGGATACCGCGGCCGCCCGCCCGACCCGCGCTGGCCGGACGGGGCGCGCTTGGCCGTGTCCTTCGTGGTCAACGTCGAGGAAGGGGCGGAGCTGTCCCTGTCCAGCGGCGACGAGCGCAACGAAAGCGTCCACGAGGTGCGCGAGGAGGTGGTCGGCGCGCCGGACCCGTGCATGGAGACCCACTTCGCCTACGGCAGCCGCGCCGGCGTCTGGCGCATCCTCGGCCTGTTCGACGCCTTCGGCGCGAAGGCCACCTTCTCCGCTTGCGGCCGCGCGGTGGCCGCGACGCCCGTGCTCGCCGCCGAGCCGCACGCGCGCGGCCACGAGGTGAGCGCCCACGGCTGGCGGTGGGAAAGGCTCGCCGGGATGCCGGAGCCGGTGGAGCGCGCCGTCATCGCCCGCACCGTGGAGGCCATCGCAGAGGGTTGCGGCGAGCGACCCGTGGGCTGGCACACGCGCAGCGCGCCTTCGGTGAACACCCGCCGCCTCCTGGTCGAGGACGGCGGCTTCCTCTACGACAGCGACGCCTACGACGACGACCTGCCGCGCCTGGCGCCGGGCGTCGGCGGGAGGGCGCACGTCATCCTGCCCTACGCCTTCGACACCAACGACATGCGCTTCGCGCCGGGCGCCGGCTTCGTGCAGCCCGAGGACTTCGGCCGCTACTGCACCGCCGCCGCCGACTGGTTGCTGCGCGAAGGCCGCACCGCGCCGAAGATGCTCTCCATCGGCCTGCACCTGCGCATCATCGGTCGCCCGGCGCGGATGCGCGGCCTGGAGATGGTGCTGGAGCACCTGGCGCGAACGCCCGGCGTATGGGTCGCCCGCCGGCGCGACATCGCCCGGCATTGGCTGGCGCTCGCCGGGGCGGAAAGGGGCTGAACTGGCGGGCTTGGCACGGGGGTTGCAACATTCCCGTGCGATCCGCCTTAGGCGCCGGACCGAGGCGTGCGGTGCCGTTTCCATCGGCAGAGCACGCGCCCTGAGCGCCCAGAAACGGGAGAAGCCCCCATGCGACGCCGCCACCTCCTCGCCGCCTCCGCCGCCGGCCTGCTCGCGGCCCCGGCCTCGCTCCGCGCGCAAGGCGGCGCCGGCCCTTGGCCGAACCGCCCGGTGCGGATCATCGTCCCCTACGCGCCGGGCGGCACCTCCGACATCATCGTCCGCCCCATCGCCGAACGGCTGGAGCGCGCCTTCGGGCGGCCTTTCATCGTGGACAACCGCGCCGGCGCGGGCGGGACGGTGGGTTCCGCGGCGGCGGCGGGCGAACGGCCGGACGGCCACACCCTCGTCGTCGCCAACACCGGCCCGCTCGCGGTGGCGCCATCCTTGTACCCGAACCTTTCCTACGACCCGGCGCGAGCCTTCGCCTGGGTCGCCATGTTCGGCGGCGCACCGATCGTCTGCGCCGTGAAGGGCGACGGCCCGATCCGCGGCATGGACGAGTACCTCGCGGCGGCGAAGGCGCGGCCGGAGGCGGTGAGCTTCGGCTCCAGCGGCGTCGGCTCAGCCGGCCACCTCACCGGCGTCCTCTTCGGCATGGAGACGGGGGCGAGGATGCTGCACATCCCCTACCGCGGCGCGGGCGAGGCGCAGCAGGCGGTGCTGTCGGGCGACACCACCTCGCTCTGGGACACCAGCGGCGCGAACGCCGCCGCGATCCGCGCCGGCACGCTGCGCGGCTTGGCGGTGTCCTCGGCCGAGCGCGTGTCCGCGCTGCCCGCGGTGCCGACGCTGAAGGAACTCGGCTGGCCCGGCGTGGTCTCCACCAACTGGTTCCTGCTCGCGGCGCCCGCGGGGCTGGACCCCGCCATCGCCGCGCGGCTGGCCGAAGCGGTGCATGGCGCGCTGGCCGAGCCGGCGATCCGCGAACGGCTGGACGCTTCCGGCGTCGTCTCCCTCGGCCAGATGACGGCCCAGGCCATCGCCGCCTTCGTGGCGGAGGAAACCGCGCGCTGGGCGCCGGTGGTGCGCGCCAGCGGGGCGAAGCCGAGCTGATGGCGCCGGTTGAAGCCGCCGCGTCCAGGGTCTAGGAGCGTCGCGCCACCGCCGGAACCGCTTCCCCGCACCGCGGCCGAAGGCCGTCCGCCGGGCGGGCGAGGAGCCGAGCGATGGAGAACGTCTGGGACTACCCGCGGCCGCCCGCCCTGGAGCCGGTCGCCAAATCGGTGCGGATCGACTTCGCCGGGCGCACGATCGCGGCCACCGGGGCGGCGTTCCGCGTGCTGGAAACCTCGCACCCGCCGGTTTACTACCTGCCGCGCGAGGCTTTCACCGGCTGCGCGCTGGAGCCGGCGCCCGGCGGCAGCTTCTGCGAGTGGAAGGGCGCGGCGCGCTACTGGAGCATCCGCGTCGGCGACCGCGTGGCGGAGCGGGCCGCCTGGAGCTACCCGGACCCCAGTCCCGCGTTCGCCGCCATCCGCGACCACTTGGCGGTCTATGCCGGCGCCATGGACCGTTGTTTCGTCGACGACGAAGCGGTGACGCCGCAGCCGGGCGGCTTCTACGGCGGCTGGATCACCAGCGACCTCCAAGGCCCGTTCAAGGGCGGCCCCGGCAGCATGGGCTGGTGAGGGGGCGGGGCGGCACGGGACCGTGCCCCGAGGCTAGACGGGCTTCGGGTGAGCCGTGTCCATGACTCCGCCCGCGTCCGGAGCGCAGGCCGGCGTCGCCTCGCTGCGCCTTTTGCTGCCGCACCTCCGGCCCTATGCCGCCCGCGCCGCCGGCGCGGCGGTGGCGCTGCTGCTGGCGGCGGGGCTGGTGCTCGCGCTCGGCCAGGGCTTGCGCCGGCTGGTCGATGAGGGCTTCGCCGACGGCGCGCCCGGACAGCTCGACCGCGCCGCCCTGTTCCTGTTCGCCGTGGTCGCGGCGCTCGCTGTCGCCACCTCGGCCCGGTTCTACCTCGTGTCCTGGCTCGGCGAGCGGGTGGCGGCGGACGTCCGGCGCGACGTGTTCGGCCATGTCATCGGCCTGTCGCCCGCCTTCTTCGACACCGCGCGGACCGGGGACATCCTGTCGCGGCTGACCGCCGACGTGGCGCTGCTGCAAGCCTTGATCGGCTCGGCGATCTCCATGGGCCTCCGCAACGTCCTCACCGGCCTCGGCGCCTTCGCCATGCTGGTGGCGACCAGCCCCAAGCTCGCCGGGGTGGTGCTGGTGGTGGTCCCTTTCGTGGTGGGGCCGCTGGTGCTGTTCGGAAGGCGCGAGCGGCGCTTGTCGCGCACGGCGCAGGAGCGCGTGGCCGACCTCGCCGCGACGGCGGAGGAGGCGCTGAACGGCCTCCGCACCGTGCAGGCCTTCACCCACGAGCCGCTGGAACGGGCGCGCTTCTCCGCCGAGGCCGAGCGGTCGGTGGAGGCGGCGCTGCGGCGGGTGGCCTCGCGGAGCGCGCTGATCCTGGCGGTGGTGCTGCTCGGCTTCGGGGCGATCACCTTCAGCCTGTGGGTCGGCGGGCGCGACGTGGTCGCGGGGCGGATGACCGGCGGCGAGCTGTCGGCCTTCGTGTTCTACGCCGTGCTGGTGGCGAGCAGCGGGGCGACGCTGAGCGAGCTGTGGGGCGAAATCCAGCGCGCCGCCGCCGCCGCCGACCGTCTGGCAGAGCTGCTGGCCGTCCGCCCCGCCATCGCCGCGCCGCCCTCGCCCCGGCGGCTGCCCAGCCCGTCCGCCGGCCGGGTGGCGTTCGAGGCGGTGCGCTTCGCCTACCCCACCCGCCCCGGCGCCGGCGCGCTGGACGGCTTCACCTTGCGGGTGGCGCCGGGGGAAACGGTGGCGCTGGTCGGCCCGTCCGGCGCCGGCAAGACCACGGTGCTGCAACTGCTGATGCGCTTCTACGATCCCCAGGCCGGGCGGGTGCTGGTGGACGGCGTCGATATCCGCGCGGTCGATCCCGCCGACCTCCGCGCGCGGCTGGGCCTGGTGCCGCAGGAGCCGGTGGTGTTCGGCGCGAGCGCGGCGGAGAACATCCGCTACGGCCGCCCGGACGCCACCGACGCCGAGGTGCGCGCGGCGGCGGAAGCGGCCGGTGCCGCCGCCTTCATCGCGGCGCTGCCGCGGGGCTACGACACCCACCTCGGAGCACGGGGCGCCACCCTGTCGGGCGGCCAGCGCCAGCGCATCGCCATCGCGCGGGCGGTGCTGCGCGACCCGCCGATCCTGCTGCTGGACGAGGCGACCAGCGCCCTCGACGCCGAGTCCGAGGACGCGGTGCGGCGCGCCCTGGAGCGGCTCTCGCGCGGGCGCACCACGCTGGTGGTGGCGCACCGCTTGGCGACGGTGCGGCGGGCCGACCGGATCGTGGTGATGGAGGCCGGGCAAATCGTGGCCACCGGCACCCACGCGGAACTGGTG
Source organism: Craurococcus roseus (assembly GCF_039523795.1). Taxonomy (NCBI): domain Bacteria; kingdom Pseudomonadati; phylum Pseudomonadota; class Alphaproteobacteria; order Acetobacterales; family Acetobacteraceae; genus Craurococcus; species Craurococcus roseus. The sequence continues at coordinate 53,022 of NZ_BAAAFZ010000092.1, read as the reverse complement.
CGGGAGGGCGGCCTCTACGCGCGGCTCGCGGCGCTGCAATTCAGCGATGGCGCGTAGGCGGCCCGGACCGGCCGGAACCGGGGCGGCGGGGAGCCCACCGGTCCCATAGTCCAGATCGGTGGCGGCCTGCTCACGGCCAAACGGCGCGGGCCTCCGTTCTGGGTGTTTCCACCCAAGGCGGTCGTAGGCTAGGAGCAGCGCGCCCACCGCCGGAGCCGCTTCCCCGCCATGACCGACGCCGTCGTCCCCGTCCGCCGCGCGCTGCTCTCCGTGTCCGACAAGGCTGGGCTGGTGGAGTTCGGGCGCTTCTTGGCGAGGCAAGGCGCCGAAATCCTCTCCACCGGCGGCACGGCGCGGGCGCTGCGCGAGGCCGGCGTTCCTGTGAAGGACGTCTCGGACCACACCGGCTTCCCCGAGATCCTCGACGGCCGCGTCAAGACGCTGGTGCCGCAGATCCACGGCGGGCTGCTCGGCCGGCGCGACCTCCCGGCGCACCTCGCGCAGATGCGGGAGCACGGCATCGCGCCGATAGACCTCGTCGTGGTGAACCTCTACCCCTTCGAGGCCACTGTCGCGGGCGGCGCCGGCTTCGCCGATTGCATCGAGAACATCGACATCGGCGGCCCGGCAATGATCCGCAGCGCCGCCAAGAACCACGCCCACGTCGCGGTGCTGACCGAGCCGGCGCAACTCGGCGAGGTGCGGGCGGAGATCGAGGCGAAGGGCGGCACCACGCTGGCGCTGCGGCGGCGCTTGGCGGCGGCGGCCTTCGCGCGCACGGCGGCCTACGACGCCGCCATCTCCGGCTGGTTCGTGGCGCAGGAGGGCGAGGCGTTCCCGCCCCGCTTCGCCTTCGCCGGCGCCCTGAAGCAGACGCTCCGCTACGGCGAGAACCCGCACCAGCGCGCCGCCTTCTACACGGACGGCACCGCCCGCCCCGGCATCGCCACCGCCGCGCAGGCGCAGGGCAAGGAGCTGTCCTACAACAACCTCAACGACACCGACGCCGCCTTCGAGTGCGTGGCGGAGTTCGAGCGGCCGGCCATCGTCATCGTCAAGCACGCCAACCCGTGCGGCGTGGCGGTGGCGGACGACCTCGCCGCCGCCTGGGACTTGGCGTTGCGCTGCGACCCGGTTTCGGCCTTCGGCGGCATCGTCGCGGCGAACCGGACCCTGGACGCGGCGGCGGCGGAGCGCATCACCGCCATCTTCACCGAAGTCGTCGTGGCGCCGGACGCGGACGAGGCGGCGAAGGCGGTGTTCGCGCGCAAAAAGAACCTCCGCCTGCTGCTGACCGGCGGGATGCCGGACCCGGCGGCGCCGGGCATGACGTTCAAGAGCGTTTCCGGCGGCTTCCTGGCCCAGTCGCGCGACGCCGGGCGGGTCGCCGCGCCGGACCTCAAGGTGGTTACGAAGCGCGCGCCCACCGAAGCGGAGTTGGCGGACCTGCTCTTCGCCTTCCGCGTCTGCAAGCACGTGAAGTCCAACGCCATCGTCTACGCCAAGGGCGGAGCCACGGTCGGCATAGGCGCGGGGCAGATGAACCGGGTCGAGAGCAGCCGCATCGCCGCCTGGAAGAGCGAGGCGGCGGCCAAGGCCGCGGGCCTGCCCGAGCCGCTGGCCAAGGGCGGCGTCGTCGCCTCCGACGCCTTCTTCCCCTTCGCCGACGGCTTGCAGACCGCGGCGGCGGCGGGCGCGACCGCGGTGATCCAGCCGGGCGGCTCAATGCGGGACGCCGAGGTGATCGCGGCGGCGGACGAGGCCGGGCTGGCGATGGTCTTCGCGGGCATGCGACACTTCCGCCACTAGCGTCGGAGTCGCGCCTTGGCCGATTACACCCTCCCCCTGCTTGGCCTGCTGGCCCTGCTCGCGCTCGGCATGGTGGTCGTCGTGCTGCTCCGCCGGCCCTCTGGCGGCGGCGGGGAAGCGGTGCTGGCGGCCCTGTCCGGCAAGCTGGACGCGCTGAGCGCGGCGCAGGACCGGCAGGCGGCGGCGTCGGGCGAGCGTATGGCGTCCCAGGAACGCCTGCTGGCGGACCGGTTGGCCGAAGCCCGCACCGCCACGGACGCCGCCCTCGCCTCGCAGCGGGAACGGCTGCTCGCGCAGGAGCAACTGCTGGCCGACCGCCTCGCGGAGTCGACCCGGATGCTGACGGAGGCAATGACCAAGGCGCTCACCGCGCAGAACGTTCGGCTGGCCCAGGGCGAGCAGGCGATGGCGGACCGCTTGGCCGCGACCCAGGAGGCGCTAGCGGCCGCCGTCGCCGCGCAGAACGAGAAGCTCGGCCGCGTGCTCTCCGACAGCGCCGTGAAGGCCGAGGAGACCGCGGGCAAGATCCACGAGCGGCTGGCGGTGATCGACGCCGCGCGGGCCAACATGGAAGCTCTGGGCGCGCAGGTGGGCAGCCTGGCGCAGATCCTCGGCAACAAGCAGGCCCGCGGCGCCTTCGGCGAGGTGCAGCTCCGGCAGTTGATCGAGGACCGGCTGCCGGCGGACGGCTTCATCTGGCAGCACACGCTCGCCAACAAGACCCGCTGCGACTGCCTGATCCGCCTGCCGCACCCGCCCGGCCCCATCGCGGTGGACAGCAAATTCCCGCTGGAAGCCTGGCTCGCCGCCCGCGACGCCACGGACGACGCCGGGCGCATCGCCGCCACCAAGCGCTTCGCCACCGACATCGTCCGGCACGTGGACGACGTGGCCGGCAAGTACATCTGCCCGGGCGAAACGGCGGAGGGCGCGCTGATCTTCGTGCCCAGCGAGGCGATTTACGCCGACCTGCACTCCGTCCACCCCGGCGTGGTGGAGGCGGCGGCGCGGCGCGGCATCTACATCGTCTCGCCTTCCACGCTCTGGGCCGTGCTCGGCACCATGCGGGCGCTGATGCAAGACGTGCGGATGCGGGCGGAGGCCGGGATGATCAAGCACCAAGTGGCGGCGCTGGTGCAGGACGTCAGCCGCCTGGACGACCGTGTGGCGAAGCTGAAGAAGCACTTCGCCGACATGCAGGGCGACGTCATGCAGATCGAGATCAGCACGGCCAAGATCGCCCGCCGCGGCGCGCAGATCGAGGCGGTGGAGCTGTCCGACCTGCCGGCCCTGCCCGCGCCGTCCCCCGACGAAGGGGCGCCGGTCGTCCCGCTACGCCGGGGTTGAGCGCCCTCCAGTTCCAAAGCCTCCTCGGCCTGCCGCTGCTCTGCGCGCTGGCCTGGGCCTGCGGCGGCTGCCGGCGCGGCGTCCGCCCGCGGATCGTCGCGGCCGGCCTCCTGGGCCAAGTTCTGCTCGGCGCCGCGCTCCTGCACGTCCCGCCGCTCCGCGCCGCCTTCGCGCTGGTGGGCGGCGCGGTGAACGCGCTCGCGGCCGCGACGCGCGCCGGCACGTCGCTGGTCTTCGGCTACCTCGGCGGGGCGCCGCTTCCCTTCGCGGAGACGGCGCCGGGCGCGAGCTTCATCCTGTTCTTCCAGGCGCTGCCGTTGGTACTCGTCGTCGGCGCCCTTTCCGCCGTGCTGTACCACTGGCGCGTGCTGCCGGCCGTCGTCGCGCTGCTGGCGCGTGGGCTCCGGTGGCTCTTCGGCCTGTCGGGCGCCTGCAACCTCGGCGTCGCGGCCAACGTCTTCGTCGGCATGGTGGAGGCGCCGCTGCTGGTCCGGCACTGGCTGGGCGGCTTCTCGCGGGCGGAGCTGTTCGTGACCATGGTGGCCGGCCTCGCCACCATCAGCGGCAACATGCTGGTGGTCTACGCCACGATGATCGCGCCGGTGGTGCCGGACGCCGCGGGGCAGCTCCTGGCCGCGAGCCTGATCTCCGCCCCCGCCGCCATCCTCACCGCGCTGCTGATGATGCCGGAGCGGGAGGGCGCGCCCCCGTCGCCGGACGCGGAAGCGGCGCAACCCCGCCTGTACGACAGCACCATGGACGCGCTGGTGCGCGGCACGGCGGACGGGCTCGGGCTGCTGCTGGGCATCATGGCGTCGCTGATCGTCTTCGTCGCCCTGGTCGCGTTGGCGAACGCGGCGCTGGAACCGCTCACCGGGCTGACCTTGCAGCAGATCGCCGCTTGGCTGTTCTGGCCGCTCGCCTGGGCCATGGGCGTGCCGGCGGGGGAGTGCGCCACGGTCGCGCGGCTGCTCGGCGTCAAGGTGGTGGTGAACGAGTTCGTCTCCTACCTCGAACTCGCCTCGACCGGCGGCGCCGGCCTGTCGGAGCGGTCGCGCCTCGTCCTCGCCTACGCGCTCTGCGGCTTCACCAATTTCGGCTCGGTCGGCATCATGGTGACGGGCATGGCGGCGATGTGCCCGGAGCGGCGGGCGGAGATCGTCTCGCTCGGCCTGCCGAGCCTCGTCGCCGCGTCCATCGCCTGCTGCATGGCCGGCGCCACGGTGGGGCTGCTGACGCCGCCCTGAAGGAGAACCCGCATGGCCGAGGACGGCACCTACCCGCCGCTCGACACGCCGAAGCCGCTGGCGGAGGGCGTCTGGATCGTGGACGGCGCGCCGCAGCGCGTCCTCGGCCTGTCGCTGCCCACCCGGATGGCCGTGCTGCGGCTGGCCGACGGCGGCCTCTGGCTGCACTCGCCGACGCGGCACACGCCGGCGCTCCAGGCGGAGTTGGAGAAGCTCGGCCCGGTGCGGCACCTCGTCGCGCCCAACACCGCGCACTGGGTCCACGCCTCGCCCTGGCACAAGGCCGTGCCGGACGCGAAGCTCTGGGCCGCGCCCGGCGTCGCGGACCGCGCCCGCGGGCAGGACGTGCATCTCCGCGTGTCCGGCGGAACGTTGGGCGACGCGGCGCCCCCGGATTGGGAAGGCCAGATCGAGCACGCCGTCTTCAGCGCCCCCGGCTTGGTCGAGGTGGCGTTCCACCACCGCGCGAGCCGCACCCTGATACTGACCGACGGCATCCAGGCGATGCGCTCCGCCGACCTGCCGCTGGCGACGCGGCTGTTCGCCCGCGTCGTCGGCTCGGCCGCGCCGGAAGGCGAAACGCCCGCGCACCTGAAGCTCCTGCTCAACCGGCGCCGGGCGGCGAACCGCGCGGCGGCGGAACGGCTGCTCGCGCTCCGGCCGGAGCGCGTGGTCTTCGCCCACGGCGACTTCTACAAGGAGGACGGCACGGCGCGGCTGCGGGGCGCCCTCGATTGGCTGGTGGGCTGACCCGCCGCTCAGTGGGCCATGTCGAGGAAGGGCGTGCCAGGCTCGGCGACGTAGACGATGACCACGCGCAGCGGCGCGTCGGCGCTGCGGTTGTAGCCGGTCATGCGCACGCCGGGCGGCTCCACCAGCGCCTCCCCGGCGCGCACCGTGACGGTCTCCCTCCCCTCCAGTTCCAGCGTGAACGGCCCTTCCAGCACGTACACGGTCACGGGGTGGCGGTGGGTGTGGAACACGGTGCGGTCGCCGGGCCGGAAGCTGGCGGTCAGCACCTGCACCTCCTGCCGCTCGCCGCGCGGCATGCCCGCGACCGTCTCCTTCAGCAGCAGGCGCGGGCGGGCGAGGCCGGCCTCCTGCGCCGGAGCGGGTACAGCGGCGGCGAGCAAAGCGGCGACGGCGAAAAACTTGCGCATGCGGTACGTCCTCCCGTCCCGGAAATGTCCGAGCGGCCGCAAAGGTCCGCCACGGCGGTCGGACGGTGCGTGGTAGCGTTTTCGCGCTGGGGCGCTGAACCCTACACGCGGCTCGACGGCGGCGCCGTCACGCTCCGCGCCGCGGCCTTCACCGACCGCGACGAGGCGGGGCTCGTGACTTCCGTACGCCTCTACACGGACACCGGGCCGCTCTTCGCGCCGGGCGGCTGACCCGCCGGAGTTGGCCCGGCAACGGCCGGCGTGCCACCCTCCCCGGCGGAGGTGCCATCCGCCATGCCGTCGTCGCACATCATCCACCGCACCCTGCGGTCCGACCCGCCGCTCGCGCTCCGCGGCGAGGGCGTCTACCTCTACGACGAGACGGGGCGCGCGATCATCGACGGTTCAGGCGGCGCGGCGGTGGCGTGCCTCGGCCACGGACACCCGAAGGTCGTCGCGGCCATCAAGGCGCAGCTCGACAAGCTCGCCTACGCGCACACCAGCCTGTTCTCCTGCGAACCCGCGGAGCGGCTGGCCGACACGTTGGTGGGCCACGCGCCGGGCGGGCTGACCCACGCCTGGTTCTGCTCCTCCGGCTCGGAAGGGAACGAGGCGGCGCTGAAGCTGGCGCGGCAGTACTTCATCGAGATCGGCCAGCCGCAACGGACGCGCTTCATCGCCCGGCGGCAGAGCTACCACGGCAACACGCTCGGCGCGCTGGCGGCCGGCGGCAACGCCATGCGCCGGGCGCCCTACGCGCCGATCCTGTCGGGCGCCTTCAGCCACGTCTCGCCCTGCTACCCCTACCGCGAGCGGCACAGCGGCGAGACGGACGCGGAGCACGTCGGGCGCCTCGCCGCCGAGCTGGAAGCGGAGTTCCAGCGCCTCGGCCCCGGCACCGTCATCGCCTTCATCGCCGAAACGGTGGTCGGCGCCACGCTCGGCTGCGCCACCGCCCTCCCCGGCTACTTCCCCGCCGTGCGCGAGGTCTGCGACCGCCACGGCGCGCTGCTGATCCTGGACGAGGTGATGTGCGGCATGGGCCGCACCGGCACGATGCACGCCTGGGAAGCGGAGGACGTGGCGCCCGACATCCAGGTGGTGGCGAAGGGCCTGGGCGGCGGCTACCAGCCGATCGGCGGCGTCCTCGCGCACCGGCGCGTGGTGGAGGGCCTCGCTTCGGGCAGCGGCGCCTTGGCGCACGGCCACACCTACCAAGCGCACCCGATCGCCTGCGCCGCGGCCCTGGCGGTCCAGGAGGCGATCGCCGAGGAAGGGCTGTTGGAGAACGTGCGGCGCATGGGCGCGCTGCTGGAAGCGCGGCTCACCGAGCGCCTGGGCAACCACCGCGAGGTCGGCGACATCCGCGGCCGGGGCCTGTTCTGGGCCGTGGAGCTCGTGCGGGACCGCGCCACAAAGGAGCCCTTCGACCCTGCGCTGAAGCTGCACGAGCGGGTGAAGCTGGAAGCCTATGCGCGCGGACTCGCCTGCTACCCAATGAACGGCACCATCGACGGCAAGCGCGGCGACCACGCCATCCTGGCGCCGCCCTACACCGCGGACGCGACGCAAATCGACATGATCGCGGAGCGCTTCGGCGACGCGGTCGAGGCCGCTTTGGCGAGCGCGCGGGAAGGGTGAGCGGCGGCCCAGGACCTGCCGGCCGGGCGAGCCGGCCGCCGGACCGCGCGCGAAGCCGACGCCTTGCGCCGCGCGCCGGCCCTTAGCACGGCGACCCGTTCCGCCGACGGCGGCCCGCACCGGGAACGATGGCAACCCGCAACGCGCCGGGGCGTTCCATTCCCGGAAGCGGCCGCGCGAGGCGGTGCGCAGCCCGGAGGAAAGCCGTATGGACAAGGACCGCATCGAAGGCGCCGCCAAGCAGGCCAAGGGCGCCGTGAAGGACATGGCCGGCAAGGTCACCGGCGACGAGAAGCTCCAAGCCGAAGGCAAGGCCGACAAGGCCGAGGGCAAGGTCCAGAACACCGTCGGCGGCGCCAAAGACGGCGTGCGCGACGCGGTGAACAAGACCTGAGCCGACAAGGCGTTTCGACGGGTCGGGGCGCGGTGCAAGCCGCGCCCCGCTCGCGTTGCTAGACTGAGCGCCGCGCCTTCAGCGCCGCGGCCAAGGTTCCCTCGTCCAGCACGTCGAGCGCGCCGCCGATAGGCACCCCCTGCGCCAGCCGCGTGACGCGCACGCCGGTCGGGCGCAGGCGGTCGGTGAGGTAGTGGGCGGTGGTGGCGCCGTCCACGGTCGCGGGCAGCGCGAGGATGACCTCTTCGACCTTGCCCTCCGCCAGCCGGGCCAGCAGCGGCTGGATGGACAAGTCCTCCGGCCCTGTGCCGCCCAGCGCCGAGAGGGTGCCGCCCAGCACGTGGTAAAGGCCGCGATGGGCATGCGCGCGCTCCAGCGCCCACAGGTCGGCGACGCCCTCCACCACGCAGACCAGTTCGCGCTCGCGGTCCGGGTCGCGGCAGATGGAGCACGGGTCGCGCGCGTCGAGGTTGCCGCAAACGCCGCAGGGCCGCACCGCTTCCGCAGCTTTCTGCAAGGCTTCGGCCAGAGGCAGCATCTGCTGCTCCGGCCGCATCAGCATCTTGAGCACGGCGCGCCGGGCACTGCGTCGGCCGAGGCCTGGCAGGCGCGACAGCAGGCCGATCAGGTGCTCGATCGGGTCGTCGGCGCCGCCGGCGGCCATGCCCGTCGTCGGCCGGGGGTCAGAACGGCAGCTTGAGGCCGCCCGGCAGCCCGCCCGGCAGGTTCAGCCCGCCGGTCGCCTTCTGCATCTCCTCGGCCATCACCGCCTCCACCTTCTGCTTGGCGTCGGCGTGGGCGGCGACCAGCAGGTCCTCCAGCACCTCGCGCTCGTCGGCCGCCATCAGGCTCGGGTCGATGGACACGCGGCGCAGGTCGCCCTTGCCGGTCAGCGTCACCTTGACCATGCCGGCGCCGGCGGCGCCCTCCACCTCGGTCACCTCCAGCTTCGCCTGCATCTCCTGCATGCGCCCCTGCATCTGCTGCGCCTGCTTGAGCATCTGGGAAAGATTCTTCATGGCTGGGGCCTACCTGTCTTCCGGTGGGATGGGTTGGTCGTCGTCGGCTTCGACCGGGGCGGCGTCGTCCTGCGGCACCTCCCCGGCCTCGGCGGCGGGCTGCGCGGCGGCGGCGGCGTCCGGCAACAGGCCGTAGGCGTCCACCGCGGCGTCTCGCACCTCTTCGATGGTGGCGCCGGGAAAGGCCGCGAGCACCGCTTGCACCAGCGGGTGGGTGCGCGCGAGGTCGCGGCGGTTGGCGTCGGCGGCGCGGCCCTGGTCGGCCAGGGTCGGCTCGCCTTCGGCGTTGCTCAGCGCGATGGCCCAACGGGCGCCGGTGGCCTCCTGCAACAGCGTCCCGAGCTGCGCAGCGAAGTCGCGCGGCACCTCCGGCCGGACGCGGAGTTCGAGCCGCCCCGGGGCGAAGCGGACGAGATGGGTGCTGTGGACCAGGTGGGCGTGCATCATGGGGCGGCGGCCGGAGGCCAGCGCCACCACCTCGCGGAAGGTCTGCGGATTCGCCAAGGCCGGCGCCGCCGCGACGGCGTCCGTCGCAGGCGCCGCCATCGCGCCGCCACCGCCGGCCACGGCGCGCACCGCCACCGCGCCGCCGCCCGAACCGTTGGGCACCGGGGGCGGCGCGCCCGACGCCGCCGTGCCGCCTTCGACCAAGCGCCGGACCAGGTCGCCCGGCGTCGGCATCTCCGCCACGTGGGCGAGGCGGATCAGCACCATCTCCGCCGCGGCGCGCCGGTCCACGCCCTCCTGCTGCACCTCGGCCAAGCCCTTGAGCAGCATCTGCCACGCGCGGCCGAGCACGGGGACGGAAAGGCGGGCCGCCAGCGCCGCCCCACGCCCGCGCTCGTCCTCCGTCAGCGAAGGGTCGTCGCGCAGGCCCGGCACGCTGCGCAGCCGCGTCAGCGTGTGGGTCAGCTCCGACAGGTCCTGGAGCACCACCAGCGGGTCGGCGCCGCGCTCGTGCGCGCGGTCCATCAGGGTGAGAGCGGCCGGCACATCGCCCGCCATCACCGCTTCCATCAGGTCCATCACCAGGCCGCGGTCGGCGAGGCCCAGCATGTTGCGCACCGCCTCGGCGGTGACCGCGCCGCCGCCTTCGGCGCCGCCCAGCGCGATGGCCTGGTCCAGCAGCGACAGCCCGTCGCGCACGCTGCCGTCGGCGGCGCGGGCGATCATGGCCAGCGCCTCCGGCTCCGCCTGCACGCCCTCCTTGGCCGCGATGCCGGCGAAGTGGGCGCGCAGCTCGGCCTGCGGCACGCGCTTCAGGTGGAAGGTCTGGCAGCGCGACAGGATGGTCGCCGGCACCTTGCGCAGCTCGGTGGTGGCGAAGAGGAACTTCACCGCGGGCGGCGGCTCCTCCAGGGTCTTGAGCAGCGCGTTGAAGGCCTGGGTCGAGAGCATGTGCACCTCGTCCAGGATGGTGACGCGGAAGCGGGCGCGGGCCGGGCGGTAGCGCACCGCTTCGCGCAGCTCGCGCACGTCGTCCACGCTGTTGTTGCTGGCGGCGTCCATCTCCACCACGTCCGGGTGGCGGTCCGCCAGGATGGCGCGGCACTCCGGGCACATGCCGCAGGGCTCGGGCGTCGGCCCGCCGGTGCCGTCAGGCCCGACGCAGTTCAGCGCCCGGGCGATGATGCGCGCTGTGGTGGTCTTTCCCACGCCGCGCACCCCGGTGAGCATGAAGGCGTGCGCCACCCGGTTCTGCGCGAAGGCGTTGCGCAAGGTGCGGACGAGCGCGTCCTGCCCGATCAGTTCGGCGAAGGTGGACGGGCGGTACTTGCGGGCGAGGACGCGGTAGGGAGTGCCCGGAGCTTCCGACGCGGCCGCCGCCGCGGGCGGTGGCGCCGGCGCCGCGGCATCGCCGCCCCCGAACAGGCCCGGCCCCTCGGCGGGCGGGGGCTCCGGCAGGCCTTCCTCTCGCGGCTCGTCCTCGGCGGGGGCGGCATTCCCGGTGCCGAACAGGGTGCTGGCCATGCCCGCGCGACGGACCTCGAAGCGATTGGGGTGGAAGACCGGCGAAGCGACCCGGGCGGAAACTCGTTGCGGCTGCTTCCTTCCGGACCTGACCGGGTTGGCGAGGCGCCCGTCCGTCACCGGCCTTCCGAGGCGACCATATCATGCCTGGGTAGGCGCGGCGCAAGGCGGGGAAGGTCCAGCCGGCGCGGGTTGGGCCTCCGCCGTCCCCCGTTCCGCCCGGCGCCCATGGCATCGGCCCGGCGACCCGGTCGCCCGCATTTTGCTTTTCGTGCGCAACAATATACGTGTATACGTCATCATACACGCATGGGTTGCTGGGAAGGCGCTGACATGGGTAGCATCACGATTGCTCGGAACGACGCTTCCGCCCAGGGCTACGGCGAGAAGGGGTGGCTCCCGCGTCGGCACAACCGTTGCAGCATGTTCAAGCCCGCCCACGTCGTGTTGGACGACGCGGTCCTCGACTGCGTGCTGCTGGACCTTTCGCCCGGCGGCGCCCAGGTGTTCCTGGTGGCACGCGCCCAACTGCCAGACCTGGTGACCTTGTGGCTACCCGGCGGCGAAAGCCGCTCCATGCGGCGCTGCTGGCAGCGGGGGTCGCACATCGGGTTCGAGGCGGTCGGGGAGCCCGTCCCGCCGTCTTGAGCGGCGCCGCCCGGGCCGCCTCCGGCGCCGCCGCGGCGAACGGGCCGCGGCGGCGCCGGGCGGCGACTCAGACGAAGACGCAGCCGTCCTCGGCGTAGGGCATGAGCTTCGTCGTCATCTCCAGCGAATACGCGAAGCACCGCGCCACCTCGGCGCGCGAGAGGTCGCCCGAGTCGAGGCAGTCGACCCAATGGGCGAGCCCTTCCGCGTCGCCCGGGCGGTCCAGGGCGTTGAGGTAGAGCCGTTCCACGAAGCCCTCGTCGGACGGGGCGCCGTAGCGGGCGGCGAACTCCGCCGAGCCGGTGAAGGCTTCCGCCATCTGCGTCGGCGTCAGGCCCCCGTGCCGGGCGCCGATCCAGAAGGAAAGCCCGTCCGCGTCGGGCAGGCGGTCGAACGCGGTTTCGTAGAAGCGCATGGCGTCCACCGCGGCGGGGTCCGGCGCCCAGGCGCCGGCGGCGAAGCGCGGCGCCGTGGCCGCCTTGAGCTCGGCCGACTCCGAGAAGCAGAGCGTGACCTCCGCCCGCGTGAGCGCCCCGGTGTCAAGCTTGGCGGTCCAGAAGGCCGAACCCTCGGCGTCGGCCTCCCGGCCGAGCACGTGCCCGTAGAGCAGGTCCACGAAATCCCCGTTCCCGGGCACGCCGAACCGGTCCTGGAACTCGGGGCACGCGACGAAGAACCCCGCGATCTCCGGCAGGGAAAGCGCCCCCTCGTCGAGCGCTGCGGTCCAGAAGCCGAGCCCGATGGCGTCGGGCGCGCGGCCGAGCGCCGCTTCGTAGAGCCGGAAGGCCGAGCCGAGGTCGGCGCCGCCGTCGAAGGCCAGCCAACCGTCCACGAAGCGCAGCGCCTCCGTCCCCGGCTGGACGTTCCCGTCCGGCCCGGTTTCCACCTCCACCTGCCGCCGCAGCATCCCGGGGAGCGCCAAGTCGGCGATGGTCGCGGTGGCGGAGGCGTCCTCGAACACCCCGCCGGCGGACGCCGCTTCGAGGGTCAGCGAAACCCGCTCGGCCGGTTCGAGCGCGGCGTCGAGATAAGTTTGGACCAGGACGGTCTTGGCCAGCTCACCGGCATCGAAGGTCACGGAGCCCGAGGGCGCGGCGTGGTCGATCCCGGCGCTCGCGGTGCCGCCGAGGTTGTAGGCGATCGTCTCCGCGTCTGCCCGCCCGGTGCGCGTGACGGTGAAGGCGAGCTTGCCGCCCTCGACGGCCGAACCGCCCGACACCGTGTAGGCGGACACGTGCTCGTCGTCGTCCACGAAGCCGGTTGCGGTGCCCGAGGCCGCGCCCAAGGAGGCGCTCAACAGCTCCACCGTGACGAGCGGATGGTCCGCGCGCCCGGCGTCGTCCGACGTCTGCACGCGGATCTCGGCCGTGGTCGCGTAGGCCGGGATGACCAGCGCCTGCGGCTCGCCGCCGTCCACGCTGTACCACACTGTCTGTTCCTCGGCGGAAGCGGCGAAGGCGTACACCGCGAACACCAACTCGCCGCCCTCCGCCACCGGCTCGGCGTCGCAGATGGACCAGGCGGGCGGCGCGTCGCCGTCTTCCAGCGCGAGGTCCACGCTGGCCTCCAGCGCGCCGCTCAGCGGATCACCGGCCGTGCCGCCGGACCTGACCTGGAAGGTGTAGCCTTCGGTGCCCTCGAACAGCGCGTCGGTGAACGCGAACACGGTGAAGCCGCGCGAGCCCTCCCCGCCGGGGTCCGCCGGCGGCACGCCCCCGGACGCGCGCTCGAAATCGCCGTGGTCGGCGACGTTGCCGTGGGCGTCTAGGATCACCCACGACAACGGCCGACGGAGCGCCTCTTCGTCGCCCGCCGTCGTGGCGACGGTGAAGGCCATCGGGGCGCCTTCGGTGAAGCGGGGACTGGCAGGGGTGATCTTGAGTGGCATGGTCGGCTCCATGATAGATCGAAATCGAAATAGAATGCCGGGCCGCCGACCCAAACTCGCAAGTTGATCAATGCCATACTTATGAACGTGCACTCCCGGACTCGTCAGTGTTCGTGCCGCCCGGCCGCTTTTCCGTGATGCGACGCGCGCTTCTCGTCGCGGCGCCCCATCGCTGCCGTGCCGCTCCTGGGTCACGGTCCCTCGGCACCGCCGCTTCGGCACCCGCCGGGACGTCGCGCGTTGGGGGGCGATGCCGCCCGACCTGATGCCCTCCCCCCCGCTCTCCCGCGCCCCGACCGTCGCGCCCACGGCCGCCGCCGTGCCGGTGCCGCCGATCCCGGCCTGCCGCGCCTGGGCCGCGCGCTACGCCGGCGGGCACGGGAAGCCGCTCGACCTGACGCAGGCGGTGCCCGGCTGGCCGCCGCACCCGGACATGCTGGCGGCGCTGGCGCGGGCGGCGGGCGACCCGGCCGCGGCCACCTACGGCCTGTTGGAAGGCGAATCCGCGTTGCGCGAGGCGCTGGCCGAGGAGATGCGCCTGCTCTACGGCGGCGACGCCCGGGCCGACGACCTGCGCATCACCGCCGGCGCGAACATCGGCTTCAACCTGGCGATGACGGTCGCAACGGCGCCGGGAGACGAGGTGCTGTTGCCGACGCCGTGGTTCTTCAACCACGAGATGGCGCTGGCGCTCCGCGGCGTGCGCGCGGTGCCCCTGCCCTGCCGCGCCGCCGACGGCTTCCTGCCGGACCCGGAGCGCGCCGCGGCGCTGGTCGGGCCGCGCACGCGGGCGATCGTGCTGGTCACGCCCAACAACCCGACCGGCGCCGTGATGCCGCCCGATCTGGTCGGGCGCTTCGCCGACCTCTGCCGCGAGCGCGGGCTGTGGCTGGTGCTGGACGAGACCTACCGCGACTTCCTCCCCGAAGGGCAGGACAGGCCGCACGACCTGTTCCGCCGGCCGGATTGGCGGGACTTCGTGGTGCAGCTCTACTCCTTCTCCAAGGCGTACTGCATCCCCGGCCACCGCGTCGGCGCCGTGTGCGCGGGCCCCGTTTTCCGCGCCGAATTCGTCAAGGCGGTGGACAACATCCAGATCTGCCCGCCACGCCCGCCGCAGTTCGCGCTGGCTTGGGGCGTGCCGGCGCTGCGGGAATGGCGGGCCGGCAACCGCGCCCGCATCGCCACGCGCGCGCAGGCGTTCCGGCGGGCGCTGGAGTCGGGGGCGCCGGAATGGCGGATCGACGCCATCGGCGCCTACTTCGCCTGGGTCCGCGTGCCGGACGCGGCCCCGGACTCGGCCGCGGCGGCCGAACGGCTGGCGGCGGAGCGCGGCGTGGTGTCGCTGCCCGGCACCGTGTTCGGGCCGGGCGGCGAGCGGCACCTCCGCCTCGCCTTCGCCAACACGGGCGAGGACGCCATTGCGGAGGTGCCGGAGCGGCTCGCCGACCTCTTCGCGCCGCGGGCCCCGACGCGGCGCGCGCGCGACGAACGGGACACCGCGTCCGACACGCCGCCGCCGCCCGGGAACGCGCCCGACCGTTCCGCTTGATGAGGGAACAACAACGGCCCCGGCGCGCTCCGCATCCCGGAAAACCAAGCCGGAAAGGGCCGTATGATGCCGGGTGATGGAACGGGCGTGACGCGGCGCGGCGCGCTGCTGACAGCCGCGGGGGTGGGCGCGGCCTTTGCGGGCGGGCGCGCCTCGGCGCAGCAGATCGCCGGCGGCCGGCCGGTGCGGGTCGTGGTCCCCTACCCCGCCGGCGGCGCGGTGGACCTGGTCGGCCGCCTGCTCGCCGAGCGCATGGAGCCGGCGCTCGGCCAGCAGGTGGTGGTGGAAAACCGCACCGGCGCCGCCGGCATCGTCGGCGCGGATTCGGTGGCCAAGGCGCGGCCGGACGGCACCACGCTCGGCGTGATCGGCATGACCACGCTCTGCGCCTACAAGACCCTCTACAACCGCCTGCCCTTCGACCCGGACAAGGACTTCGCGCCGGTCAGCCAGATCAGCGCCGGCACCGTGGTCTGCTGCGTCAACAAGGACGCGCAGAAGAAGCACGGCTGGACCGACTTCCGGCGGCTGGTGTCCTGGATGAAGGAGAACCCGGACGCCCTGCGCTTCGGCACCGCCGGCGTCGGCACCACGGCGCACTTCACCATGGCCGCGGTGCAGAAGGCCACGGGCGCCAAGGCGCTGATGGTGACGTACCGCGGCGGCGCGCCGGCGGTCGCGGACCTCCAGGCGGGCGTCATCGACATGATGTTCGAGCTGACGCCCGGCCTCATGCCGCTCATCGAGCAGGGCGTGGTGTCGCCGCTCGCGGTCGGCAGCGCCAAGCGCGTCGGCGCCCTCCCGGACGTGCCGGGCATGGCGGAGTTCGCCGACATCGGCCTCGGCAGTGTCGACATCGGCGCGTGGGAGGCGCTGATGGCGCCCGCCGGCACGCCGCCCGACGTGCTGGACCGCCTCAACGCCGCCGTGCGCAAGGCGGGCGAGGACGCGGCGATGCGGGAGAAGCTGCGGGCGTCCGGCTTCTCGGTGGAGACCTCCGAGAGCCCGGCTGCGCTGGCGGAGAAGATCCGGCGCGAGATCCCGTACTGGCGCAAGCTGGTGGAGGACTCGGGCGCGAAGCTCGACACCTGACCGCACGGGCCGGCGGGCGGCGGCGTTGCCCCCTCGGGGGCCGCGTGGCACGGTCCCGCCCCGATGCTCTCCGTCCCCGCCAGCCGCCCCAACGCCTACACCGGCAGCCCCCTCGACCGCGCCTCGGGCCGGCGCGAGGACCAAGCCTTCGTCGCGGCGGCCCTGGCCGATCCCGAAACGCTGTTCGCGCCCGTCTGGCGCGCCCGCAGCCTGATGAAAGGCGTGGAGGATGGGCGGCCCGAAGCCGTGCTCCTCACCGGCGCGGCGGCCGAGGCCGTGCGGATGGCGGGCGGCCCTTGGGCCTTCCTCGGCCTATGGTCGGGTCGGCCGGTCTTCGCCGTGGACTGCTCCGGCGCCGACGACCCGCTGCCGTTGTTGCCCGAGGGCATGGGCGCCTTCACCGACCTGCGCGCCGTGGCCGGCCTGCTGCCCGAAGGCGAAGCGGCCGTGCTGGCGCACGCGCGCGGCCTGATGCACTGGCGCGTCAAGCACCGCTTCTGCGGCGTGTGCGGCAGCCCTTGCGAACCGCGCTCCGCCGGCAACGCCACGGCCTGCACGGGTTGCGGCGCGCAGCACTTCCCGCGCACCGACCCCGCGGTGATCATGCTGGTGGTGCGCGGCGGCCGCGCCCTGCTCGGCCACTCCCGCCGCTTCCCGCACGCGCGCATGTTCTCGACCCTCGCCGGCTTCGTGGAGCCGGGCGAGAGCCTGGAGGAAGCCGTGCGGCGGGAGGTGGAGGAGGAAACGGGCGTGCGCGTCGGCGACGTCCGCTACCACTCCTCGCAGCCCTGGCCCTTCCCCGCCTCCATCATGCTCGGCTTCCATGCCGAAGGGCTTTCCGACGAGTTGGACATAGACCCCGAGGAGTTGCAGGACGCGCGCTGGTTCACGCTGGCGGAGCTGCGCGACCCGGAGGCGCACGGCTTCGCCCTGCCGCGGCGGGACTCGATCGCGCGGCGGCTGATCGAGGACTGGATGGGGCAAGCGGCGCCGTGACGCCGCGCCTCCTGCCGCTCGGCGCGCTGCTCGCGCTGGGCGCCTGCGGCCTGTTCCGGGGCCCCACCCCGCAGCGCCCCGAGTTGCCGGACACCGACACGCCGGCGCAGCGCGCCTGCCTCGCGGAAGCGAGGCGTTCGGAGGCGGTGGGCGACCTGGAGCGCCAGCGCAACCCCCAGAACACAACCAACTGGGAGCGGCTGGCCGAGGAGGCGAGCGCGCGGGTGAACCGCGCCTACCGCGACTGCCTGCGCCGCGAGGGCTTGGCGCTGCCGGGCGGGGTGGAGGCGCCGCGGTCGCGTTGAGGAGGGCCGCTCGGCCCCCCGCCCCCCGCCGTCAGACCCGCCGCAACCATCGCCAGCAGGCTCGCGGTCCAGTCCGCGCGCGTTCCCGTGCCGGCTCCGCGCCCGCGCGGCGCCGCCGCTCCGGGCGCCGAACCGGCGGCGGCGGCCATCACCAGCACGGCCGCGAGGTCCACCCGCCGGCGCAACTCGTCCGTCCCGATCCCGGGGATGTGCGCCGACAGGGCGTCGACCGCGGCGTCGGCGTCCACCGCGGTCCGGTCGTCGAACGCGACCGCCAAGTCGCCGCCGTCGCCGATCGCAACCCGGGCGAGCAGCCGTTGCCCGTCGCGCCCCCAGCGCGGCTGCAGGAGATCCAGCGACAGCAGCGGCATGAACACGGCCGCCACGATCCCCGCCACCGGATCCTCGGGCGCCGGGTACCGCGGCACCCGCCCGGCGGGGCCGGCGGCCCCGCCGGGCGCGCGGAGCGCGGCGAGCACGTGGTCGAGCGCCGCTTCGAGCAGGGCTTCCCGCGACTTGAAATGGTAGTGCACCGCGGCCGTGTTCCTCGCGCCCGCCGCTTCGCCGACGCCACGCAGGCTGACCCCGTGGACTCCGCGTGCCGCGAACAGGCGGATGGCGGCTTCGACCAAGCGCGTGCGCGTGTCAGTCGAGGGCTGGGGCATGCGGCACGCATATTCGGCTTGACCCTATGAAGCAATCGCTTTAACACTTCTAAAGCACTTGCTTCATCGGGAAGGGGCGCCGCATGGAGGTCCAAACGACGCCGGCGCCGGGCGAAACAGCGCCGGTCCTGCCCCGCGCGGCGTACCTCGACCCGGCGTGGTTCGAAGCGGAGCAGGCGCTGCTCTTCGCGCGGTCCTGGCTGTTCGCGGGCCTCGCGCGCGAACTCGCAGCCGACGGCGACTACCTCACGGTCGAGGCCGGGCCCACGCCGCTCTTGGTCGTCCGCACGGGCGATGGCCTGCGGGCGTTCCGCAACATCTGCCGGCACCGCGGCGCGCGGCTGCTGGAAGGGCGCGGCAACGCCAAGGTGATCACCTGCCCCTACCACCGCTGGTGCTACGGCCGCGACGGGCGCCTGCGCGGGATGCCGGACGCGAACCGGTTCCCGGCCTGGACGCGCGAGCTCGGGCTCGTCGAAGCGCGCGTCGCCAACTGGAACGGCATGCTGTTCGTCAACGCCGACGAAGGGGCGGAACCGTTCGAGGCTTGGCTCGGCTCGGCCGCCGGCACCCTCTGGCGCTGGCCGGTCGAGGCCCTCGTCGAGGTGCAGCGGGACGCCAAGGACGTCGGCGCCAACTGGAAGCTGTTCGTGGAGAACCACATCGACGGCTACCACCTCGCGCACCTGCACCGCGACAGCCTGCGCGGGCTCGACCACGCCCGGCAGTCCTGGCGTTCGGCCGGGCGGCATTGGCTCTTCTTCGAACCCCCGCTCGACGCCGCGGGGCCGCCAGCGGTCGAGTCGCGTTGGCTGCCCAGGATAGCCGGCCTCGACGCCGGGCACGCGGGCTCCACCGTTTGGCACCTGTTCCCCGCCTTCGCGGGCGCCGCGGGCGCCACCTATTTCGCGGTGCTCAACATCGTGCCGCTCGCGCCCGACCGCACGCGGATCGAGCGGCGGGTGCTCACCGCCCAGGCCTCGGCCGGGCGGCTGATCGCCGCCGCGGCCGAAGAATGGTGGGGCCGGCGCCGGGGCGACGTCTTCGCCGAGGACTCGCGCGCCGTGGAGGCGGTCCAGCGCGCCATGCGCGCGCCCGGCTGGCGCGAAGGGCCGCTGGCCGACGGCTTCGAAACCGCGATCCGCCGCTTCCGCGAAGCGGTGGCCAAGGACCTGGCCTGACGGTCCGGCCGCGCCGCTCGCCCCCTCAGTGCGCCTCGGCCCAGCTCCGCCCCGTGCCGAGCTCGACGCCCAGCGGCACGCGCAGCTCCGCCACGCTTTCCATCACCCGCCGCGCCACCCCGCCCGTGGCCTCCGCCTCCGCTTCCGGCACCTCGAACACAAGCTCGTCGTGGACCTGGAGCAGCATCCGCCCCTTGAGCCCCGCGTCGCGCAGCGCCCGCGGCAGGCGCACCATCGCGCGCTTGATCACCTCCGCCGCGCCGCCCTGGAACGGCGCGTTGATGGCGGCGCGCTCGGCGCCAGCGCGGCGCTGCGCCTCCCGCGCGGCGATGTCGGGTATCCAGAGCTTGCGGCCGAAGGGGGTGCGGACGAAGCCGTGTATGCGCGCCTCCTCCTTCACGCCCTCCATGTAGTCGCGGATGCCGGGGTACTGGGCGAAGTAGGCGTCGATGATCGTCCGCGCCTCGTTCGGCGGGATGGCGAGGCGGGTGGCGAGGCCGAAGGCGCTCATGCCGTAGATGATGCCGAAGTTGATCATCTTGGCGCGGCGCCGGCTCTCGCGGTCCACCTTGCCGGGGTCGAGGCGGAAGATGTCGGCGGCGGTGCGGCTGTGGATGTCCTCGCCGCGCGCGAACGCCTCGCGGAGCGAAGGCACGTCCGCCACGTGCGCCAGCAGCCGCAGCTCGATCTGGCTGTAGTCGGCGGCCAGCAACAGGTGGCCCGGCTCGGCCACGAAGACGCGGCGCAGCCGCGCGCCCTCTTCCGTGCGGATCGGGATGTTCTGGAGGTTCGGATCGGTCGAGGACAGGCGGCCGGTGGAGGCGACCGCCATCTGGAAGTTGGTGTGGACACGGCCGTCGTTCGGGTCGATCTGCGCCAAGAGGCCGTCCACGTAGGTGCTCTTGAGCTTGGAGATCTGGCGCCAGTCCAGCACCTTGCGCGCCAGCTCCACGCCCTGCGCCGCCAGCTCCTCCAGCACGAAGACGTCGGTCGAGTAGGCGCCGGACTTGCCGCGCTTGCCGCCGGGAAGCGCCATCTCGTCGAACAGGATCTCGCCCAGCTGCTTGGGCGAGCCGACGGCGAAGGGGCGGCCGGCGATGCGGTGGAGTTCCGCCTCCATCGCCACCAAGCGGCCGGCGAACTCCTCGCCCGTGCGGCGCAGCTCCGCCTCGTCCACGCGGATGCCGGCCATCTCCATGTCGCGCAGCACCGCGACCATGCGGCGCTCCACCTCCTCGTAGAGCGCCAGCGCGCCCTCCTCGCGCAGCCGCGGGCGGAGCAGGGCGTGGAGGCGGAGCGTCACGTCCGCGTCCTCGGCGGCGTAGGCGGTGGCGCGGTCCAGCGGCACCTCGGCGAAGGGCACGCGCCCGCGCCCGGTGCCCGTCACCTCGTCGTAGGGGATCGGTTTGTGGCCGAGGTGGAGCACGGACAGCTCGTCCATGCCGTGCCCGTGCCGCCCGGCCTCCATGCTGTAGGAAATGAGCATGGTGTCGTCCACGGGATCGACCGCGATCCCGCCGTTCTCCGGCCGCGCCAGCACCTCCATGTCGTACTTCGCGTTCTGGAGCACCTTCAGCGTGCCGGGGTCCGTGAGCAGCGGGCGCAGCGCCTCCAGGGCCTCCGCCGGGTCGAGCTGCGTCGGCTTCTCCGCCAGCATGTCGCCGGCCTTGCCGTGGCGCAGCGGCACGTAGCAGGCGCGGCCCGGCGCGGTGGCGAGCGACAGGCCGACGAGGCTGGCGCGCAGCGCGTCCAGGCTGTCCGTCTCGGTGTCGAAGCCGACCACGCCCGCCGACTCGGCCTCGGCGATCCAGCGGCGCAAGGCCGCCATGTCGGTGACGGTCTCGTAGGGGCCGTAAGGCGCTTCGCCGGGCGCGCGCGGGGCGTCGGCGGGCACGGCGGCGGCGGCTTGGTGCGCCGCCACGGCGCCGCGCCGGGCGCGGGTGCCCGCGTCGCCCGCCGCCTCGCCGAAGCCCAGGCGCGCGAGGATGCTGCGGAAGCCCTGGGCGCGCAAGAATCCCTCCAGGCCGGCGCGCTCCGGCGGCCGGGCCTCCAGCGCTTCGATCGCGGCCGGCAGCGGCGCGTCGGCGTCCAGCGCCACCAGCTTCTTCGAAACCAGCGCCTGCTCGCGGTTCGCCAGCAGCGCCTCGCGGCGCTTCGGCTGCTTGATCTTCTCCGCGTTGTCCAGCAGCGCCTCGACGCTGCCGTACTCGTGGATGAGCTGCGCCGCCGTCTTCACGCCGATGCCGGGCACACCCGGCACGTTGTCCGTCGGGTCGCCGGCCAGCGCCTGCACGTCCACCACCTTGGCGGGCGGCACGCCGAACTTCTCCTCCACCTCCGCCTCGCGGATCGGCTTCTGCTTGATCGGGTCCAGCATCTCGACGCCGGGGCGCACGAGCTGCATCAGGTCCTTGTCGGAGGAGACGATGGTGACGCGCCCGCCCTCCGCCTCGAAGGCGCGGGCGTAGGCGGCGATCAGGTCGTCCGCCTCGAAGCCCTCCTGTTCGATCTTGCAAACGCCGAGCGCGTCGGTCGCTTCGCGGATCAGCGCGAATTGCGGCACCAGCTCCGGCGGCGGCTCCGGCCGGTGCGCCTTGTAGTCGGGGTACAGCTCGTTGCGGAAGGTCGTGCGCGAGGCGTCGAACACAACGGCGATGTGGCTGCCGCGGTGGTCGAGCAGGAAGCGCGAGATCATCTGGGTGAAGCCGAACACGGCGTTCACCGGCACGCCCGCGGGGTTGTTCATCGGCGGCAGGGCATGGAAGGCGCGGAAGATGTAGCCCGAGCCGTCCACCAGGATCAGGTGCTTCCCCTCCGGCGGCGTGACCGGGACCGCCTCGGCCGGCGCTTCCGCTACGGCGGCGCCACCCGGCGGCCCGTCAGTGGCCATGGCCGCCGCCGGCGTCCGCGCCGGGCTTGAGGACGTAGGTGATGGAGCAGTAGGGGCAGGTCACCTCGGTCGCGCCGGCCGACATGCGGAGCCAGACGCGCGGGTGCCCGAGGCCGCCCACGCCCACCTCGCCGTCGCACGGGACGTTGGTGGAATCGACTTCGATGCGCTGCACGGGGGTCAGGCCCTCGACGGGATGGGGCCCGTAGCCCGTCAGCTTGGGGTCGCGCATGGGGCTCCTCGCGGCGGCGTTTGGGGTCGCCGCAAGATAGGCGCGGAGTCCGGGATCGGCCAGGGGACGCCACCCGGCCGCAAACGGCGCCACCCAAGCCTGCCGCGCGCGGTGTCGCCGCCGGTCAGTGCAGGACCGTGAAGACGCCGGCGGCGACGAGCGCGCCCGCGAACGCCAAGTTGGCGAGCCGCGACGCAGCGGGATTTTGCAGCACGCGCGAGAGCGACGCGCCGGCCAGCAGCCAGCCGACATGGATGACGACGATCATCGTCGCCAAGATGGCCACCTTGAGCGGCGCTTCCGTGGCAGGAGGCGCCCCGGTGAGGGTCGCGCCCCCGAACACGGCGGCGATCGCCGCGTACGCCTTGGGGTTGGCCATCGCCAGCAGCATCCCGCCGGACAAGGACGGCGGAGCCACGGCCGGACTTTGCCGCGAAAGCGGCGGCGCTCGCGCGATCTGGACCGCCAAGAAGAGCATGTAGGCCACCGAGGCGCCCGTCAGCGCCGGCGCCAGCCCCGGGATCGACAGAAGCACGGCGACGATGCCGGCCGCCACGGCCAGCAGGACCGCTGTCGTTCCCAGGATCAGGCCGGCCACATACCCCAGCGATCGGCGGAAACCGAAAGCCGCGCCGACCGCGACCACGCTCATCGTCGAGGGGCCGGGGCTCCCCATGAGCACGGCGGACGCCAGCACGAGCGCCCAGACGCCCGATAGGGAAAGCGCCTCCTCGGTCATCGCCGATGCTCTAGTCTGGCGGCCATGCCCGGAACGCTAGGCCAACGCGGCGAACGCCGTCTTGAAGGGTTGTGCGAACCCGCCCCTGGGCGCGCGCGCTTCCGGATCGGACCGGGGTGCGACGGCGTCGAGCGGTTGGAAGCGTGTTTCCGTGGCCTCGCCTTCGCGCCGCACCGCCACGACACCTACGCGATCGGCGTGACCCTGGCCGGCGTGCAGGCATTCCGTTACCGCGGCGCCCGACGCTATTGCCTGCCGGGCCAGTGCCACATCCTGCACCCGGACGAACCGCATGACGGCGCAGCCGGCGACGACCTCGGCTTCGCCTACCGCATCGCCCATGTCAGCCCCGCCTTGGTCCAGGATGCCTTGGGCGGGAAGCCGTTGCCGTTCGTGGAAGAGCCCGTGGTCGATCTGACCGGGCCTTGGCGGGACCTGCTGTCTCCCGCTTGGGATGTGGAGAACCCGCTGGACGAGGCCGGCCGGGCCGACATCGCCGTCGCGGTGGCCGACATGCTCGCGGCGAGGTCGGGCGCCGCGCCCGCCGCCGGCCCGCTCCGCATCCGCGCGCTGTCGGACGTCCGGGAGCGGATCGCCGCCGACCCGGCGACTTGGCCATCGGCCGCTGCGCTGGAGCGCCTGTCCGGCCTCGACCGCTGGACGCTCGCGCGCCAGTTCAGGGCGGCGTTCGGCACCAGCCCCAGCCGCTTCCGCACCATGCGCCAGTTGGACCGCGCGCGGCGGTCGATGGAGAGCGGGACGCCGCTGGCGGAGGCGGCGGCGGACGCGGGCTTCGCCGATCAGAGCCACCTGTCGCGCCAGTTCAAGCGCGCTTTCGGCTTGACGCCTGCGAGATGGGTGGCGGCGCTGGCCTGACGCGCCGCCGGCATCCCGCATTCCGGCGAGCGCCCCTCAGGTGGTCGGGGAAACGCCCGTCGCCTGGCTCGCCGCCAGCTTCCACTCGCCCTCCGCCCGGACGAAGACCTGCATCCAGCGCACGTCGCGCGCCCCGCCGCCGTCGCTGCGCTGGATCGGGCTGCGGCCGGTCAAGACCGCCGTGTCGGCGTGCGGCACGCGGATGGTCAGCTCCTCCACCCGCGCCAGCTCGATGGCCGGCTCGCCCGACAGCAGCGCGACGATGCGCGCGTCGCGCCCGTCCACCTTGCCGGTGGTGTGGGTGTGGGTGAAGTCCGCCGCGTACAGGGCGCGGAGCTTCCCGGCGTCCTTCGCCGCGGCTGCCATGCGGATCGCCTCGCGCGCCGCCATCACCTGCTGCTCGATCGCGCCTTGCCGGTCGCGCGCCAGCGTCTCGTGCGGGTGGGCGAGCAGCGCGCCCGGCGCCAGCAGGACCGGCAAGGCGAGGAGGAGGGCACGGCGTTGCATGATGGGCGGCTCCGGAGGGGGTCGGCGAGGCTTGCGGTCTCCCCGCGCCGCCGTCAATCCGGGCCGCGTCGCGGGACCGCCGCCTAGGCAAACGCGCCTCCGCCGCTCATCTCCGGCCCATGCCGAACGAGACCGACCAGACGCCGACCCAAGACCGCCGCTTCTGGGTGTGGGGCGGGCGCTTCCGCAGCGTCGCCCACGCCTGCGTGCCGGAGCCGTCCGCGGCCGACGTGGTGGGCGACCACGTCCGCCTCGGGCCGCTGACCCTCGCCGAGGCCGAGCGCGAATGGCAGGCGCTCATGCGGCGCGGCGTGGACGTCGCGGAGTACCGGTTGCTGATCGCGGACCGCGAGCCGCCGCCCGCGCCGTAGGGCTTGGGGCCAGGGCGACGCGGGCCATGGCCGCGTCGCCCGGCCGCTCGGGTCGCCCCCGTCAACCAACGTCCCGCGCCGCCTTCGGCGGCAGCGGGAACAGCGTCACGAACCACCCGGCGAGCGCGCGGTCGCCCTCGATGCGCAGCAAACCCTCCTCCTCCAACTCTTCCAGCTTGCGGCCGCCGTAGATCGCGCCGGCGACCGCCGCCACCGGCCCGGCGAACACCGCGTCCGCGCCGTCCAGCGGCCCCGCCGCGATCTCGATCCCGTCCCCGCCCAGGCGGCACAGGTACGCCTCGTCGCCCAGGCGCAAGCCGACCCGCGCTTCGATCCCCTCCGCCCGCCCCGGGTCGAACATCGTGCGCAGCGACAGCAGCAACGACGCCGCGCTCAAGGGCAGAGTCGGGTCGTGCGCGGGCGAGCGCGCGGCCCAGCGGCCCAGCGCCATGAAGATCGGCTCGCTCTCCCGCCCCCACTCCGTCAGCTCATAGACCTGCGCGGAAGCGGGCGGCGGCAGGCGGCGGCGGCGCACCACGCCCGCCGCTTCCAACCCTTCCAGCCTCTGCGTGAGGACGTTGGCGCTGATGCCGGGGAGGCTGCCCCGGAGGTCGCTGAAGCGCCTCGGCCCGAAGACGAGTTCGCGCATGACGAGGAGCGCCCAGCGCTCGCCCACGAGGTCCAGCGCGTGCGCGGCGGCGCAGGCGTCGTCGTACCAGCGGCGCGGGGCGGCGGCCGGCCTTTCAGTTATTTTTTCTGACTTCATTGTTGCTTTTAATAACCGTTTGGTGCACAGAGGTCAAACGGCGGTTCGGGGGAGGCGGGTACCATGGCAGCCGAAGACGAAGCGGCGATCCGCGGGTTGATCGAAGCGCGCAACGCGGCGGTCCGTGCCGGAGATGCCGAACGGGCGGCCGCGCCCTTGTCGGACGGGATGGTCGCCTACGACCTGCAACCGCCCCTCCGGTTCACGGGCGCCGCCGCGCGCGACGCGGACGGTTTGGCGCGGTGGCTGGCGACCTGGGACGGGCCGGTCAGCGTCGAGATGCCGGCACCGACCGTCGTGGTCCACGGCGACCTTGCCTTCGCCCACGGCCCCAGCCGCATGCAGGGCAGGAAGCGGGGCGCCCCCA
Source organism: Craurococcus roseus (assembly GCF_039523795.1). NCBI lineage: Bacteria > Pseudomonadati > Pseudomonadota > Alphaproteobacteria > Acetobacterales > Acetobacteraceae > Craurococcus > Craurococcus roseus. The sequence continues at coordinate 27,359 of NZ_BAAAFZ010000092.1, read as the reverse complement.
CGCCGATCGACTTGTGGTACCGCACCACGCTCTGCCTGAAGCGCGCCGGCGGCGCCTGGGCCATCGTACACGAGCACAACTCGGTGCCGATGCGGATGGGCGGCAGCGGCCTCGCCGCCGTGGACCTCGAACCCGACTCCGGCCCGCGCCCGTCCTGACCGGCGCAGGGCGGCCCTTCCCGACCGGAATCCAACGGGGAATCCCATGCCCAAGCTGATCTTCGTGAATCTGCCCGTCTCCGACCTCGCCCGCGCCACCGCCTTCTACGAGGCCGTGGGCGCCCGCAAGGACGAGCGGTTCTGCGACGCCACCGCCTCCTGCATGGTCTTTTCCGAGGCCATTCACGCCATGCTGCTGACCCACGACAAGTTCCAGCAATTCACGCCCAAGGAGATCGCCGACGCGAAGCGCACGAGCGAGGTGCTGGTCTGCGTTTCCGTCGACGGCCGCGAAGACGTGGACGCGATCGCCGAGAAGGCCGGCGCCGCGGGCGGCCGCGCGGACCCGTGCCCGAAGCAGGACCACGGGTTCATGTACGGCCGCAGCTTCGAGGACCTGGACGGGCACATCTGGGAGGTGATGTGGATGGACGCGGCGGCGGCCGGGCAGGCCACGGCGCCCGCGCGACGCGACACGGCCGACGCCTGAATTGCCACCGATCGAAGGGAGGAACGCCATGGGCTACATCGACGGTTTCGTCGTCCCGGTGCCGGCCGACAAGAAGGAGGCCTTCCGCGAAGCGGCCGCGAAATTCGCGGCCACGTTGAAGCGCCACGGCGCCGTGCGGGTCGTGGAGTGCTGGGGCGACGACGTGCCCGACGGCAAGGCCACCGACTTCAAGCGCGCGGTGAAGGCCGAACCGGGCGAGAACGTCGTCTTCTCCTGGATCGTTTGGCCCTCCAAGGAAGCGCGCGACGCGGCCAACAAGGCGATCATGGAGGATCCGGGCATGCGGCCGGGGCCGGACATGCCCTTCGACGGCAGGCGGATGATAATGGGCGGGTTCGAACTCCTGCTCGACGTCGGGTGACCGGTGGAGGCGAGGGCATGTCCAAGATAGCGCCTTGCTTGTGGTTCGGCGGCGAGGCCGAGGAAGCGGCGGGCTTCTACGTTTCGCTGCTGCCCGGCTCGCGCGTCGAGCGCGTGCAGGAAAGCCACGCGGACGGCCCGGCCGGGAAGGCCGGCGCCGTGCTGGTCGTCGAGTTCACGCTCGCCGGACAGCGCTTCCTGGCGCTGAACGGCGGCGCGCGGGCCGACTACGGGCACGCCGTGTCGTTCCAGGTGGACTGCGCCGACCAGGCGGAGGTGGACCGGCTGTGGGACGCGCTTTCGGCCGGCGGCGGCGCGCCCGAGCGGTGCGGTTGGGTCAGGGACCGCTACGGCGTGCCGTGGCAGATCGTGCCGACGGCGCTTCCGCGTATGCTCGCCGATCCCGATCCGGCCAAGGCGCGACGGGTCATGCAGGCGATGCTCGGGATGGCGAAGCTCGACATCGCCGCGCTCCAGGCCGCCCACGACGGCGGACCGCCGCCGTCCGCCTAGGCCCGCCCGGCGCCCTTTTCAGGAATTGCGCGCCCAGGTCGAGCCGTCTCGCCGTTCCGGCGGCGCGGGGCGCTCCGGGGGCTGGCCCCTGCCGAAGATGAGCGCGGCGCGGTCGGCGAGGCCCATGGAGTCCCACGCCACAGCAGGCTCCGCGCCCTCCACCGCGAGCACCACGTCGCCGCGGCGCAGTTGCCGCTCCACCCGGGATTGCTGCGCCGGCGTGAGCTCCATCCAGAACCGCGTCAGCCACGGGTTCTGCCGCACCAGCAGGCGCGTGCGGGCCTCCGGATCGGTCGTCGCTTGCGGCGCGGCGCTGCTGCCGGCCCCGGCGAACGTTTCGGGTCGCGGTTCCGCGGCGCGGGGGCGGTTCGGCTGGGCGCTCACGTCGGCCGCCGCCGCCGCGGAGGAGGACGGCGGGTTCGGGCGCGGCTCCATGGCGACGACGGGGCCCGGCTGAACGCCGAGGTCCGCCACGGCGGTGTAGGCCGAGGGCGGGTTGGGCCGCGGCTCCATCGCCACCACCGAGCCGGCTTGGGCGGCCCCGCCCGTTGTGGGCGCCGGGCCCGGCCGCTGGTCGCCGGCGACGGCCGGCCGCTGCCATGCCGGCTGTTCGAAGAACCGGTCGAGGTAGTCCATGCGCTCCATCGTCTCGCAGCCCGGGAGCGCCAGGACGAGCAGCAGCTGCGCCAAGGCTCGTTGCCGTGGCGCCGGCTTGCCGTTGGTGCGCGAAAACGCGGGACCGATGCGTGCCATAGCGCATGGATAACGCGCCTGTGCGGGCGGGGATGCCTCGGTGGCGCGGTGTTGATGCGCGCGGGCGCCGGCGGCGGGCGCGCCGCGTTCCCGCGCATCGAAGGCAGGTGGTTCCGGCCGGCGGGGGAAACGGGCCCCCGCCGGGCGCGGTGTCAGTTCTGCGTGTTTGCGGGCGTCGCGGCCGCCGCCGCGCCTCCGTTGGGGCGGGCCTTGGCGGACCGCTGCTGCTGCGCCGGCGGTTCGGCCGCGGCGGCCGCGCCCTCGGCCGCCCGGGGCGTCGCGCCGAAGGAGTTTTGCGCCGACTCGTCGCCGATCCGCGGCGCGGCGGGCTCCACGCCGAGCGCCGGGTCGCCGGCCGACGATTGCGGCTCCTTGTACCAGCCCGCTGTGTAGGGCGCGCGGATCACCACCAGCGCGAGCACCGCCAGCAGGAACAACAGGCCGAAGGGGAAGCCGCCGGCGAAGGTGAGCAGCATGTTGATCGCGCCGGGGATGGCGAGCGCCGCCAGCAGCACGAGCGGGCGCTGCGTCTCGTCCAACCCGTCGTACCAGCGGTTCACCCGGATCATCCAGGACGGCGCCTCGATCTCCATGCGCGCGCGGTCGCCGCCGCCCGCGGCGTCGCCCTCCGTCCGCAGCCAGCCGAGCGCGTAGGGCACGCGCACCGCCGCCATCGCCAGGATGGCCAGGCCGAGCAGCAGGGCGAAGGGGAAGCCGACCGCGATGGTCAGCAGCATGTTGACGGCGCCGACGGCGACCAAGGCCCAGACGGCGACCTGGAAGCGCCACCTTTCCGGCGTCCTGTCGTACAACTGGTTCCAACGCTGCAGCCGGTCGGCGTTCGTCATCGTCAGCTCCGTCCCAGGAATCGTGGCACACGCGGGGCCAAGCGGCGCGCCGGGGGGCGGCGTCGCGCGTTCGAGGCCCCGCCCGCGCCGGGGCGTTCGCCACCGGATTGGATCGCGGGCCTCCCCCCCTAGCGCATCCGGCCGGGAGGGCGCGACGGCAAATTTCCAGGCGCCGTCATGCCGGTCTCGGATCATCCGGAGCCGCCCCCTAACCGGCCCGCGGGTGCGCTTTCCGCCACGTGGCGAGCAGCGCCTCGGCGTCGACCGCGGTGTAGCGCTGCGTGGTGGACAGGCTGGCGTGGCCCAGCAGCTCCTGGATGGCGCGCAGGTCGGCGCCGCCGCCGAGCAGGTGGGTGGCGAAGGAGTGGCGCAGCGCGTGCGGCGTCGCGTGCTCGGGCAGGCCGGCCAGGCGCCGGTAGGTGCGGAGGGAGCGCTGCGCCACCGCGGGGTCCAGCCGCGCGCCGCGGGCGCCGAGGAACAGCGGCCCGTCCGGCGCGGCGCCGGGCCGCAGCTTGAGGTAGGCGGCGACCGCGGCGCGGACGGCGGGCAGCACCGGTACCAACCGCGGTTTGCCGCCCTTGCCGATGACGCGCAGCGCCGCGGTGCCGCCTTCCGGCGGGGCGTCGCGCACGTCGAGCGCCAGCGCTTCCCCGATGCGCAGGCCGCAGCCGTAGAGCAGGGTGAACAGCGCCACGTCGCGCGCCGCCTGCTCGGCCGGGCGCTCGGCGCGGTTCGGGTCGTGCGCCTGGCCCACGGCGGCCGCGGCTTCGCGCGCCTGGGCCGCGGTGAGCGCGCGCGGGATGGGCGGCTTGCGGCGCGGGCCGCGCAGGCCGGAAAGCGGCGCGGCCGGCGCGGCCTGATCCCGCGCCAGCCAGCGCAGGAAGCCGCGCACGGCGGCGAGTTGGCGGGCGCGGGTGGAGACGCCGGCGCCGGCG
>NZ_BAAAFZ010000092.1:0-23207 GCF_039523795.1 Craurococcus roseus | reverse complement strand
GTCGGCGGCGCGGAGGCGGAACAGCGCCGCGGCGTCCGGCTCGCCGCCGAGGTGGTCGGAAAGGAACAAGAGGAAGTCGCGCAGGTCGCGGCCGTAGGCCTCGACCGTGTTGGCGCTGGCGCGGCGTTCGCGGGCGAGCCAGTCGAGGAAACGGGCGCGGGCTTCGGCGGCGGTCACGCCGGGCGCCCCGGGGCGGCGGCTTGCCTGGGCGGGTGGCCGGGGCTTCGGTCGGCTTGCCGTCGGTCGGCGAGGCGTGACGCTCCTTTGCTCCGCCGCGCAGCGGCCGGCCGCGTTCCGCCCGCTTCGGACAAAAGGCGGCTTTCGTGGTCCGCGGCGCGCGTTTTGCGCGTTTCGAACAAATCGAGCCTTCGCGCGCCGGGAGGTCGCCGGTTGCGAGTTTCGGACAAGAAGGGACTTCGCCGGTCGGGCGCGCGTCCTTTGCCGCTTTCGGAAGAAACGGGGCGCCGCGCGCCCAGGGGCCGACATCCGCCCGCCTCGGACAGATCGGCGCTCACCGGGCCGGCGGGGTGCGGTTTGTCCCCTTCGGACAAAACGGCGCCTTGCGCCTGTGGGGGCCGTCTTTGGCGCGTCCTAGGCGGGGGAGGGTTCAGCGGCATGGCGGGTGCGGCCCGGGTGGTTGTTGAATCAAACTAGGAATATTAACCTTCTACCCTTGCTCACGTCCAACGTTTTCGGCACCAGCCATCATAACGGTGCTGGTGAGTGTGAAAATGTCATACCTTACGGGTATGATGGCAGGCGAGGAGGGCAGGGCCTTGCCATCAATCGAAAAGCGCACTTTCAGCCTGTCCGCCGAGCAGGCCGGTTACATCGACACGAAGGTGGCGTCGGGCGCCTACGCCACGGCGAGCGAGGTGGTGCCGGCGGGACTGCGCGCCTTGCAGGAGCGCGACGCCGTCGTGGAGCGGTGGCTGCGTGAGGAGGTGGTGCCCGCGTACGACCGCTGGAAAGCCGATCCTAGCCGGGCGATCCCGATCGAGGAGGTCGAGGAGTCCATCCGCGCGCACCACGCCAAGCGGGTGAGAGAGCGTGGCGGGTGACGCGCCGGGTCGTCACGTTGCCGGAGGCGGAAGGCGACCTGCTGCGGTTGTACGACCACATCGCGGAGCGGAGCGGCCCCGCTCGCGCGCTGGCCTATGTCGAGCGCATCAGGCGGCATTGCGCGGGCTTCGGCCGCTTTCCCGAACGAGGCACCAAGCGCGACGACGTCTCGGCCCGGCCTACGCACGGTGGGCTTCGAACGGCGCGTCACGATCGCCTTCGCAGTGGAGCCTGACGCGGCGCTGATCGTCCGCGTCCTCTACGGCGGCCGCGACCTGGAAGCGGCCTTCGACGACGGGTAGCGCCCCCGCGCGCCTCAACCCGCCGCGGCGAGCTTGAAGTCGACGTAGCGGTTCAGGGACACGCCCGCTTCGGCCGCGCGCACGGCCAAGGCACGATGCTGCCCTGGCGGGATGCGGACCACGAACCGGCCGCTGAAGTCCTTGTCCGCCCGTGGTTCGGGCACCGGCTCGCCGTACGCTCGCAAGTCCTCGACCGCCTCGCGCACGAGTTTCTTGATGCCGCGTAACGCCTCGATCCCGTCCTCGTCCAGCCAGGAGAGGCTCGGGAACCCCGCGCAGGCGGCGACGTGCTCGCCGTCCTCCGCCGACCAAGAGAGCCGGTAGATGTGGTGGTCGCGCTCGGCCATCTTCGTTCTTCCTCCCCCTTGCCTGCCGCGCCTAGCTTGTTGATCGCAGCCAGGACTTGCCGCGTTCGATCATTTCCGGCCTCACGGGCCGCCCGGCGCCAACTCAGGAGGGTGCATGCTCCGATGCGCGTACCTGCCTGACGGTGCCCTCGGTTCGGTGGTGCTGCTCTGGGGGCAGGCCGGCGATCTCCGCGGACTCGCCGCCTTGTTCCTGAGCCTGTCCACGTCGCCAAGGGAAGAGCGGATCGGTGACGACGGCTCGCCCGGCACGGTCACGGTCAGGTTCGACGATCACCCGCGCGGCATGCGGGCGGCGGGGAACGATCCGTCCTGGGAGATGGCGCCCGCCGAAGCCGCGCGGTTCTCCGAACTGCTCATCGCGCTTGCGGCCTCGCCTTGCCCGGCCCATCAGTACCTCGATCGCGCGTCAGGGGAAGGCCGCACCGTAAAGGCGTCCCTTGGCGAGTATCCGAACGACTTCCGGCCTTGAGCGCCTCGCCGCTGGCGGCGTCTGGGCGCACGCCGTCAGCGCCAAGGGCGGTGCGGTCGGCGTCGTTCGTGCAGACGGCTTGCCGCGCGGCGGGGCGCGACTGCCCCGTCCTACCGCGCCAGCGCCGCCGCCACCGCGCGGCCCAGGAAGGCCAGGTTGGCGGTGCTCTGCTTCGCCGGCAGGGCGTTCGGGTCGCGGGCGCCGAGGGCGAGCAGGGTCGGGTGCCCGGTCCACACCGGCACGCGCACCAGCGCGTCGCGCTTCACCAGCGGCGCGGCTTCCTGGTGGATCAGCTCGGCGTCGGTCGGCGCGGCGCGCACCGCCGCGTCGCGCCCGGGGGGCAGCAGGCGCGCCGCGGCGCCGCGCCCGAGCCCCACCACGCCGCGCCGGTCGGGCGCCTCGCTCAGCAGGGTGCAGGTCTCGATGCCCAGCAGCGCCGGCATCTCCTGCGTCACCGCTTCCGGCACGTCGCCGCAGCGCATCAGCGCCAGCACCGCCAGCCGCACGCGGATGGTCAGGCCGTTGCCCGCGCGCTCGGCGTTGAGGGCGGCGTCCATGTCCGCTTCCAGGCCGCGGACGCGGCGGCGCTCGGCGGAGAGCATGGCGGCCATGTGGTCGGCCATGCGCTCGCCGTGGACGCGCTTGGGCGGGTCGAGGGTGCGGTAAAGGTCCGGGTGGTCCGCCAGGAACTCCGGGTGGGCGCGCAGGAACGCCGCGACCGCGGCGGCCGGGGGCAGTTCTGGTCCGGCCGCGCCGGCCGTGCCGGCGGCGGAAGCGTCCCGCCGTTGCCTGGTGCCGGTGCTGTGTCGGCCCGCCGTGGTCACAGGATGGTCTGGCCCGTCTTGCGCCAATCGGCCAGGAAGGCTTCCAGCCCCCGGTCGGTCAGCGGGTGGTGCAGGAGCTGGCGGATCACCGCCGGCGGCAAAGTCGCTACACCGGCGCCGAGCTTGGCCGCATCCACCAAATGCATGGGGTGGCGAATGGACGCGACGAGGACTTCCGTCTTCAGGTGGGAATAGTTACGGTAGATTTGCACGATGTCGGCGATCAGCCCCATGCCGTCCGTGCCGACGTCGTCCAGCCGGCCGACGAAAGGGGACACGAAGGTGGCGCCCGCCTTGGCCGCCAGCAGCGCCTGCGCCGGGGAGAAGCAGAGGGTGACGTTCACCATGGTCCCGTCCGCCGACAGGGCGCGGCAGGCGCGGAGCCCCGCCTCGGTCAGCGGCACCTTCACGCAGACGTTGGGCGCGATCTCGCGCAGGTGGCGGCCTTCCGCCAACATGCCCTCGTGGCCGGTGGCGGTGACTTCAGCGGAAACCGGGCCGGGGGTGATGGAGCAGATCTCGGCGATGACGTCGGCCATGCGCCGCCCGGATTTGGCGACGAGGCTCGGGTTGGTGGTGACGCCGTCCACGAGCCCGGCTTCGGCCAGGGCGCGGATTTCGGAAACGTCGGCGGTGTCCACGAAGAACTTCATGGGCAGGCTGGCCTCGTCGCGGGGGGCTGCGGCTGGGGTGCCGGTTCGGGGCGGGGCGGTGGCGGCGGCGCGCTTGGCGCCGGCGATCGTTTCGGTTCTGTTCGAGCCAGAATAGCCGATGGGCCGGGTCTCCGAAAAGCATCGAGGTGGCAAGGACACGACCAATGTGGCGCGCGCACCACGGGTCCGCGTTCTTTTGCCGCTTCCCCTTGCGGGAGCATACGATTACCGCGCGCCCCCGGATGCGGACGCGCGGCCCGGGGCCTTCGTGGTGGCGCCCCTCAACCAGAGGGAGATTATCGGGGTCGTCTGGGATCGGGAAGCCAATTCGTCCGAGCCGCCCGTTTCAGACGCCCGCCTGAAGCCCTTCGCCGCGGTGCTGCCGGTGCCGTCGATGACGGCCAGCCTGCGGCGGTTCATCGATTGGGTGGCGTCCTACACCCTGAGCCCGCCCGGCGCGGTGCTGCGGATGGCGATGAGCGCGCCGGCGGCGCTGGAGCCGCCGCCCGTGCAGGCGGGCTGGACGCTGGCGCCGCCGGGCGGCAACAGCCAACCGCGCATCACGCCGGAGCGGCGGCGGGTGCTCGACGCCATGAAGCCCGGCGAGGTCTACGCCGGGCCGCGGCTGGCGGAGGCGGCCGGGGTTTCGCCCGGGGTGCTGCGCGGCATGGCCGACAACGGCCTCCTCCGCCCGGCCGCCCTGCCCCGCGCCGCCCGCTTCGCCCGGCCCGATCCGGGGCACCCGGGGCCGGCCTTGTCGGGCGTGCAGGCGGAGGCGGCGGCGGCGCTGCGGGGGAAGGTGGCGGCGAAGGCGTTCGGGGTGACGCTGCTGGCCGGCGTCACCGGCTCGGGCAAGACCGAGGTGTACCTGGACGCGGTGGCCGAGTGCCTGCGGCAGGGACGGCAGGCGCTGGTGATGCTGCCGGAGATCGCGCTGTCGGCGCAGTGGCTCGACCGCTTCCGCGCGCGCTTCGGGGTGGAACCGGCGCTGTGGCATTCCGAGGTCGGCTCGCGGACGCGGCGGGACACCTGGCGGGCGGTGGCGGAAGGCGAGGCGCCGGTCGTCGTCGGCGCGCGCTCGGCGCTGTTCCTGCCCTTCCCCGACCTAGGCCTGGTCGTCGTGGACGAGGAGCACGAGACCGCCTTCAAGCAGGAGGACGGCGTCGTGTACCACGCGCGCGACATGGCGGTGGTGCGGGCGCGGCTGGCGGGGGCGGCCTGCGTGCTGGTGTCGGCCACGCCGAGCCTGGAAACGCTCAACAACGTGGAGAGCGGCCGCTACGACGCCGTGCGCCTGCCGCAGCGCCACGGCGGGGCGGGGCTGCCGACGGTGGAGACGATCGACCTGCGCGCCAAGCCGCCGGAGCGCGGGCGCTTCCTGAGTCCCGTCCTGATCGAGGCGGTGGGGCAGACGCTGGCGCGCGGCGAGCAGGCGATGCTGTTCCTGAACCGCCGCGGCTACGCGCCGCTGACGCTCTGCCGCCACTGCGGCCACCGGATGCGCTGCCCGAACTGCACCGCCTGGCTGGTGGAGCACCGGGCGCAGCGGCGCTTGCAGTGCCACCACTGCGGCCACGCGGAAGCGCCGCCCGCCGAGTGCCCGGAATGCGGCACGCCCAACTGCCTCACGCCGGTCGGGCCGGGCGTCGAGCGCATCCAGGAGGAGGCGGCGCTGCTGTGGCCGGAAGCGCGGCGGCTCGTCATGGCCTCCGACACCATGCCCGGCCCGGCGGCGGCGGCGGAGGCGGCGCGCGCCATCCAGGAGCGCGAGGTGGACCTCATCGTCGGCACGCAGATCGTCGCCAAGGGTTGGCACTTCCCGCACCTCACGCTGGTCGGCGTGGTGGACGCGGACCTCGGCCTCGCCGGCGGCGACCTCCGGGCGGCGGAGCGCACGGTGCAGCTCCTGCACCAAGTCGCGGGGCGGGCGGGGCGGGCGGAGGCGCCGGGGCGGGTGCTGTTGCAGAGCTTCAGCCCGGAGCACCCGGTGATGCAGGCGCTGGTGAGCGGCGACCTGGACGCCTTCATGGCGGAGGAGGCGGCGACGCGCCGGCCCGGCGGCTGGCCGCCCTTCGGCCGCTTGGCGGCGCTGATCGTGAGCGCGGAGGAGGAGCGCGAAGCGGACCGCACCGCGCGCGACCTCGGCCAAGCGGCCCCGCAGTTCGACGGGGTGGAGGTGCTCGGCCCGGCGCCGGCGCCGCTCGCGCTCCTGCGCGGGCGCTTCCGGCGGCGGCTGCTGCTCAAGGCGCGGCGCGACGTGGCGGTGCAGCCGGTGCTGCGCGAATGGCTGTCGCGCGTGGCGGTGCCGGCGCACGTGCGGGTGCAGGTGGACGTGGACCCGGTGGGGTTCTTGTGACGGGTGACGGCCCGGCCCCGACCCGGCTAGCCTGCGGGCCGGAGCGACCCGCCATGCCCGACGACCTCTACCACACGGACATCCTCGGCTGGAGCAAGGCCCAGGCCGAGCGCCTGCGCCGCGTTGCCACCGGCGAGCTGGTGAACGACGTGGACTGGGAGCACGTGATCGAAGAGGTCGAGGACGTGGGCAACAGCCAGCTCAGCGCCGTCAAGTCGCACCTCGGCCTCGCCATGCTGCACGCGTTGAAGGCGCTCGCCTGGCCGGAGCACCGCGACGCGGAGCACTGGCAGCAGGAGATCGCCGTGTTCCTGGCCAACGCGCAGGACGGCTTCCAGCCCGGCATGCAGCAGCACGTGGACCCTGCCGAAATCTACGCCCGCGCTCTCAAACGGTTGCGCAAGCTGCCGCCGATCGGGGACGTCCCGCCGCGCGCGCTGCCGGAGGCGGTGGCCCTCACGGCGGCCGAGTTGCGGAGCGAGGACTTCGGCGCGCTCGACCTCCTCGACCGCATCCGCTCGGCCCTGCCCCCGGCCTGACCCGCCCCGGCCGTGCCCCGTGCGCACGGATCGGGGCCGGGCGGTTTTGATCCGCCGCAATGCGCCGCGCGTCCCGGGTCGCTATGGTGGCCGGGTGGAGGAGGAAAGGAGCGTGAGGGGGCGCCGCCATACATGGGCATCGTCATCCGGGCACTGCTCGCCCTCGGCGGCGCGGTCGCGGCCGTGCTGGTCGCGCGCGACTCGCCCAATTTCGGCGTCGTGCAGGGCATGATGGCCTTGGTCGCCGCGGTCGCGGTCCTGGTCGCGATCGGCCTCATCGGCCGGCGGTGAGCGGCGGGCCCGCGAGCCCTTGCGGCGGCCGGCGGCCCGTGGCGTAAGTCGCGCCCCCCGGCGAACGCCCGCCCGCCCGCCCGCAGGAACGCGACCGAACGTACATGCCGCACCCGAACCGAAACGTGCCGACCGTTTTCCTCGACGGGCAGGGCGCGATCCGCGGCTTCACCCCGGACGCGGCCGCCGTGTTCGGCTTGGCGCCGGGCGACCGCGGGCGGCCGTTCCCCGAAGTCCTCGCCGGCACCGGCCACCTCGAATTGCGCGACCGCGTCCGGCACGCCTTGGAGACCGGGGAGCCGGCGCAGGCGGCGCTCGCTCCCGGTGGCGAAGGCGCCACCGCCGAGGGCGCGCGCCGCTTGCGCGCGCTCGTCCTGCCCGACCGCCCCGCGGACGCCGGCGAGCCGGCGACGGGTGTGCTCGTCGCCGTCGTCGAGGACGGGGACGCGGCGGCGGAACCCGGCGCGGACGAGGCCGCCCGCCCGGCCGCCCCTCCTCCGGTCGCGGCGGCGGAAGCGGCGCTGGCCGGGAGCGAGGCGCTGCTCCGGTCCATCCTCGACACCGTGCCGGACGCCATGGTGGTGATCGACGCGCGCGGCGTGGTGCGATCCTTCAGCGCCGCCGCCGAGCGGCTGTTCGGCCACAGCGCCGCCGAGGTGCGCGGGCGCAACGTCAGCATGCTGATGCCCTCGCCCTACCGCGACGCGCACGACGGCTACATCGCGCGCTACCTCAGCACCGGCGAGCGGCGCATCATCGGCATCGGCCGCGTCGTCTCGGGCCGACGGAAGGACGGCGGCACCTTCCCGATGGAGCTGTCGGTCGGCGAGGTGAACAGCGGCGGGCACCGCCTGTTCACCGGCTTCATCCGCGACCTCACCGAGCGGCAGGAGACGCAGGCGCGCTTGCAGGAGCTGCAAGCGGAGCTGATCCACGTTTCGCGGCTGAGCGCCATGGGCGAGATGGCCGCGACGCTCGCGCACGAGCTGAACCAGCCGCTCACGGCGACCACCAACTACCTCCGCGCCTGCCAAAGGCTGCTGGACGCGCCCGGGCCGGGCGGCGGCGCGCCGGACCTCGTGCGCGTGCGGCAGGCGATGGGCCTGGCCGCCGACCAGACCTTGCGCAGCGGGCAGATCATCCGCCGCCTCCGCGAGTTCGTCGCCAGGGGCGAGACCGAAAAGCGGCCGGAGGACGCCGCCAAGCTCATGGAAGAGGCGAGCGCCCTCGCCCTCGCCGGGGTCAAGGAGCGCGGCATCAAGGTGGCGCTCCGGACCGGCCGTGGCCCGCACAAGGTGTTCGCCGACCGGGTGCAAGTGCAGCAGGTGCTGGTGAACCTGATCCGCAACGCGACGGAGGCCATGCGCGGGGCCGAGCGGCGCGAGCTTGCGGTGGAGGTCGAGCCGCGGGGCGACACGGTGCTGTTCGGCGTCGCCGACACCGGGACCGGCCTCGCGCCGGAGGTCGCCGAGCGGCTCTTCCAACCCTTCGTGACCACCAAGCGGGACGGCATGGGCGTCGGGCTCTCGATCTGCCGCACCATCGTCGAGGCGCACGGGGGCCGCATCTGGACGGAGCCCAACGCCGGCGGCGGGACGGTGTTCCGCTTCACGCTGCCCGCCGCCGCGGCGCCGGACGCGGACGAGAGCGCCGCCGGTTGACGGCGGCCGCCGCGGTCAGGGCACCGCGGCCCCGATCTCGGCGAGCAGGTCGTCGCGGGCCAGCGGCTTTTCGAGCACCCTGGCGACGCCCAGTTCCGCGGCGCGGCGCGAGACGCCCGGGCCGGGCGTGCTCACGATGAGCAGGGTCGGCGGCAGCGACACGCCCCGCTCCCGCAGCAGCGCCAGCATGTCGAGCCCGGCGACCTGCGGCATCCTCTGGTCGAGCACCAGGCAGGCGAGGCGCGACGGGTCGGCGTCGGCCAGGAAGCGGGGGCCGGACTCGTAGGTTTCGACGGCGTGGCCGGCGGTTTCCAGCAGGAACCGGAGCGAGTCGCGCACGCCCGGGTCGTCGTCGACGATGGCTATCACGGCGCGGGCTCCTGGGCTGGGCTCCACCGGCGGCTCCGTGGCCGGACGCGGTTGCGGGTCCGCCATGTGCCTAGCGCGCGGCGGGGCGCGGCGCATTGACCTGGATCACTCGGGCGCCGGCGCACCCGCGCCCAAGGCCATGCGCACCAGCTCCGGCAGGCTGCGCGCGCCCATCTTCGCCATCACCCGCGCGCGGTGGACCTCCACCGTGCGCGGGCTGGAGCCGAGTTCGCGGGCGATGGCCTTGTTCTGCTCGCCCGACACCAAGCGGTCGAACACCTGCCGCTCGCGCGGGGTGAGGCTGGCCAGCCGCGCCGACACGCGTTCGGCCTCCGCGTCCCGTTCCCGGTCGAGGCGGCTGGCGTCGAGCGCGGCGCGCACGGCGGCCAGCAGCGCGTCGTCGTCGAAGGGCTTCTCGATGAAGTCGGCGGCGCCCGCCTTCAGCGCCTGCACCGCGACCGGCACGTCGCCGTGCCCGGTCATGACGATCACCGGCAGCCGCACGCCCAATTCGGCCAACCGCCGTTGCAGGGCGAGGCCGTCCATGTCCGGCATCCGCACGTCGGTGAGGACGCAACCGGAGGTGAGTCCGGCGGCCACGCGCAGGAACGCCGGCGCGGACTCGTAGGCGCGGACGGGCAGGCCCGCCGACTCGAACAGGAACGCCAGGGAATGGCGCACCGCCTCGTCGTCGTCGATCACATGGACAGCCGCCGCGCCTTCCGCCATCGGCCCACCCTCCGCCGGCACGCGCCCCCATAGCGGGGCCGGGCGCCGGGGGTCCAGCGCCCGGCCCCGGGGCGCCGCGTACGTGGTTCCCCGTACGCGGCGGCGCGTACGTGCCGCACCCGATTCCGCGCCCTCCGCCGCTGCGGCAGGTTCGCGCCGCGACACGCGGAACGCGGATGGAGGCGACCATGCAGGCACAAGCCGGGACCACGGCGGCGATTGCCGCCGCCGTTTTCAAGGGCCGCGCGGACCGGGCGGCGCCGCCGACGCCGGCGCGACCGGCGGCCGCGTCGCCCTTCGACGCGCTGGAGCAATTCGGGACGCGGCGCGCGTTCCGCCGCGGACAGGAGGTCTACGCCGCCGGCGACCCCGCCGACCGGTGCTACCGCGTCCTCTCCGGCGGCGTGCGCGCCGTCGGGCTGGACGAGGAAGGCCGCCGGCACGTGGCCGAGTTCTTCCTGCCCGGCGACCTGTTCGGCCTCGAGGCCGCCGACGCGCGCCACCTCTCGGCCGAGGCCGTGGCCGACACCGTGCTGGTGTGGTACCCGCGGCGGGCGGTCGAAGCCATGGCGGAGCGGCACGGCGCGCTCGGGCGGCGCTTGCGCGAAGTGGCCTTGCAGGGCTTGCGGCGGGCGCACGAAACGATGTTCCTGCTCGGCCGCAAGGCGGCGGGCGAGCGCGTCGCAGCCTTTCTGCTGGAGATGGCCGAGCGCGCGCCGGCCGACCCGTGCCGCGCCGACGGGGCGCGGGTCGCGCTGCCGATGACCCGGGCCGACATCGCCGACCACCTCGGCCTCACCATCGAAACGGTGTCGCGCAACATGGCCCGGCTGTGCCGCGACGGCACCATCGCGGCCACCAAGCGCGGCGTCGAGATCCGCGACCGGCGCGCCTTGCGCGGCTTCGGGGCCGGTACCGCCAAGCACTGACCCGGCGGCGCGGGCTGGCGCACCCTGCGGGCGCCGCGCTTCAATGCGGCCGTGCCCGACCCCGTCCCCGCGCCGGTCCGCGTCAGCGTCCGCTTCGAACTCGCGTCCGGCGGGCGCGTCGGGCCGGGCAAGGTGGCGCTCCTGGAGGCGATCGCGCGCGAGGGCTCCATCTCCGGCGCGGCGCGCGCGCTCGGCATGTCGTACCCGCGCGCCTGGGCCTTGGTGGAGGCGGTGGACGCCGCGCTCGGCGCGCCGGCGGTGTCGCGGGCGCCCGGGGGGCACCGCGGCGGCGGGGCGGCGCTGACCGACGCCGGCCGCGCGCTGATCGCCCGCTACCGCGAGGTGGAGGCCGCCGCGCAGCGCGAGGCCGGCCCGGCCCCGCCTCCAGGCGGGAACGGGCCGCGCGGACGGGCCGGCTGAGGGGGGGCGGCGGCGATTGCCCGTTATCAACAATGGGCTATAACGGACGCGCTGCGGGGCGGTTGCGGCCGCGCCCGACGGCGCCCCGCGCCCGCAGCAGCCCCGGGGAGGTGCCCATGCGACGCCGCCTTGTTCTCCTCGCTTCGGCCTCCTGCGCGCCCTCGCTGACGCCTGCCGCGGCGCCCCGCGCGCAGGACGCGCCGCCGCCGCTCACCGTCTTCGCCGCGGCCTCGTTGCAGGACGCGCTGCGCGCCATCGAGCCGGCGTGGCGCGCGGCGGCGCCCGGCGGCCCGCCGCTGCGCTTCTCCTTCGCCGCGTCCTCCGCGCTGGCGCGGCAGATCGAGCAGGGCGCGCCGGCGGACCTGTTCGCTTCGGCCGACGAGCCCTGGATGGACTACCTCCAGCAGCGGAACCTGATCGCGCCGGACACGCGCGCCAGCCCGCTCGCCAACGCGCTGGTGCTGGTGGCGCCCGCGGGCAGCGCCATCCGGCCCATGACGCTCGACCGCGGCACGGACCTCGCGGCGCTGCTCGGTCCGAACGGGCGGCTCGCCACAGGGGACCCGGCGCACGTGCCCGTCGGGCGCTACGCGCAGGCGGCGCTGGAGTGGATGGGGCAGTGGCAGGCGCTGTCGCCGCGGCTCGCGCGCGCGGACAACGTGCGCTCGGCCCTCCTGCTGGTGGAGCGCGGCGAGGCGCCGCTCGGCATCGTCTACGCGACCGACGCCGGCGCGAGCCAGGGCGTGCGCGCGGTCGGCACCTTCCCGACCGGCAGCCACCCGCCCGTGACCTACCCCTTCGCGGTGACGCGGCGCGCCGAAGGCGATGCGCGGGCGCGGGCGCTGCTCGCCTTCCTGGCCGGGCCGGGCAGCGAGGGGGTTTGGCGCCGCTTCGGCTTCTCGCGCGCCGGCGAGTGACGGGCGTCCTGCTGGAGCCGGCGGAGTGGGAGGCCGTGCGCCTGTCCTTGGGGGTGGCGGCGCGCTCGGTTTCCGTGTCGCTGGTGCCGGCGGTGCTGGCGGCCCTGCTGCTGTCGCGCGGGCGCTTCGCCGGCCGTTCGCTGCTCGACGCGCTGGTGCATCTGCCGCTGGTGGTGCCGCCGGTGGTGGTCGGCTGGGGCCTGCTGGTGCTGTTCGGCGTGCGCGGGCCGCTCGGCTCGCTGCTGAACGAGTGGTTCGGCGCGCGGCTGGTGTTCACCACGGAGGGCGCGGCGCTGGCGACGGCGGTGATGTCCTTCCCGCTGATCGTGCGCGCGGTGCGCCTGGGGCTCGACGGGGTGGACCCGGGGCTGGAGGCGGCGGCGGGCACGCTGGGCGCCGGGCGGCTCGACCGCTTCTTCAACGTCACCCTGCCGCTGATGTCGCCCGGCATCCTGGCCGGCGCCGTGACGGCCTTCGCCGCGGGCCTGGGCGAGTTCGGCGCGGTGATCACCTTCGCCTCCAACATCCCGGGCGAGACGCAGACGCTGCCGCTGGCGATCTACAGCGCCACGCAGACGCCGGGCGGGGAGCGGACGGCGGCGCGGCTGGCGCTGGTGTCCTTCGCGCTGGCCGCGGCGGGGCTGCTGCTGGCGGAGTGGATCGCGCGGCGCATGGGCCGGCTGCTCGGGCGCGGCGGCTGATGGCGCTGGAGGTGGCGCTGCGGCACCGCTTCCCCGGCGGGCGCGACGGGTCCGGCGGCTTCGCGCTGGACGCCGCCTTTTCCGCGCCGACGCCGGGCGTGACCGCGCTGTTCGGGCCGTCCGGCTGCGGCAAGACCACGGTGCTCTCGGCCGTCGCCGGCCTGCTGCGCCCGGACCGGGGCCGCGTGGCGCTCGACGGCCGCGTGCTGCTGGACGTCGCGCACGGGCTGTTCGAGCCGCCGGAGCGGCGGCGCTGCGGCGTGGTGTTCCAGGACGCGCGGCTGTTCCCGCACCTCAGCGTGGAGTCGAACCTGCGCTTCGGGCTGCGGCGCGCGCCGCGCCGGGCGGAGGGGCCGGGCTTCCGCGAGGTGGTGGCGCTGCTCGGCATCGGGCACCTGCTCGGGCGGCGCCCGGCCGCGCTCTCCGGGGGCGAGGCGCAGCGGGTGGCGCTCGGCCGCGCGCTGCTGTCCCGCCCGCGGCTGCTGCTGATGGACGAGCCGCTGGCCGGGCTGGACGCCGCGCGGCGCGCCGAGGTGCTGCCGTTCCTGGCGCGGCTGCGCGGCGCGGCGGGGCCGCCGATCCTATACGTGACTCACGCGCTCGACGAGGTGGACGCGCTCGCCGACTCGCTGGTGCTGCTGGACGACGGGCGCGTGGCGGCGGAGGGGGACGTGGAGGCGCTCTCCGTGCGGACCGACCTGCCGGCGCTCAGCGCGCGGCGCGACGCCGGCGGGCTGCTCCACTGCTCGGTGCTGGAGCACGACGGCGCGCGCGGCCTGACGCGGCTCGGCTTCCCCGGCGGCGCGCTGGTGGTGCCGCTGCGCGCGGAAGCGGTCGGGACGCGGCTGCGGCTGCGCGTGCGCGCGCGCGACGTGGCGGTGGCGACGGAGGTGCCGCGCGGCCTTTCCGCGCACAACATCCTGCCGGCCGAGGTGACGGGGGTTTCGCCGGTGCCGGGGGCGCCGCACGAGGCGTTCCTGCGTTTGGCGGTCGGGCCTTCGGCGCTGCTGGCGCGGGTGACACGCGACGCGGTGGAGCGCCTCGGCTTCCGGCCCGGCATGGCGGTGTGGGCGCTGGTGAAGTCCATCGCCTTCGACCACGGGCCGGAGGCGACCGCGTCCCTGGACCCGCGGGCGTCGGCCAAGGTGGCGCCGGCGCCCCCCGCCCCGGACGGGCAGCGGGACGGCCCGCGCGCTCCGGCCGCCGCGGACGCCGCCCGCTGACGGTACGGCCGCGCCGGGGCCCCGGCGCGTGCGGCGAAGGCCGGTGCGCGGGCTTCGGCGCCGTTCCCCGACCGGAGCGTTGCGCTCCGCCCTCCTCCCGCGCACCCTGCCGGCGCACGGGAGTCGAAACGGAGGGAAACGCATGGAACGTCGCCGCTTCATCGCGCGTGGGACCGCGGGCGCCACTGCGGCGGCCGCTCTGGCCGCGCCGAACATCGCCGGCGCCCAAGGCGCGCCGCGCATCCGGTGGCGCTGCCCGGGCAGCTTCCCGAAGTCGCTCGACACGCTCTACGGCACGCAGGAGCACTTGGCGAAGCGCATCGGGGAGATGACCGACGGCGCCTTCCAGATCCAGGTCTTCGGCCCGGGCGAGATCGTCCCCGCGCTGCAAGTCATGGACGCGGTGGGCGGCGGCACCGTGGAATGCGGCTTCACCAGCGCGTACTACTACCTGGGCAAGGACCCGTCGCTGGCGATGGCCACATGCCTGCCCTTCGGCCTTTCCACCAAGCAGCACTGGGCCTGGCTGACGCATGGCGGCGCGCGGCAGCTCTACGCCGAGGTGTACCGGGACCAGGGCGTGGTCGCGATCCCGGCCGGCAACACCGGCAGCCAGATGGGCGGCTGGTTCCGCAAGGAGATACGGAGCGTCGAGGACCTGAAGGGGCTGAAGTTCCGCATCGCAGGCTACGGCGGCAACGCGCTCCAGAAGCTCGGCGTCGTCACCCAGCAGATCGGCGGGCCGGACATCTACCCGGCGCTGGAGCGCGGCGTGATCGACGGCGCCGAATGGGTCGGCCCCTACGACGACGAGAAGCTCGGCTTCAACCGCATCGCGCCCTTCTACTACTACCCGGGCTGGTGGGAGTACTCGCCGAGCGTGGACCTCATGGTGAACGCCCGCGCCTACGAACAGCTCCCGGCCGCGTACAAGGCGATCCTGGAGGCCGCCTGCGCGGAGAGCTGGCACTGGATGTCCGCCCGCTACGACGTGCTGAACCCGACGGCGATGCGGCGCTTGATCGCGGCCGGCACGCAGCTCCGCTCCTTCCCCCGGGAGGTGCTCCAGGCCTCCTACCGGGCGAGCCAGGAGCTGTTCGCCGAGCTCGGCGAGCAGAACCCGCGCTTCAAGCGCCTGCACGAACAATGGGACCGCTTCCGCACCGACCAGGTCCAATGGGCGCGGGTGGCGGAGGACAGCCTGGCCAACTTCCTGGCGGTGGCGACGGCGCAGCGCTAGCACGGCGGCGCCGCCCCCCTTCCCGCGAGGCCCCGCCATGTCCACGCCGCACGACGCCGTCGCGCCGCTGATCGAGCCCATCACCTTCCTGGCGGCGGCCGTGGTCGCGGTGCCGCTCTTCAAGCGGCTCGGGCTCGGCTCCGTGCTGGGCTACATCGCCGCGGGCGTCGCCGTGGGGCCGTTCGCGCTGGGCCTGCTCGGGGAAGCGGAGCGGGTCCGGGGCGTGGCCGAGTTCGGCGTGGTGCTGCTGCTCTTCGTCATCGGGCTGGAGCTGAACCTTTCGCGGCTGTGGGAGATGCGCCGCAGCATCTTCGGCCTCGGCACGGCGCAGGTGCTGGTGTCGGGCGCGTTCATCGCGCTCTACCCGTACCTCGTCGTGGGCCGGGACTTTTCGGCTTCGTTGGTCGCGGGCCTCGGCCTGGCGTTGTCCTCCACGGCGCTGGTGATGCCGCTCCTGCAGGAGCGGAACGAGCTGGAAGCGCCGCACGGCAAGGCGGCCTTCGCCATCCTGCTGCTGCAGGACCTCGCCATCGTGCCGCTGCTGGCGCTGGTCGCCTTCCTGTCGCCGCTGGAGGCGGAAGGCGAAGGCTCGTCATGGCTCGAACTGGCGGCCGTGGTCGGCGGCGCGGTGGCGGCGGTGGTCCTCGCCGGCCGCTACCTCCTGAACCCGTTCTTCCGCGTGGTGGCGCGGTTCGGCACCTCGGAGAGCATGACGGCGGCGGCGCTGCTGGTGGTGCTGGGCGCGGCGGCGCTGATGGCTACGGCCGGGCTGTCCATGGCGATGGGGGCGTTCCTGGCCGGGGTGCTGCTGGCCGAGTCCGACTACCGGCACGAGCTGGAAGCGGACATCGAGCCGTTCCGCGGGCTGCTGCTCGGCCTGTTCTTCATCTCCGTCGGCATGAGCGTGGACCTCCGGCTCGTCGCCGAGAACTGGCTGGCGCTGCTCGCCGCGGTTTCCGTGCTCATCGCGGTCAAGACCGCGACGCTCTACGGGCTGGCGCGGCTGTTCGGGCACGGCCACGACACGGCGCTGCGCACCGCGCTCACCCTGGCGCAGGGCGGGGAGTTCGGCTTTGTGCTCTTCTCGACGGCCGTGGGCGCGGGCGTGATGGCGCCGGAGCACGCGAACCTTCTGGTGGCGGTGGTGGCGCTCTCCATGGCGGCGACGCCGCTGGTGGTCCGCCTCGGCCAACCGCTGTTGTGCGGCGAGCGCGGCAGGCCCGAGCCGGAGGAGGACTTCTCCGGCGCCAACGGCAGCGTGCTGGTGGTGGGATTCGGGCGGTTCGGGCAGCTCGCCTGCCAGGTGTTCCTGGCGCGGGGGCTGCGGCCCACCATCATCGACAACGACGTGGAGATGATCGAGGCGGCGGGCCGCTTCGGCTCGCGCGTCCACTACGGCGACGGCACGCGGCTCGACGTGCTGCGCGCCGCCGGGGCCGGCCGGGTGAAGCTGATCGCCGTCTGCACGGACGCGGCCGCGACCACGACCAAGGTGGTGGAGGTGGCGCGCGAAGCCTTCCCGGACACGCCCTGCTTCGCCCGCTCCTACGACCGCCGGCACTCCCTGGAGCTGATCCGCCGCGGCGTGGCGGCGGAGGTGCGGGAAACCATGGAGTCCGCCCTGGCCTTCGGGCGGGAGGTGCTCGTCGGGCTGGGGGCGCCGCGCGCCGAAGCCGAACGCCTCGTGGACGACGTGCGGCGCCGCGACCGGGAACGGCTGGAAGCGCAGATCGAAGGCGGCCTCTACGCGGGCATGGAGCACCTCCGCGTGCGGCCGGAGCCGCTGGCGCCGCCGGCATCGGGCCGGGCGGCGGCGCAGGACGCGGCGGCCGGCGGCGGTTGAGCGGCGCCGGCCGGCTCCGGTCCGGCGGCCTCGGCGCGAGACGCGAGGAGGGGGAAGGCGCGCGCCCCGGCGGCCCCGCCGCGGAAGGCGCGCCGCCTCAGATCCGCGCCTTCAGCGTCCCCGCCAACCGCAGCGCGAGGGCCGCCAAGGTCAGGCTTGGATTCGCGGCGGGGGAGGTGGGGAAGACGGACAGGTCGCAGGCGTACAGGTTGTCGTAAGCGGCGAATTTCAGGTCCGCGTCCACCACGCCGTCGCCGTAGTTCCGCGCCTTGTCGGTCCCCATGCGTAGCGTCCCGACCTCGTGCGCGACGCCGCCGAGCCCCGCGCGCCGGAGGTTCAGGTCGCCGTTCTCCAGCGGCTGGGCCTGGAGCTTG
Organism: Craurococcus roseus; assembly: GCF_039523795.1. Classification (NCBI taxonomy): domain Bacteria; kingdom Pseudomonadati; phylum Pseudomonadota; class Alphaproteobacteria; order Acetobacterales; family Acetobacteraceae; genus Craurococcus; species Craurococcus roseus. The sequence continues at coordinate 5,937 of NZ_BAAAFZ010000092.1, read as the reverse complement.
CCGAAGAGCAGGTTCTTCAGCCCGTCGATCTCTTGCCACTCGCCGGCCGTGATCGGGCACTCCTGCATGTCCACGGCCGGCTTGGCGAAGGACGGCCCGGCGTGGCGCAGCGCGTTGCGCTCGACCAGCGGCGCGTTGAACAGGACCACCATCTCGCACAGCATGGTGTCGCCGCGGACGCGCAGGTGCTCGGCCAGGAAGTCCGGATCGACGAACCGCCCCTGGTTGAAGTCCGCGCCGAGTTCCAGGATGACGTTGTAGCGGTGGTCGTCCTGGTGCGGCGGGGCCGACCGGAGGCCGGCGGCCTTGTGGCGCAGGAGGATCTTGGCCGCGGCCCCCGGGTTGTAGAGCGGCGACGACGCCGGGACGGCGAAGTGCGCGAAGAAGATCGGGTGGTCCGTCATCCCCGCGCCGGCCTTGCCGTTCGGGTCCGCGAGGCCGCTCAGTTGCGCGAGCTTGGCGCTTTCGACCGTGCCGGCCGACAGCACCACGGCCTTCGCGCGGAAGGTCCGCTCCTCGCCGGCGACGAGGTCGCGCGCCACGACGCCGGTGGCGCGCCGGCCCGCGGTGTCGATCCGCACGACGGCGTGGTTCAGGTTGACGGTCAGGTGCTCCTTGCCCAAGCCGCCTTCGGTGAGCCGCGCCTCCATCAGCAGATCGGCGGTGGAGAACACGCCGGCGGCGACCGTGCGGCGGCTGGCGTCGGTGTCCTGGATCGCCATCGGCGCGTTGAGCACCGTGTAGCCGGGCAGCTCCCGCGTCAGCCAGCTCTTGGCTTGCCACTGGTAGTCCGAGTCGAGGTCCTTGAACTTCAACAAGTCGTTCGCCAGCGCGTAGCCCTCGCCCTCCAGGTACCAGCGGACGGGCTCCGGCCAGGCGTCGAGCTCCCACCACATCATCGGCGGGATGAAGCCGCCCCAGAACAGGCTGCGGCCGCCGAGGTTGAAGCCCTGGCCGCCGCCGTAGGCGGAGCCGCCCGCGTTGACGTAGTTGACCACCCGGAACTCGTCCCAAAGGCTCCAGATGTTCTTGTCCACGCGCCGCCCGAGGCCGTGCTGGCGGGGCAGGTTGCCGACGTGGGTCGGGAACAGGTAGCTGCCGGCTTCGAGCACCAGGACGTCGGCCCCGAGGTCGGAGAGTTGCTCCGCGAGCACGCCGCCGCCGAAGCCCGAGCCGACCACGATGACGTCGTAGGTCCGGCCGCCGCCGAGGTCGGGTGGGAAGACGCGGCGGGCGACCTCGCCGCTCTCGACCAGCAGTTCGGTCGGCTCCGGGAACGCGACCCGCCCTTCGTCGAAGGCGACCACGTCCGGACCGCCGGGCTGGAGGCCGATGTCGTTCCCGACCATCCAGTACTGCCGCTCATGCACGAACTTGAAGGCGATGCCGCCCGGCGGGACGGGGTCGAGGCGGAAGACCCAGGCGCCCCCGTCGAAGAGGCCCGGTATGTCCTCGTTCCAATCCAGGCTGGTGCGCAGGGTTATGACGGCGTCCGGCCGGTAGCGCGCGGTGGCGAAGCGTATCTCGGGCATGGCGCCGGTCTCCCCGCCCAAAGGCGTCGGCCGCTCCGTGGGGCGTCGGTCAAGCCCGCCCCGGGCCGCGCCTCCTTGTCGGGCGTTCGCCGCCGGCGCCGCAAGTGCGCTGCGTCACTCCTCGCGCGCCGCCTCCCGGGGCGCGCGCGCCCGCAACTCGTCCACCAGCACGCGCTTGTTCTCGGAGTAGTCGATCGGCGTGGCGACCAGGTGGACGCCGCCCGCCGCGAAGGCCGCCTCCAGCGTCGGCGCCAGGTCCTCGGTCCGGCCGACGCGGTGCCCCTCGGCGCCGTAGGCCTCGGCGTAGCGGACGAAGTCCGGGTTGCCGAAGGTCATGCCGTAATCGGCGAAGCCGTCCACCGCCTGCTTCCAGCGGATCATGCCGTAGGCGCCGTCGTCCAGCACCAGCACCACGAGGTCGAGCTTGAGCCGGACGGCGGTTTCCATCTCCTGGCTGTTCATCATGAAGCCGCCGTCGCCGCACACCGCCAGCACGCGCCGGCGGGGGCGCAGCATCGCCGCCATCATCGCCGAGGGCAGCCCCGCGCCCATGGTGGCCAGGGCGTTGTCGAGCAGCAGGGTGTTGGCCATGCGCGTGCGGTAGTTGCGCGCGAACCAGATCTTGTACATGCCGTTGTCGAGCGCGACGACGCCGTCCTCCGGCATCACCCGCCGGACGTCGTGGACGATCCGCTGCGGCGTCGGCGGGAAGCGGCCCTCGTCCTCGCGCTCCCTGATCCGGGCGAGGATGCCGTCGCGGAGCGGCAGCAGGGCACGGGCGTTCCGCAGCTTGCCTTCCAGGCGGTCGGCCAGCAGTTCGAGGCTCGGGCCGACGTCGCCCACCACCTCGGCGTGCGGGAAGAACACCTCCTCGACGCCGGCCGGCGTGTAGCCGACGTGGATCACCCGCGGCCCGCCCGGACCCATGAGGAAGGGCGGCTTCTCCACCGTGTCGTGGCCCACCGCCAGGATCAGGTCGGCGCGGTCGATGGCGTCGTGGACGTGGTCGCGCTCGGACAGCGCGGCGGTGCCCATGTAGAGCTCGGTGCCGCCGGGCACCGTGCCCTTGCCCATCTGCGTGGTGAAGAACGGGATGCCGGTGCGCCGGACGAAGCCGGTCAGGCCCTCGGTCGTGCGCGGGCGGCTGGCGGCGGCGCCGAGCATCAGCAGCGGGCGCTCGGCCGCGAGGACCATCGCGGCGGCGCGGTCCAGCGCCGCGCGGGGCGCCACGGGCAGTTCGACCGGGTGCGGCGGCACGAGGTGCGCGTCGCCCGCCGCCACCTCCTCCGCGGCGACGTCCTCCGGCAATTCGAGGTGGACCGGGCCGGGCCGTTCCTCCTGGGCCACGCGGAAGGCGTCGCGCACCAGGGTCGGGATGGCTTCGGCACCGACCACCTGCCGCGCGAGCTTGGTGAGCGGCCGCATGGCCGCGACCACGTCCACGATCTGGAAGCGCGCCTGCCGGCTGTGCCGGATCGGCTTCTGGCCGGTGATGAGCACGGCCGGCATGGCACCGAGGTGCGCGTAGGCCGCGCCGGTGGAGAGGTTCAGCGCGCCGGGGCCGAGCGTGCTCAGGCACACGCCGGGCCGGCCGGTGAGGCGCCCGTGGGTCGCGGCCATGAAGGCCGCGGACTGCTCGTGGCGGGTCAGCACCAGTTCGATGGAGGAGCGGCGGAGCGCCTCCACCACGTCGAGGTTCTCCTCGCCGGGCACGCCGAAGACGCGCTCCACGCCCTCGTTCGCCAGCGCGGCGACCAGCAACTCCGCTCCTGTCGGCATCCGTCGTGGCTCCCCTTCGTGCGCGGCGCCGGGCGATCATCGCCCCGCGGTCCGCCAAGGCAAGGGGACCGGCCGGACCGCGGCTCGGCGGGGCGGCGCCACCGCGCGCCGGGTCAGGCCGTGCTGACGATGCGGTAGCCGAACTCCCTCCCGTCCGGTTCGCGGATGGTGAGGTACTCGCCGGGCCGCATGGGGACGTTGGTGCGGATGACCTCGTAAGGCGGCGCTTCGCCCGCCTCGCCCGGTTTGGGGAAGAAGCGGAGCGACCAGGCGCCGGTCTCCTCGTCGAGCTGCATGTCGCCGTCGCGCGGCCACTCGTCGCGCCAACGCCGGCGGGCGGGCCAGGGGTTCGGGTCGGCGAACCACGCCTCGGGGTCCAAGCGCCCTGTCGCGTCCAGCGTGACCTCGATCTCGTAGCGGCATTCCGGGTCGCCCTGCGGAAAGCCGGGCCCCGAGGCCAGAACCAAAGTCACCTTCGCCATCGGACGGCGCCGCCTCCTTTTTCCCGCTGTCGGTCCGTAGGCAACGCGAGGGGGAAAGCGGGGTTCAGATCGCCACACGGACGCCCAATTCGACCACCCGGTCGGACGGGATGCGGAAGAATTCGGTCGCCGGCACGGCGTTCCGCGACATCACCCGGAACAGCCACTGCCGCCAGCGCGCCATCTTGGGCACCACCGCTTGCACCAGCGTTTCGCGTCCGAGGAAGTAGCTCACCTGCATGGGCTGGAAGTTGACGCCGGCCTCCCGGAGCGCTTCCAGCTCGCGCGGGATGTTCGGGCTTTCCTGGAACCCGTAGCGGACGATGACGCGGTGGATGCCCGGCGCCAGCTCCTGCACCTCGCGCCGGCGGCCCTCGCCCACCTGCGGCACGTCCTCGTTGAGCACGGTGACGAAGACCACGCGCTCGTGCAGGACCTTGTTGTGCTTCAGGTTGTGCAGCAGCGCGTTGGGCACGTAGTCCGACTGCCCGGTCATGAAGACGGCGATGCCTGGCACCCTGACCGTCCGGGACTGCGGCAGCCGCGCGAGGTAGGACTTGAGCGGCAGGCTGTCCTGGCGGATGCGGGCGAAGAGCAGCTCGCGCCCCTGCCTCCAGGTGTGCATCAGGACGAACAAGGCCGCGCCGAGCACCACCGGCACCCAGCCGCCCTCCGGGATCTTCAGCACGTTGGACACGAAGTAGCCGAGGTCGAGCAGCAGCAACGGCCCGAACACCAGCCCGACCAGGGGCGCCGACCAGCCGAACTGGCGCCGGAACACCAGCATGGCGAGGCAGCTCGTGCAGACGAAGGTGCCCGTCACCGCGATGCCGTACGCCGCGGCCAGGCTGTCCGAGGTGCGGAAGGAGACCACCAGGATCAGCACGCCCACCAGCAGCATGGCGTTGATCTGCGGCAGGTAGATCTGCCCCTCCTCGGTCTCGCTGGTGTGGCGCACCACCAAGCGGGGCAGGAAGCCGAGCTGCACGCACTGCCGGGCGATGGAGTAGGCGCCCGAGATCATGGCCTGGGAAGCGATGATGGTGGCCGCCGTCGCCAGCACCACCAGCGGCAGGCGCAGCCACTCCGGCGCCAGCAGGTAGAAGGGGTTCTCCAGCGCCGCCGGGTCGGACAGCAGCAGCGCCCCCTGCCCCAGGTAGTTGAGCGCCAGCGCCGGCAGGACGAAGGCGATCCAGGCGCGCTGGATGGGCGGGCGGCCAAAGTGGCCCATGTCGGCGTAGAGCGCCTCCGCCCCCGTCACCGCCAGCACGACGGAGCCCAGGGCGATGAAGGCGGCGAAGGGGTGCATGGCGATGAAGAGCGCGGCGTGGTGCGGCGACACGGCGCCGAGCACCTCCGGCGCCGCGAAGATCTCGACCACGCCGAGCACGCCGAGGGTGGCGAACCAGAGCGCCGTCACCGGCCCGAACACCGCGCCCATCTTGGCGGTGCCGCGGTACTGCACCAGGAACAGCCCGACCAGCACCGCGACCGAAAGCGGGATCACCGCCTCTTCGAAGGCGGGCGAGACGACCTTCAGGCCCTCCACCGCCGAGAGCACGGAGATGGCGGGGGTGATGATGCCGTCGCCGAAGAACAGCGCCGCCCCGGCGATGCCGAGCAGCGTGACCAGCCAGCGCCCGCGCGGCGTGCGGGCGACGCGGTGCGCCAGCGCCATCAGCGCCAGGACGCCGCCCTCGCCGCGGTTGTCGGCCCGGAGCACGAAGATCACGTACTTCACGGTCACGGTGAGCAGCAGCGCCCAGATGATGAGGGACAGGATGCCGAATATCTCGGCGCGCTCGACGCCGTCGGCCCCGAAGTGCAGCAGCGAGGCGCGCAGGGCGTAGAGGGGGCTGGTGCCGATGTCCCCGTACACCACGCCGAGCACGGCGAGCATCAAGGACAGGCTGGCCGGCCGCCGGCTGTGGTTGCCGGCGACGGCGTCGGTGGTGGTGGCGCTGGCGGGGGTCAAAAAGGCGCTCCGGAGGGAACGGCGCCGAGCCATAGGGCGAAGCGCCGCCGCGCCGCAACCGGGGTTCCGGGGCGGCGGGCGCCGAAACGGCTCCGGCCGGGCGCGGTTGCGGGGTATGGTGGGCGCCCCCATGCGCGCGTCCCCCTTCCCGAAACACGGCGTCCCGCCG
>NZ_BAAAFZ010000091.1:0-5158 GCF_039523795.1 Craurococcus roseus | reverse complement strand
ATTCCATCGTCCGGCGCTCGTTGCCGCGGGCCAGCGCCACCGCGGTCGCGCCGCCCAGCGCGCGGGCCGCGGCCAGCGCCACCTCCACGCCGGCCGCGCCGCCGCCCACCACCAGCAGCCTTCCCGGTGGCGGGCCTCCGGCGAGCAGCCGCTCCCACGCGTCCAGGAACGCGTCGAGGGGGCGCAGCGCCAGCGTGTGCTCGGCCGCGCCGGGCACCAGGGCGGGCACCGTGCCGACCGACAAGGAGAGCAGGTCGAAGCGCAAGGGCGGCCCTTCGCGGCGCAGCAGGCACCCTGCGGGGAGGTCGAGGCCGGCGGCGTCCGCCATGATCCAGCGTGCCCCGGCCGCGGCGGCGAGCGCCGGCAGGTCGATCGTCGCTTCTTCTCTGGAAAGGCGCCCCGCCAGCACGCCCGGCAGCATGCCCGAGTAGATCGCCTCCGCCTCGCGCGCCACGAAGGTGACCCGCGTGTCGGCGGGCAGCGGCTGGCGCGCGAGGCCGCGGAGCGCGACCAGATGTGCCGCGCCGGCGCCGGCCAGCACGACCTCGCGCGTCAAAAGCGGGGCGGCGGCCGGTGCCTTGGTCGAGCGCATGGGCCTGCCAATGGCGCGGCCGCGCCGGGATGTCACGCCGCCGCCCGGTGAACAATCGGCGGGCCGGCGCGTTGCGCCGCGGAAGCGGATGTTGGACAAGGATCGGCGAGACACATGCCCAGCACCGGCGACCTCCCCGATCCTTTGCCGTATTGCGGCGCGCCGCCCCTGCCGGGCGGCGTGGCTTGGCGGCTGGACGATCCTTGGCTGCTCGGCACGCTCGCCCTCGGCTTGGCGCTCGCCTGGGGCCGGGCGGCAGACCGGCGCGCGTTGTTCCTGGGTTGGGCGCTGCTGGCAGGGGCGCTCGTGTCGCCGCTCTGCAACCTTTCCGTCGCGCTGTTCTCGGCTCGCGCGGGGCAGCACCTGCTGGTGCTGCTCGGGGCGGCGCCGCTGCTGGCCGCGGCCTTGCCGAAGCGGAGCCGGACGACCGCGGGCGAGGCGGCGGCCTCCGGCCTGCTCTTCGCCGCCGCGCTTTGGACGTGGCACCTGCCGGGCCCTTACGCCGCCACCTTCCGCTCGGACGCGGCGTACTGGGCCATGCACCTTTCCTTGCTCGGCGCGGCGTGGTGGCTGTGGCGCGGGCTGCTCGGTTCCGGCGCCGCCCGTCCGGAGGCGGCGTTGCTGGGCGGGCTGGCCACGGCGTCGCAGATGGGGGCGCTCGGCGCCCTGCTCACCTTCGCGCCGCGCGCCCTCTACGCGCCGCACGCCCACACCACCCTGCCTTGGGGCCTGACGCAGCTCGAAGACCAGCAACTCGGCGGGCTGTTGATGTGGGTGCCGGGCGGCGTCGCCTTCGCGGCGGTCGCGGTCCCGGCGTTGCTGCGTGTGGTGCTGGGGACGGAAACGGCGCCGCCGCCGGTCCGGCGCACCGGGGCGTGACGACGCCGCCACGCGCGCGCGCCGCCGTCGGACGGGCGGTGTTTGCGGCGCTGGCGCTCCCGGCCGCCGTCGGCTGCTCGGGCGTGCAAACCGTGCTGGACCCCATGGGAGTCCAGGCGGAGCGCATCGCACGCATCTCCTGGGTGCTGTTCGTGGGCGGCTCCGCCATCTTTGCGCTGGTGATGGCGCTGGCGGGCCTCGCGGTGTTCGCGCCGCCGCGTTGGCGCGGCTGGATGGCCTCGCGCCGCTTCGCGTTCCTGGGCGGCGTCGCGTTGCCGGCCGCGACCCTGCTGGCGTTGCTGGTCTGGACCCTGGGCATCTCCAACGCGCTGGTGGCGAACACGGACCCGCGGCCGCTCCGCGTCGAGATCGTCGCGCGCCAGTACTGGTGGGAGATCCGTTACCCGGACGCCGGCCCGGACGCCGTGACGGCGAACGAGCTGCGCCTGCCGGTGGGGCGGGAGGTGGAACTCACCCTCCTTTCCGGCGACGTGATCCACAGCGTCTGGATACCGAACCTGCACGGCAAGATGGACATGATCCCCGGCCGGGCCAACGTGCAGCGCCTGCGCGCCGACCGGCCGGGCGTGCTGCGCGGCCAATGCACGGAGTTCTGCGGCCAGCAACACGCGCTGATGGCCTTTTGGGTCGTGTCGGAGGGGCCGGCGGAGTTCGAGGCTTGGCTCGTGCGTCAAAAGGCCCCGGTGCCACCGCCCGCCGATCCGGTTGCGGAGCGCGGGATGCGGGTGTTCGGCGAGGCCGGCTGCGGTGCCTGCCACGCGGTGCGCGGCACGGAGTGGGACGCGCGGATCGCGCCGGACCTGTCGCGCGTGGGCTCGCGCCTGTCCCTCGCCGCGGGCGCCCTGCCCAACAACCGCGCCGCGCTGGCGGGCTGGATCGCCGGCGCGCAGGACATCAAGCCCGGCAACAACATGCCCTCCTACGGCCAGGCGCTGCCGGGCGAAGACCTCCTCGCCGTGTCCGCTTGGTTGGAGGGGCTGCGGTGAGCCCGCCCGACACCCACGGCGCCTCGGCCGGGACGCGCGCGGACCTGCCGAACCCGCTGCCGCGCCCGCCCGGCGAGTTCGAGGCGCTGAAGCGCGCTTGGCAGCGCCCGCGCGGCTGGCGGATGCTGTCGGAGGTCAACAACAACTACGTCGGCGCCCTCTTCGTGGCGACGGCGATGGTGTTCTTCCTCCTGGCGGGGGTGCTGGCGCTGATCATCCGCGCGCAGCTCGCGTGGCCCGGCCTGCGGATCGTGGACGCGGAGACCTACAACCAGGTCTTCACCATGCACGGCACGGTGATGATGTTCCTGTTCGCGGTGCCGGCGGTGGAGGCGGTCGGGATCAACCTGCTGCCGGGAATGCTGGGCGCGCGGGAGTTCCCCTTTCCGCGCCTCGGCGCGTACTCCTACTGGATCTATACGATCGGCGGCTTTTCGTTCTTCGCCAGCATCTTCTTCGGCGCGGCGCCGGACGGCGGCTGGTTCATGTACCCGCCGCTCACCGGCAAGGCGCATTCGCCCGGCATCAACACCGACATGTACCTGCTGGGCATCGGCTTCATCGAGATATCGGCCATCGCCGGCTCGATCGAGCTGATCGTGGGCATCCTGCGCTGCCGCGCGCCGGGCATGACGCTGGGCCGGATGCCGCTTTTCGCCTGGGCGATGCTGGTCTTCGCCATCATGGTGGTGCTGGCCTTCCCGGCGGTCATCGTCGCGAGCACGCTCCTGGAGCTGGAGCGCGCCTTCGACTGGCCCTTCTTCCTGCCCGAGCGCGGCGGCGACCCGCTGCTGTGGCAGCACCTGTTCTGGTTCTTCGGCCATCCGGAGGTCTACGTGATCTTCCTGCCGGCGGCCGGCATGGTGTCGATGGTGGTCCCGGCGATGGCCGGCGTGCCGTTGGTCGCGCACGGGCTGGTGGTGGCGGCCGTGGTGGGGACGGCGTTCCTGTCCTTCGGGCTGTGGGTGCACCACATGTACGCCACGGGCATCCCCGCGCTGAGCCTGGCCTTCTTCTCGGCCGCGGGCTTCGCCGTCTCCGTCCCTTCGGGGCTCCAGGTGTTCGCCTGGATCGCGACCTTCGCCTCCGGCAAGCGCGTCAGGATGGCGACGCCGACCCTCTACATGCTCGGCTTCCTGTTCGTCTTCGTCTGCGGCGGCCTGACCGGCGTGATGGTGTCCGTCACACCCTTCGATTGGCAGGCGCACGACACCTACTTCATCGTGGCGCACCTGCATTACGTGCTGATCGGCGGCATGGTGTTCCCCTTGATCGGCGCCTTCTACTACTGGGCGCCGGCGCTCGGCACCCAGCTCTCCGAACGCCTGGGCAAGCTCGGCTTCTGGCTGCTGTTCCTCGGCACCAACCTGACGTTCTTCCCCATGCACATTTCCGGCCTGATGGGCATGCCGCGGCGCGTGTACACCTACCCCGCCGGGATGGGGCTGGAATGGCTGAACGTCGCGTCCACCGCCGGCGCCTTCATGGTGGCGGCCGGCGCAGCCGTGGTGCTGCTGGACGTGGCGCTGCACTACCGGCCCGTCGGCTCGGGGGAGGACCCCTGGAACAGCGGCACCCTGGAATGGCTGAACAACGGCGACCACGGGCCGCGCAGCATGCCGCGCGTCACCGGGCGGTACCCGCTTTGGGACAACCCGGAACTGGCGCGCGAGGTGGACGCGGGCGGCCACTTCATGCCGGCGACCTACACCGGGCGGCGCGAGGCGTTGATCACCTCCGCCGCCGAAGCGGTGCCGCAGCACGTGCTCGTCGTGCCCGGGTCGGGCTGGGCGCACATCGTCGCCGCCGTGGGCACCGCCGTCTTCTTCCTGGCGCTCGCCGTGGAGGCGCTCGTCCCCGCGGGTGTGGCGGCGCTGGTCGCGCTCGCGGGCTTCCTGCACTGGCTGTGGAACGACACCGACCACGGCCCGCTGGCGCGGGAGGCCGACATCGGCGGCGGCCACCGCTTGCCCACCTACGTCGCCGGGCCCTCCGCGACGTCCTGGTGGGCGATGGCCTGCCTGTTCCTGGTGGACGGCACGGCCTACGCCTGCCTGATCGGCTCCTACCTGTACCTGTGGCTCGTCAACGGCGACGGCATGTGGCCGCCCCCCGGCACCTCGCTCCCGCTGGCCTTGCCGGGGCTGGCGGCCGCGGCCCTGTACGCGGCCGGCGCCGGGGTGTTCTGGCTGGCGATGCGGTCCCTCCGTCTGCGGAGCACCCTGCGTTGGTGGGCGCCGTTGCTCGGCTTCTTCCTGATGGCGGCGGGCTTCGCGGCCGACCTCGGCGCGCACTGGTTCGCGGGGGCGCGGCCCACCGCGCACGCTTACGGGGCGGCCGGCTACGCCCTGGTCGCGTGGCAGGGCTTCCACCTGGGGGTGCTGGCGATCATGGCGGCCTACGCCGCCGCGCGCCGCCTGGCCGGGCGGGTGGACGGCACCCGGCGCGTGACGGTGGAGGCGGTGGCGCTGTTCGCGCTCTACGTCGCCGCGCAGGGCGCCGCCGGCCTCGCGTTGCTGCACCTGTTCCCGCGGATGCTCCCGGCGTGAACGCTCCGGGCGGGGCGGGCCAGACGCGGCGGCGGGGCGCGTCGCCGGTGCTTTGGGCGGTGCTCGGCCTGCTCGTCTGGGCCGGGCACTTCTTCGCGGTGTACGCGGCGAACGCGCTCGCCTGCGAGCGC
>NZ_BAAAFZ010000090.1:0-8564 GCF_039523795.1 Craurococcus roseus | reverse complement strand
CGAACCGGCCGGACGCGGCGGCGGCTGGCTGTCGCGCCTGCGCGGCGGCCTCGCGCGCAGCACCGCGCGCCTGACCGACAGCGTCACCTCCCTGTTCCGCAAGCGCCGGCTCGACGACGAGGCGCTGGAAGAGCTGGAAGAAACGCTGATCTCCGCCGACCTCGGCCTGCCCGCCGCGCAGCGCATCGTGGAAGGCTTCCGCCGCACCCGCTTCGGCAAGGAGGTCACGGACGAGGAGGTGAAGGCCGCGCTCGCCGACGAGATCGCCGCCATCCTCCAACCGGTCGCGCTGCCCATGGAGATCGAGCCGGACCGCGCCCCCCATGTCGTGCTGGTGGTCGGCGTCAACGGCACCGGCAAGACCACCACCATCGCCAAGCTCGGCCAGCAGTACCGCGAGCAGGGCCTGTCCTGCGCCTTCGTCGCCGGCGACACCTTCCGCGCCGCCGCCGTGGAGCAGCTCCAGATCTGGGGCGAGCGCACCGGCTGCGCCGTCCACGCGCCGCCCAAGCCCGGCGCCGACGCCGCCGGCCTCGCCTTCGACGCGCTCAAGGCGGCGAAGGAAGCCGGCACGCGAGTCCTGCTCGTGGACACCGCCGGCCGCCTGCACAACAAGGCGGCGCTGATGGAGGAGCTGCGCAAGGTCGTCCGCGTGCTGAAGCGCCAGGACGAGTCGGCGCCGCATTCCGTGCTGCTGGTGCTGGACGCCACCACCGGCCAGAACGCCGTGCAGCAGGTGCGCGTGTTCAAGGAAATGGTCGCGGTGACGGGCCTCGCCGTCACCAAGCTCGACGGCAGCGCCAAGGGCGGCGTGGTGGTGGCGCTGGCGGCGGAGTTCGGCCTGCCCGTCCACATGGTGGGCGTGGGCGAGACGGCGGCCGACCTCCGCCCCTTCGAGGCGCGGGACTTCGCGCGGGGGTTGGTGGGGCTGGAATAGCCCCGACCCCGCCAACCCTCCGGCGTTCAGACGAACACTATGCCGTACTCGGTCCGGGCCTCGCCGCCGATGGTCGGGGCGGTGAGGGCGACGTGCTCCGGGCTCTCGGAGAAGGCGAGCACCACCGAGGACCGGGGCTCGCCGTTGTTGAGCGCCGCCGTCCAAAAGTCGAGCCCGGCCTGGTCGGCCGGCCGGTCCAGCGTGTTCACGTACAAGGCGTTGGCGAAGCCGCGGTTGTCCAGCGCCCCGTACTTGGCCTGGAACTCGGCGCTGCCCGTGAAGGAGTCCGCCATGCCGTTGAGCGAGGCTTCGCCGCTCTCCATGCCGTTCTTCCAGAAGCCCAGGCCCGCCGCGTCGGGCGCGCGGCCGAGCACGGTGTCGTACATGCGCGCCACTTGCGCCGCGGCCTCGTTGCGGTCCCAAATGCCGTTCTGCACCAGCGCCGCGGTGCCGGCCTGGTTCTCCGGGCTTTCGGCGAAGGCGGCGAGCACGTCGGCGCGGGTGCCCGTTCCGCTTTCGAGCGCGCCCACCCAGAAGGCGCGGCCCTCCGCCTCGCCGGCGCGGCCCAGCACGTTGAGGTAAAGCTGGTCCACGAAGGCGCCGTTGCCCGCCGTCGCCCCGCCGAAGCGGGCCTGGAACTCGGGCGAGGACAGGAAGCCGGAAGCCAAGGTGGACAGCGGCTCGCCGTTCTGCACCGCGGCGGCCCAGAAATTGAGGCCGGACTGGTCGGGCAGGCGGTCCAGCGCCGCCTCGTACAGCCGGGCCACCTTCGCCGCCGGGTCGTAGGGCGCGAAAGCCAACCGGCCGTCCAGGAAGCGGACCTCCTCGACGCCTTGCAGGAGCATCGCGTCCGCGCCCTTGGTGATGAGGACGCTGCCGTCCGCCTGCACCGCGACCTGCGCGCCGCGGAAACCCATGTCGAGCCGCTCGACCTTGTCGTGCCCGAAAGAGCCGTCGTAGGAGAAGCGACCGGCCTGCGCGGTGAAGACGTCGTCGCCGCCGGTGCCGGGCACGAAGGTGGCGTCGTCGTCCACGATGGTGGCGGCGGCGCCCGGCACGGCGAGGCCGATGCCCGCCGACGGGTCCGACAGCAGCACCGCGAAGGCTTCGTTCCACTCCACGGCTGCATCGCCCGCGACGTTGACCGTGATGGTCTTGCTGGTCTCGCCGGGCGCGAAGGTGAGCGTCCCGCCCGGCAGCGCACCGCCGGCGAAGTCCGCCGCCGCGGCCTTGCTCGCGCCCGCGCCCTCCACCTGCCACCGCACGGTCTGCGCGGTGGCCACCCTCGCGTCGAGGGTGACGGTGAAGGTGAAGGCGGTCGTGGCGGCCGCGGCCCCTTCGGCCTGCGCGGGCTGGTTCGCCACGATGTTCACCGCGCTGACCGGCGCCGGGAAGGCGAAGGTCTTGAGGAACACGTCGGTGTCGGCCGTGGCGCCGGCACCCGTTTTGTCGCTCCACGTCACGGCGAAGCCGCCGGAGGCGAGGCCCACCACCGACGGGCCGTACTCGTAGCCGGCGGTGTCGGCGTTGATGCGGAACTCGGCGCCGGCCTTGGCGCCGTTCTCCAGGTAGCGCTGGGCGTAGATGTCGGCGGCGTCGGCGCCGATGCCGCTCCAGGACACGAGGAAGCCGCGGTCCGACAGCTCGGTGACGTCCACCGACCCGTTGATGTCGGCCTTGAACGCGGCGTTGACCTGGAACTGCCCGCCATTGGCGCTGCCGTCGGCCCAGTACCGCTGGGCGAAGATATCGTAGTTGTTGGCGCCCGCCACCTCGTTGCCGACCCAAGCCACCAGGTAGCCGCCGTCGGGGAGGGCGGAAACGGTCGGCCGGAGTTGGTCCCCGGCGGTCGCGGTGTTCACGACGAACTCTCTGCCGACCGCCGCGCTGGTGGCCGAATACTGCTGGGCGTAGATCTCCGGCCCGGCGGCGCCGGGGCCGCTCCAGGTCACGACGAAGCCGCCGCCCGCGAGGCCCGCCGCCTTGGGCGAGCCCTGGTCGCCGGCCAAGCCGCTGTTGACCACGAACTCGCCGCCGGCCGGGCTGCTGTCCGGGTTGAAGCGCTGCGCGCGGACCTCGACGCTGCCGTTGTTTCCGGGGCCGACCCAGGTGGCGACGAAGCCGCCGCCCGCAAGGGCGGTGATCGTCGGCAGGTCGTGGAAGCCGTTGCTCGTGCTGACGGTGAACTCGCCGTTGATCGGGGCGCCGTTCCTGTCGAAGCGCTGCGCCACGACGTTCGGGCTCTCGGTGCCCGGTCCGAGCCAGGACACGACATAGCCGCCGTCGGCGAGGCCGGTGACGGTCGGGCCGTGCTCGAAGCCGGTCGCGGTGGTGTTGGAGCCGGCCGCGTTGGTGTTGACGCGCCTTTCCACGCCCACCGCGGCGCCGGCCGCCGAGTAGCGCTGCACGTAGATGTCGTAGAGCGCCGAGCCGGGCGTTTCGCTGCCGGCCCATGCGACGACGTAGCCGCCATCGGACAGGGTTGTGATCGAGGAACCGTACTGGTCGCCCGCGAGGGTGCTGTTGGCGCGGAACTCCGGCGCGGTCTGCACGGGTGTGGGGTAGAGCGGCAAGGCGCTGGCTCCTTCGAAGCTGGACGGTCCGGCGCCGGCCCCGGGTCTACCGGCGGTGTGCCGTTCCGGAGGCCGTTTGTTCGCCGTTCGCACCAAACGGCGCGGCACGATCCAGGTTCGAAACAAACTTTTGTCATTCGCGCGCCGCGACGGGTTTCGACGCGCTCCGGCGCTCGCGTTCGGGGGAGGCGCTACCGCTTCGCGGAGGAGCGGAGTCGCGCCTGGGCCCAGCCGGCCCCGCGCCGGCCAGCGCCGCCCCGGGGCACGTCTGCCGAAACGCCGGGGAGGCGGACCGCCGCGCCACCGGGTCGCGCAATCGGCACGGGGATCGGCGAGGCCGGAGCGGCTCCGGCCCCCGTTGCCGCCCCGGCGTTCAGGCGAACAGGATGCCGAACTCCGCCGACGCCTCGCCGCCGATGCCCTTCTCCGTGAGCGCGACATGCTCCGCGCTTTCGGAAAAGGCCAGCACCACCTCGGACCGCGCCACGCCAGCGCCGAGCCGGCCCGTCCAGAACTCGAGTCCGACCTGGTCGGCCGGCCGGTCCAACGTGTTCGCGTAGAGCGCCTCGACGAAGCCGTCGTCGCCCAGCGCCCCGTGCTTGGCCCGGAACTCCGCGCCGCCGGCGAACGCGTCGGCCACCTGACCCAGCGAAACGGCGCCGCGCTCCAACGCGCCCCTTCCAAAACGCGAGCCCCTCCGCGTCCGTCAGGCGGCCGAACGCCGCGTCGTAGAGCCGCGCCACCTCCATCGCTTCCTCGCTGCGGTCCCAGATGCCGCTACGCACTAGGTCGGAGGTGGCGGCCCTGTTCTCGGGACCCTCCGAAAACGCGGCGAGGACGTCGGCGCGGGTCGCGGCGCCCGTGTCGAGCCGGTCCACCCAGAAGGCGCGCCCCTCGGCGTCGCCGGCGCGGCCGAGCGCGTTCTGGTACAGGCGGTCCACGAAGGCGCCGTCGTCCGTGCCGGCGCCGCCGAAGCGCGCCTGGAACTCCGTCGAGCCGAGGAAGGCCCGCGCCAATTCGGCCAAAGGCTGGCCGTCCCGCACGGCGTCGATCCAGACGTTGAGCCCGCCCTGGTCCGGTAGCCGGTCCAGCGCCGCCTCGTACAAGCGCAGCACCTTCGCCGCCGGGTCGTCCGCGTCGAACACCAAGCGCCCGTCGGCGAAGCGCACCTCCTCGACGCCGCGCAGGACCGCCGCGTCGCCGCCGTGGGTCAGGACGCAACTCCCGTCGGTTCCCGCCGTCGCGTGGGCGCCGCGGAAGCCCGCGCCGCCGAAGTCCAGCGAGTCGTGGCCGCCCAAGCCCTCGTAGGCGGCGCGGCCGGGCACCTTGGCGAAGCTGTCGTCGAGCGCCGTGCCGCGGACCACGGGCATGTTCGGCGGGGCCGGCGGCACGGCGTCGTCGTTGAGGATGGCAGCGGACGCGGACGCCACGCCGAGCGCCAGCCCGGAGGACGCGTCCGACAGCGCCACGGCGAAGCGCTCGTCGGCCTCGACCGCGGCGTCGCCCGCGACCGCGACCGTGACGGCCTTGCTGGTCTCGCCGGGGGCGAAGACCAGCGTGCCCGAGGGCAACGCCCCGCCCACGAAGTCGGCGGCGGTGGCGGGATCAGCGCCGGCGCCGGCCACCTGCCAACGCACGCTCTGCTGGGCGTCGGAGGCGGCGTCCATGCGGACGGTGAAGGTGAAGGCGGTCGTGCCGGCGTCGCTTTCGGCCTTCGCGGCGTCGTCGGCCGAGACGTGGACGGTGCCGGCCGGGCCCGGCGCGGAGAAGACCCGGGCCAGGACGTCTGTGGCGCCGGCGGCGTCGGCGCCGTCCCAGGCGACGACGAAGCCGCCGCCGGGCAGGGCCGCGACCGAGGGCGCCTGCGGCCCCCCGCCGGTGGCGGCGGTGACGCGGAACTCCCCGCCCGCGGCGGCGCCGTCCGCCGCGAAGCGCCGGGCGACGATGTCCCGGTCGATCAGGCCCGCGCTGCCCACAGGTTCGGAGTTCACCCAGGACACCACGAAGCCGCCGTCCGCGAGCCCGGTGACCGCCGGCTGCCAGTTCATGCCTAGGCTGGATTCTCGGACGCGGAACTCGCCGCCCGTGGCGGCGCCGTCTTCCCCGTAGCGCTGGGCGAAGACGTCCGCGCGCCGATTGCCCGTGTTGCTGTCCCACGACACGACGAAGCCGCCGTCCGCCAGGGCGGCGACGTCCGGCCGCGAGGCATTGCCGGGGGTCGTGGCGTTGACGCGGAACTCGCCGCCCGCGGCGGCGCCGTCCGCCGCGAAGCGCTGGGCGAGGACGCCGCGGCCGCTGGAGTACCAAGAGAGGACGAAGCCGCCGTCCGCGAGGCCGGCGACCGACGGGGAGTACTCGTTGCCTGCGGCGGCGGAGCCGGAGTGGAACTCGCCGCCCGCGGCCGAGCCGTCCGCCGCGAAGCGCCGGGCGAAGACGTCGCGTGTGCCGTCGGCGTCGTAGAGGACCCAGGACGCCACGAAGCCGCCGTCGGCGAGGGCGGCGACCTTCGGCCCGTACTGGTCCCCGGAGGGCGTGGCGTCGACGCGGAACTCCCCGCCCGCGGCGGCGCCGTCCGCCGCGAAGCGCCGGGCGAAGATGTCGCGTGTGCCGTCGGCGCCGGTGCCGGTCCAGGACACCACGAAGCCGCCGTCAGGAAGGGCGGCGACGCTCGGCGCGTTCTGGTCCCCGAGGGCGGTGGCGTTGACGCCGAACTCGCCGTCCGTCGCTCGGCCGTCGGCGGCGAAGCGCTGGGCGAAGACGTCGTAAGTGCCGTCGGCGGTCCGGCCCGTCCAAGCCGTGACAAAGCCGCCGTCCGCGAAAGCGGCCACCGACGGCCCGCTCTGGTAGTCCGCGGTGGTGGCGTTGACGCGGAACTCCGAGCCGGTGGGTACCGGTGTGCGATCGGGAGGCAAATCGCCCCGCACGACCGGCGGGTCGTTGTCTGCTATCGTCGCGCCAGCGCCGGAGGTGGCGAGGAACAGGCCCGCCGACGCATCGGAGAGCCGGACCGTGAAGCCTTCGTCCGCCTCGACCAGCGCGTCGCTGGCGACCCGCACGGTGACGGTTTTCCTCGTCTCCCCAGCGGCGAAGCTGAGCGTGCCGGAGGGCAGGACGCCGCCCTCGAAGTCGGCCGCGTCGGCGGCGTGGCCGCCGCTGCCTTCCACCCGCCACGCCACGTTCTGCGCTGAGGAGAACGCTGTGTTGAGGGTCACGTCGACGGTGAATTCCGTCACGCCGGTGTCGCCCTCGACCTGCGAAGGCACGCCCGCCGCGACGGCGGCCCAACCCGCCCAACCCGTCCAGTCGTCGTCGGGCCGCACGGGGTGGACCCGGAACTCCTCGCCGTCTGGGGCGCCGTCCGCCGTGAAGCGCCGGGCGTAGTGGAGGTAGCGGCCGGACCCCGAAGGATCGAAGATCATCCAGGTGACCAAAAGGCCGCCGTCCGCGAGGGCTGTGGCACCTTGGAAAAGCTCGCCGTCGCTGACCGCGTCGTGGACGCGGAACCCGTCGCCGAGAGGCGTGCCGTCCGCCGCGTACCGCCGCGCGAAAATGTCGTAGGTGTCGTGCTGCGGAAAACGGGAAGCCTCGGCGGACTCTTGCCAGACGATGGCGAAACCGCCGTTCGGAAGGGCGACGGCCTTCGCGAACAACTGGTCGCCGGCGGGCGCGGTGTGGACAGGGAAACTGTCGCCGACGGGGGTGCCGTCCGCGGCGTAGCGCCGGGCGAGAACGCCGTGGTTACCGGACACCGACCGGTCGGAGGTGTGGCAAAGGAGGACGAAGCCGCCGTCCGCCAAGACGGTGACTTGCACCCCGCTCAACAGCGCGTCAGGGGCGTCGCTGACGCGGAGATCGGCGTCGGTCGGAACGCCGTCGGGACCGTACCGCCGGGCATGCACGACGAGGCCACTGGCGACCGCCGGATCGTCGCTCGGCCACGCGATCAGGAAGCCGCCGTCCGCGAGGGCGGCAACCGCCGATCCTCCTGGTTGGTCGTCGTGGATGCGGAACCCGTCGCCGAGGGCGGTCCCGTCCGCGGCGTAGCGCCGGGCGAAAAAGCCGGACCCTTGCCCGTCGGACCGCGCGGGATCGATGCTGCTCCAGGCGACGAGGAAGCCGCCGTCGGCCAGCGCGGCGACGCGCGGGGAGATCTGACTCCTCTCCGGCGCGTCATGGACGCGGAACTCGGCCCCGGCGAGTTTTCCTTCCGCGTCGTAGCGCTGCGCGTAGATGTCGTATTTGGTGCTGTGCCTCCCGTCGCCGGGCTTCCAAGGTTCCTGGCGTTGCCAAACGACGACGAAGCCGCCGCCGGCGAGGGGCACCGCCCCTTACATGAAGCGGGCCTCGGTCGTGACGGCATCGAGGCGGAACGCCAGCCCGGTCGGCACCGGCGTGGGATCGAGGGGCAAGGCGTTGATTCCTTGTAAGGCCACGCGTCCGGTCCGCGGCGCGCACCGCGGAACGGCACCCCGGACGCGATTCGTCACCGGCGCCATCCAACCCCGTCTATGGTGCCAATACGAAACAAGGGGCGGTGACACGCCGCTCTTCTTGCTTCATGCCTCCGTTACGTGCGGACGAACGTGAGCGGCGCATGGCTCAGCTGGGCGCCGAGGCCAGGGCCGTCGCGCGAGCGCCGATGGGGCCGGTCGCCGCCGCCATGGGTGCGCGCCGGGACCACGCACGGCCATGACGCTGCCCCCGTGGCGTGCGAGGCAGCCCGTGCCGGCCGGCAAGGAGTCGGGAGTGCGCCGTCCTTCCGCGGCGCCCTCCGACCGACGGAGGCGACACCGGCCGCGTCCCTCGCCGCAGCGCGTCGCCGACACCGCCCGCCACGCGCCACAAGACGGCGCCTGTGGCTCGGTCCAGATCGGCGCGACCGATCCTCTTGCGCCGTCAAGCATCGCCGTCCGACCAAACTATTGTTCATGCTATGTTCTTACGCTTCGCCGGTGTGACCGACGCGCCATGCCCCTCCGCGACCCAGCCGACCACCCGCCCGACTGCCCGTTCCGCTCCCCGCCGGAGCACCGCCTGCCCCGGTGCCGCTACTC